>NZ_JBYIRM010000007.1:0-312820 GCF_057708105.1 Actinacidiphila sp. bgisy144 | reverse complement strand
CCTCCCCCCCTCCCTCCCCCCCCCCCCCCCCCCCCCCCCCCCCCCCCCCCCCCGACCCAGCTGGGCGGTCTCGTCACCGACCAGCTCGCCCGGCTGTGCGACATCGCGCAGCTGGACCGCACGGACACCGAAACCTACGTCCAGGTCCTGGCCGCGAGCCTCGGACCCGCCGCGACACGGTCGTTGGCACTCCCGCCGCCGGCGCCTACCCTGCTTTCCGACGACCACACCCCGGTCGAGTACTCGCTCGCCTTCCTGCCCGGCGCCACTCCCGCGCTGCGCGTGCTGGTCGAACCCGGGTGCGAGAGCGGCGACTTGGCGGAGAACGGCCGGACCGGGCTGCGGGCGATCCGCGCGATGGCCGAGCGCTGGGACTTCTCCACCGCCCAACTCGACCTGCTGGAAGACCTGTTCCTCCCCGACCACCCCGCCGGTCCGTTCGCCCTGTGGTGCGCGCTGGAACTGCGGCCCGGCGGCGTCCCCGGGGTGAAGGTCTACCTCAACCCGGCCGCCAACGGCCCGGACCGCCGCGCCGCCACCCTCCGCGAGGCACTCCGGCGCCTCGGCCACCACCAGGCGTTCGACGCGCTCCCGCCGGCCGACGACCACCCCTTCCTCGCCCTCGACCTCGGCGAGTGGGCGGCGCCGCGGGTGAAGGTGTACTGCACCCACGACCGCCTCACCGCCGAGCAGGCCGGCCGCTACTCCCGGCTGGCACCCCCCGAAGGCCGGGACCAGGCAGCGGAGTTCTTCGACGCCATCGCCGGTGTCGAGGAGCACGGGAGCCCCACCCGCCGCGCGCTGACCTGCTACTCCTTCACCGACACCGCGACCGGGCGGCCCAGCGGCTTCACCCTGCACATGCCGGTACGCGCCTACGTCGGGCACGACGGCGCGGCCCGCGACCGCACGGTGCGGATGCTGGAGCGCTACGGCATGGACGCCGGCGCCCTCGACCGGGCGCTGGCCGCGGTGACCTCCCGCCGGCTGGCGGACGGTGTGGGCCTGGTCGCCTACGTGGCGCTGGTGCACCAGGACGGCCGGGCCCCGCGGATCACCGTGTACGTCTCCGCGGAGGCGTACCGGGTGCAGCCGCCGCGGCCGGCGGCCGCCGCGTCCCCGCACCCCCTCGCCACCCCCTAGGAACCCCCACACCCTCAGGACCTCCGCACCACGGAAGTCCGCACCGCAGAACGACAGAACGACAGGAGCAGCGGTCCGCATGGAGCCTTACCGGATCAAAGTAGTGGAACCCATTCCCGTGACCACGCGGCAGCAGCGGGAGGAAGCGCTGCAGCGTGTGCACTACAACCTGTTCGACCTGAGGGCCGAGGAGGTGACCATCGACCTGCTCACCGACTCCGGCACCGGTGCGCTGTCGGCCGCGCAGCAGGCCGCCGGCATGGCGGGCGACGAGTCGTACTCCGGCTCGCGCTCCTTCTACCGGTTCCACGAGACCGTCACCGAGCTGACCGGCTACTCCCACATCCTGCCGGCCCACCAGGGCCGCGCGGCCGAGCGCGTGCTGTTCAACACGCTGCTGGAGCCGGGCCAACTGGTGCTGGCCAACACGCACTTCGACACCACCCGGGCCAACGTCGAGCTCTCCGGCGCCGAGGCGCGGGACCTGCCGTGTCCCGAGGCACGCGACCTGGACAGCTCCCACCCCTTCAAGGGCAACATCGACCTGGAGGAGCTGCGCCGCACGCTCACCGGGCCGGACGGCTCCCGGGTCGCGGTGGTGCTGCTCACCATCACCAACAACGGCGGCGGCGGCCAGCCGGTCTCCATGGAGAACATCAAGCAGACCTCCGCGCTGTGCCGCGCCCACGGGGTGCCGCTCTTCCTGGACGCCGCCCGCTTCGCGGAGAACGCCTGGCTGGTCACCCGGCACGAGCCCGGCTACCAGGACCGCACCCCGCGGCAGGTCGCCGAGGAGGCGTTCCGCCTCACCGACGGCTGCGTGATGAGCGCCAAGAAGGACGGCATCGTCCACATCGGCGGGTTCATCGGCCTCAACGACGGCGAACTCGCCCAGCGCTGCGAGCTGCTGCTCATCGCCACCGAGGGCTTCGCCACCTACGGCGGGCTGGCCGGGCGCGACCTGGACATGATGGCGCAGGGCCTCAAAGAGGTGACCGAGCCGGCCTACCTCGCCGAGCGGGCCGACATCGCCCGCTACCTCGCCGACCGGGTGCGCGCGGCGGGCGTCGACATCCTGGAGCCGCCCGGCCTGCACGCGCTCTACCTCAACGCCGGCCGGCTCTTCCCGCATATCCCCGCCCACCAGTACCCGGGCCACGCGCTCGCCTGCCAGCTCTACCTCGAAGGCGGCATCCGCTCCGCGGAGTTGGGCTCCCTCTACCTCGGCGAGGAGGACGAGGACGGCAACCCGACCAAGAGCGCGCCCTACGAGCTGGTCCGCCTCGCCCTGCCGCGCCGGGTCTACACGCGCAGCCACTACGACCACATAGGCGAGACGCTGGCGAAGATCGTCAAGAACGGCGAGAGCGTCCACGGCTTCCGGATCACCGAGCAGTCCCCGATCCTGCGGCACTTCCGGGCGACGCTCGTCCCGGTGCCGCTGGGCGGCTGAGCCACCCCGCGCGGTGCGTCCGGCGCCCGTACCGGGGCCGCGTTTCGAGGCAGCTCGAAGGGCCGGCCCCGGTGCCGCGCGTCAAACCGGCACCGGAGGGCGCCCGCGTGCCGGTCCGACGAGGCAACGCCCCGTACCGGGTGCGGCCCGCGGCGCGGACCTAGAGTCGTCGGCGACCGGACCCGCGAGAACCCCGCGCGCACCGCGGTGAGTTGAGGAGGCCCCCGTGGCATCGCCCTGCGACCCCAGGTACGCCCCGGCGGGCGACGTGGGCACCGCCCTCATGATCGTCGACTCCCGGCTGCGGGCGGTGTACGAGGACAGCGGCGGCCCGGACCCCGAACAGCAGCGCCTGATCGAGCACTTCACCTCGTCCATGAGCCCGGCCGAGGCGAACGACGTGCTGGACGGCGCCTGCACGCTCATCTACCTGTTCGCACGCTGGCTGACCGCGGCCTACGCGGACCACGGCAAGGACGTCGTCGAGTGCGTCGTGCCCGACCTCGTCGAGACGATGCGCAACATGCCCCGCAGCATCCGCCCCGAGGCGATCCCGACCATGGCCGGCCTGGTGATCGCCGCGGCGACCGGCCTCGGCCCGGGCCTGTGGCGCAAGCAGTACGGCTTCTGGACCGAGAGCGAGATGACCCCGCTGGAGGCGACCGCCTTCCTGCTGGCCGAGCGCATCAACCACCTCACCGACGACCGGGACTTCGCCACCCGCCTGGTCGCCGACGCCCTCGCCGGCGCCGACCGGGACTGACCCCAGGGCCGCCGCCGGCACCGGCGCACCGGGCGTAGCATCCGTGCCACCGTCCGTTCGAGAGGGGCACCCCGCCATGCATCGCAGCCGTGTGTACGCCGTGTTGCTCGACACCCCGAAGGACGAGGCGGGCCGGGCGGCGGAGTTCTGGGCCGCGGCGCTCGGCGCCACCGCCCGGCCGTTCGCGCCGCAGCCGCAGTTCACCACGCTGCACGACGCGATTCCCGGGCTGGTCACGGCGGTTCAGGCGGTCGACGACGCGCCGCGGATGCACCTGGACATCGAGACCGACGACCCGCAGGCGGAGACCGCCCGGCTGGTCGCGCTCGGCGCGGAGCAGGTCGCGAGCTGGCTGGAGTGCCGGGTGCTGCGGGCGCCCGGCGGGCACCTGCTGTGCGTCCTGCCGGTCGAGAGCGACCCCGAGACCTTCCGCGCCCACGCCGACATCTGGCCCTGACGACATCCGGCCCTGACGACGGCTGGCCCTGACGAGGCTTGAGCCCGCCGCCCCGCCGCTGTGACGGCCCCCACCCGCCCGGCCCGCCCCACCCGTCACCGGCGGCACGGCCGGCCGGTGCGGGCGGCGGCCGGACCGCGCGCCGCCACCGGCTGTTCGCCTCCCGTACACCCGGGCATCGACGCGCGCTGACAGCTTCCCCGACATGGAAACTCCCAACATGGGCATCGAGGCCAGGCTCGCCGAGAAGATGAGCATGGCCGAACAGCACGAGTACCTGCGCACCAAGCTGAGCCGGCGGCGGCTGGTGGTCGGCGGCGCGGTCGCGGCCGGCACCGTCGCCGCCTCCGGTCTGCTCGGGCAGAGCGCGAGCGCCGCGGCGCCGACCCTGGTGGGCCGGCCGGCCACCGGGCATGGCGTGGACGGCTCGCTCGTCGCCCCGTTCGGCCGGCACCTCCAGTACGGGGCCGACCCGCGCACCCAGTTCACCGTCTCCTGGCAGGTGCCGCTCGCGGTCACCAAGCCCTTCGTCCGCTACGGCCTCAAGCCGTGGGCGCTCAGCCACAAGGTCCAGGCGGAGGTGCGCGACCTGCACACCCCGCAGCTGACGAACAGCAGCCTGCCCGCCGTCGACCAGTACTACCAGCACGTGACGCTGACCGGCCTGCACCCGGGCACGACGTACTACTACGGGGTGGGCCACGACGGCTTCGACCCGGCCGACGCCGCCGCGTTCGCCACGATCGGCTCCTTCACCACCGCGCCCGCGAGCAGCGAGCGCTTCACCTTCACCGCGTTCGGCGACCAGGGCGTCAGCTACCACGCCCTCGCCAACGACTCCCTGATCCTGGCCCGCAACCCCGCCTTCCACCTGCACGCGGGCGACATCTGCTACGCCGACCCCGACGGCTCCGGCCAGTCCTCCGACTCCGGCGACTACGACGCGCGGACCTGGGACCAGTTCCTCGCCCAGACCGAGTCGGTCGCCTCGCGCGTGCCGTGGATGATCACCACCGGCAACCACGACATGGAAGCCTGGTACTCGCCCAACGGCTACGGCGGCCAGGAGGCCCGCTGGACCCTCCCGGCGAACGGCCCCCGCCCGGCCAACCAGCCCGGCGCCTACTCCTTCGTCTACGGCAACACCGCCGTCATCGCCCTCGACGCGAACGACGTGTCGTACGAGATCCCGGCCAACTACGGCATCAGCGGCGGCGGCCAGACCGCGTGGCTGGACGCGACCCTGGCCGGCTACCGCAAGCAGCGCGGCATCGACTTCCTGGTGGTCTTCTTCCACCACTGCGCCTACTCCACCACCAACCAGCACGCCTCCGAGGGCGGGGTGCGCGAGCAGTGGGTGCCGCTGTTCGAGAAGCACCAGGTGGACCTGGTGATCAACGGCCACAACCACGTCTACGAGCGCACCGACGCGATCCGGGCCAACGCCGTGTCGAAGAACCTGCCGATCGGCGAGACGGTCCGCCCGGCCACCGACGGCGTCGTCTACGTGACCGCGGGCGGCGCGGGCAAGAGCCTGTACTCCTTCCCCGTCGCCGACTCCTACGAGGGCAACGTCAAGGACCTCGACTCGGTGCCCAGCTACTACCAGGCCAAGGGCGGCCACGTCACCGAGACCGTGCACTGGTCGCGGGTGCGCTACACCGGCTACTCCTTCCTGTCCGTCGACGTCCAGCCCGCCCACACCGGGCGGGAGGCGACCTTGACGGTGTCCGCGATCGCCGAGAGCGGCGAGCGGATCGACCACTTCACGGTGGCCCGCAAGGCGAAGTGACAGCCAGCGCACGGGGGCGCCGCACCGGCAGCGGTGCGGCGCCCCCGGCGCGCAGGGCAACTCCCCGGTCCGGGGGCCCGGTCAGCGCACCGAGAAGGACACCAGGCGCGCCGCGCCGGCCGCGGGCGCGTCGGTGGCCAGGGCGACGTAGCGGGCGGTCGCCGCGAGGGCCAGCGCCCGGTGCTGCCCGGACCCGGACAGGGTGCCCGCGCTCCGGTAGGCCACGCCGTCGTCGCTGACCTCGACCCGGCCGGCCGGGACCCGCCCCCCGGTCCACTCGGCGCGGACCTCGGTGAACGCCGCCGAGGCGCCCAGGTCCACCACCATCCGGCCGTGCGGGCCGGGCGTCCACGCGGTGTGCGGGTCGCCGTCCACCGCCGCGCGCGGGTCGGACATCCCCGCGGGCAGCGGGTTCGTCGGGAAGACGGTCCGGCCCAGCGCCAGGTCGTCCACCGGGAAGGCCGTCGCCCCGGGCAGCCGGACGGTGACGGTACCCCGCACCGTCGCCACCGCGTTCGCGCCCTGGCCGGTCACCCGCACCTGGCAGGACGCCCCGGACAGCCGCACGGTGGCGCCGTCCACCACCTCCGCGATCAGCCCGGCGGGCAGCTTGCGGCCCGCCAGCGGCTGAAGCGTCAGGCACGGCGCCAGCAGCGCCGCCGACGCCGCGCCGAGCGAGACCTCCAGCGCGGTGCCGTCCGCGGTGACGGTCTGCCGGCCCTCGAACAGCACCCGGCCGCTGCCGGCGGCCGGCACCGCGACAGTGGTGGACACCGCGGCGCCCGTCAGGTTGAACACGCTGAGGTGGTCCTCCGTCAGCGCCGCCCGCACCCCGTCCGCGTCCGGCCGCGGCACCGGCCCCGCGGCCAGCCCGGCCAGGGTGCGCGCCGACGCACCGGGTATGCCCTCCACCAGCAGCGGAGCCGACGGCCCGTCGGCGAGCACCACGGTGTCGCCGTAGACCGACAGCGGCAGGTCGCCGCCGCGCACCACCAGCCCGGCCCGGCCGTCGACGTCGAGCCAGCCGCCGGTGCTGGTCAGGTCCGGGGTGGGCCAGGCGGCCAGATCGGTCCAGGTCTGCCCGTCGGCCGAGCCCTGGACGACGTACTTGCGCCCGGCCGCCGCCTCCCAGCGGATCGTGACCCGGTCCAGCGACCGGCTCGCGCCGAGGTCCACCGCGAGCCAGCTGTCGCCCCGCTTGCGGTCGCCCTTCGCCACGGCCCACCGCGTGGTCGTGCTGCCGTCCACCGCGAGCGGGGCGCCCATCCCGGTGTCGGCGGAGGACGCGGTCGCGGTGCCGCCCTGCGCGAGGTCGCTGCCGCCGGCGCCGTCCCGCGCCTCGAACTCGTAGACCGAGTAGCCGTAGGTCGGGTCGCCCTGGACGCCCTGCATCCGCAGGTACCGCGCCTGGGTCCGGGTGAACACCAGCTGGTCCACCCGGCCGCCGGTCGTGGTGCCGCCGCCGTCGGCCGCCGCGACCGTGCGGCTGCCCTCGGCGCAGCGGTACGTGCGCGACCCGGTGAGGCCCGGCATGCCCGGCATGGTCAGGTTGTAGACCTCCAGGTGGCCCTCGCCGTCGCCGGTGCCGGTGGTGGCGTACACCACCGCGCCCGACGGCAGGGTGGTCAGGCCGGCGTACCCGGCGGCGCCCAGGTCCAGCACGGTCGCGCTGCCGTCGAAGCCGTCCCGCACCGCGTGGTACGCCCGCGCCTGCCGGCCGGCGACCGTGCCGGAGGTGGCCGGCAGGAACACCGGGGTGGCCGCGCTGAGCTTGAACAGCCAGTCGTCGTGCGCCGGCTGCCAGGCGAACTTCACGAACCCGGCCTTGCTGACCGCCCCCGCCCAGGCACCGGACGTCTGGTGCGAGAGCAGGCCCGGGCCCGCGCCGAAGTCCATGACGCCGGACGCCTGCTGGAAGAACTCCGCCTCCGACAGCGGCCGGACGCTGCGCCCCGACGCCGCCGCCCACAGGTGCAGCAGGTAGCTGATCGCGACCTCGGCGCGGGCCTCCGGCTCGTACTTCGGCTCACCGGAGAACTTCGCCAGCCGGTACTGCGGCGGGTAGCCCTGGTACGCCTCCAGCCGCTCCGCCATGGCCTGTTCGGCCCGGGCGGCGGCCCGGTCCCCGATCACCTGGGCCTGGAACGCCAGCGGGATCACGTCCCGCCCGTACAGGTGCTCCCGGTCGTTGATCATCGGCATGAACGGCTCGCCGGAGTCGCTCATCACGTTCAGGATGCTGCGCCACAGCGGGCCGGTGTTGGGCTGGTCGGTGACCACCTGCGGCAGGTCGGCGCCCGCGGTCAGGTAGTGGATCGCGGTCCGCGCGGAGGTGCGCCACACCTCCTCCTGGTAGTGCGGCTCGAAGGAGCCGTGGTTCTCCACGAGGAAGGTGTCCCACAGGTTGTGCCCGGTGTTGGTGCTGACCGCGGCGCCGTCCACGGTGGCCGGGTTGGCCAGGTCCGCCGCGGGCAGGCCGGTCTCGTTGCGCGCCCAGGACCGGTAGGCCGCCAGCCAGTCCGGGTAGCGCGGGTCGTCCTGCGCCCAGACCAGCGCGGGCACCAGCGACTGCGCGTAGACGCCCATCTCGTCGACCTTGGTGTCCCCGGACCAGCCGCCCTTGAGGCCGTTCGGCGTCCAGGGCGAGGACAGCGGGTCGTCGCCGGTGCCCAACGAGGTGGTGTACGCGGCCTGTTCGCGGATCAGCGCGTCGACGTGCCCCTGGGTGGCGGCGTCGAGGTCGTCCCACAGCAGCCGGGCGGCGAGCGCGAAGTAGAGCTGGAAGGTGGTGTCGAAGAAGAGCGTCCGGCCCCACTCGGTGCCGCCGTTGTTCCGGTTGGAGACGGCGAAGTGCTGGATCGAGGCGACCGTGCGGTCCTTCAGCGTGGCCGCGTCGATCCCGGCCCGGTCGGCGTCGTAGCTGCCGTGGGTGAGCAGCACCGCGTTGCCCAGGACGACCGCGAAGCCGAAGTCGGTGGCGGTGTAGTAGCCCTTGGCCGCGTCCCACTGGGTCTCCGACCAGCGGGTGTGGTCGAGCAGGACCCGGTAGTAGGTGTCGGCGACCGGGTCGGCGGCCGCCTTGCGGCCGGTCGCGGAGGCGGTGGTGCCGGCGAGCGCGGTCGGCAGCGCGGCCAGGGCGGCCGAGGCGCCGAGCAGCTGGACGAACCGGCGCCGGTCGACGGGGAGTTGGGGGAGCTGGGGCACGTTCGACGCCTCTCGTGGTGCGGGTTGACGCAAGTCGGTTCGGATGGTGGGCCGTTGAGGTGGAGACGGAAGGGGAGCGGGGAGCGCCGTGGTGGCGCTCCCCCCGGGCGGGCTATCCGGCGGTCGGCGTGCCGTCCTGCGCCGTCGCGAAGATGTGCAGGTCCTTGTCGGAGGGCAGCGTGATCGACGCGACCACCTTGGCCGGGTCCACCGGCACGCTCTGCTCGTCGACGTAGAAGGCGTGGTCCTGCCGGCCGACCGCCTGGTTGCGGTAGGTCATCGCGGCGACCTCGGTGTTGCCGGTGCCGGGCGCGGTGCCCCAGTCCGACTGCGCGAGCGTCGCGGTGCCGCTGCTGCCGTCGGTGTAGTGGATCGTCACGGTGCCGGAGTGGGCGCCGTTGGTGGCCGCGCCGAGGAAGCCGATGCGGGTGGCGCCCGACCGGTGCGGCATCAGGACGGTCTGGCCGAGCGCCCGCACGTTGTCGTTGCCGCACGGCTGCGCCTGCGGCCAGGTGAAGGACAGCCCGCCGACGCTGACGTCGGCGCCGGGAGTGAGCGGATGCGGGGTGGCCGCGGCGAGCGCGTCCGCCGAGTAGGTGTCGGTGCCGTTGTCGAACTGGCCGCAACCGCGGTTCGTGTCCGGCGAGATGCCCACGTCGTTGACGTAGTCCGACAGGTCGTCGGTGGCCCCGACGGTGAACTGCCCGGTGCCGGAGGTCCCGCCGGGCCCGGTCACCACGGCGACGCTCGCCGTGCTGCCCGGCTCGACCCGCCAGATGTTCCCCGGCCCCGAGGACGTCGAGACGGCCGGGCCGCTCGGCTCGGGCACCGTGAAGGTGATGGAGGTGTCCGACCAGTGGTCGATCCGCAGGGTGCCGAGGTCGCCCGCGCCGCCCCAGTGCACGCCGTTGTCGGACAGCAGCAGCTGCCGGCCGTGCGCGGAGGAGCCGAAGCCCTTGCCGGTGACGGTGACCTGCTGCCCCGGGGCCGCCTGCGCGGGCGAGACCGCGCTGACCGTCGCGGGCCGGGCGGCGTGGTCGGTGAGCGCGATGTCGTCGACGTAGCCGCGGTAGCCGCCGCTGCTGCCGGGCCGGTCGTAGTCCAGGTCGATCCGGACCACCTGCCGGCCCGCGGCCGCCTTCCCGAGGTCCACGCTGACCTGGTTCCACTGGTCGGGCTTCAGCGTGCCGCACTGTCCGGCGGCCGTGAGCGGGGAGCCGGGCAGGCCGTGCAGCGCGCTGCCGTCGGAGAAGACCAGGTCGAGCGCCACACAGCTGCTGTTGTCACCGCTGACACCCGGCGCCGAACTCCCTTGCGCCTGTGGGTAGATCCAGTACGTCAGCGTGGTGTCCCGGCTGGTGCGCACCGGCCGGGCGGCGAGGTCGAACAGCCGCATGGCGGCGTGGTCGTCGGCCGCGCCTTCGGCCTTGCCGGAGTACATCAGCGCGTTGGTGCCGTCGTGGTCGAGGACCTGACGGGCGCTGGCCTCCGGGCCGCTGGCGCTGCCGTAGGCGGTGACCCCGGAGATGCCGCCGCCGCCCGGTGAGGTGTCGACGCCGTCGACCCAGTCCGGTGCGGGCTGGCCGTGCTCGAAGCCGGTCTGGAAGAGGGTCCCGTCCGAGGGCGCCGGCTGCGGGCGGCGCAGGCCGGCGGTGGCGAGCGCGGTGGTCTGGTCGCCGCCGCCGTAGTACATCATCCACTGGCCGTCGTGGAAGAAGATGCTGTTGGTCCACACGGTCTTCGGCGTCTGCCCGTTCCACTCGTAGGGCACGTCCGGGGTCGGGGTGAGCACCGCGTCGCTGAGCTGGTGGAGCATCAGTGTCGGGTCCTGGCCGGAGAACTCCTCCTCGCTGATCGCGTAGAACCAGCGGCCGTTCGCCATCAGCGTCCCGGCGGTGAAGACCACGATGTCCTGGTTGGCGGGCCGGCCCGCCACGGTCCGGTAGTCGGTGACCGCCACCGACACCTCGTACGGCTGCCAGCCCTTGGGGTAGTGCACGTCGAGCGGGTCGGCCGTACGCGGGGTGCTGCTGCCCTTCGCGTGCCAGGTGCGCAGGTCCGAGGAGTACGCGATGTCCGTACCGGTGTCGCCTTGGCCGAAGTACATGACGTACTCGCCGTTGACCTTCCGCGGGGTGCCGTCGGCGCCGGTGACCACCGCCGCGTCCTTGTTGTTCCCGGCGTTCGGCTCCACCGTCCACGGGGTGCTCCAGTGGACGCCGTCGGTCGAGGTCGACTCGGAGATGTCGTACGAGCCGTAGCAGCTGCCGTCCGCCTTCGGATGGACCGAGGTGAAGAACGAGTAGTAGGTGCCGTGGAGTTCGAACAGCCGCGGGTCCTCCAGACCGCACTTGGACTGCTGCCCGGCCAGCTTGAAGTCGATCACCGGGTTGTCGGCGGTGTCCTCGGTGAAGTGGGTGCCGTCGGTGCCGGCGGCGTAGCCGATCTGCGACGGGCCGCCGTCGGTGCCCTGCGCGCGGTAGAGCATCCGGTACTGCCCGCCGCGGTAGAGCACACCCGGGTTGTACAGGTCGGCGGCCTCGTAGCCGCTGCCGCTCGGCGTCAGCAGCGGGTTGTCCGCGCTGCGCGTGAACGGGCCGATGGCCCAGTCGGGGAGGTTGTCCGCGGTGTAACTGGCGTTCCCCGCCGCGCTGGTGTCCGATGCCGCCGCGGGCGCGGCGGCCGCGCCGGGCGACGGGTGCGTGCCGCCGCCCGCGGTCGCGGTGGCCGTGGGCGCCGCGGCGAGCGCCGCGCCGACCGCCAGGGCGACCGCGCCCGACGCGAGCAGCCGCGCCGCGCGCGGCCCGCGCCGGACGCGCCGCGGCCCGGGTGCGTCCGGCCTCCTTCGACGGTGCACGGAGAACAGGCGAAAACCGACCATCGTCCCAACCTCTCAACTCGACGCGACAAGCCTCGGGGGGTCTTCGGATCACGCTTCGCGGTAGTGGGCCACGGCCCTGACAACGTTGTCGAAGCTGCACGATTCCACCGTGGATCGGCAGCGTCAAGGGGTGCGGCAGGCCCGCCGGCCCGCCGCCTCGGCCCCGTCGGCCCGCCGCCTCGGCCCCGTGCACGCAACAGCCTTGCCGGGCTGCCGAGTTGCCCGGGCGGCCGGTGTGCGCGGGGCGGCGGCGCCGGTCAGCCCTTCAGCCCGGTCTGTGCGAGGCCCTCGACGAAGTGCCGCTGGGCGGCGACGAACACCGCGAGCACCGGTACGACGGTCGTGACGGACGCGGCGAGCTGCACGTTCCACAGGTGGGAGCCGTAGGCGTCGGTGTACTGGGTGAGCGCCACCGGAAGCGTGTAGTTGCGCTTGTCCGTCTCGTAGACGAGCGGCTCCAGGTACATGTTCCAGCTGTTGAGGAAGGTGAAGATCGCCACCGACGCCAGTGCCGGGCGGGCCAGCGGCAGCGCCACCCGGAAGTAGAGCCCGAACCGGTTCAGGCCGTCCATCCGCCCGGCGTCCTCGAGTTCGTCGGGGACGGCGAGGAAGAACTGCCGCATCACGAACGTGCCGAGCACGCTCGGCGCCCCGAGGACGGGGATGACGATCAGCGGCCAGTGGGTGTTGGTCAGCCCGAGCCGGTCGACCATCTTGAACAGCGGGATGATCGTGACCTCGGTCGGGATCAGCAGCCCGGTCAGGATCAGCGGGAAGAGCACCTTGCTGCCGGGGAAGGGGATGCGGGCGAAGGCGTACCCCGACAGCGACGCGACCACCATGGTGCCCGCGGTGACCAGCAGCGCGATGTAGAGGCTGTTGAGGTACTGGTGGGCGAGCGGGTAGTGCGCGAAGGCGGCCTTGTAGTTGGACCACCGCGGGTGCAGCGGCAGCAGCTTCGGCGGGTAGCTGAGCACCTCGTTCTCCGGCAGCAGGGAGGAGGTGATCATCCACCAGGTGGGGAAGACGAAGGGGATCGCCAGCAGCGCCATCAGCCCGTACTGGAGCGGTTTCCGCCAGCGGCTGCCGCGGCGGCGCGGCGGGGGCGGCGCACTGGCCGCCGTCGGGCTTGCCGGCGGCCGGCGGGCCGCGGTCTCAAGACTCATGGAACACCCACCTCCTGCGCAGGCGCCACTGGATCAGGGTGAGCACCAGGATGACCGCGAACAGGACGACGGCGATGGCGCTGCCGTAGCCGAAGTCGTGGTTGTCGAAGGCCTGCTGGTAGAAGAAGTACACCAGGACGTTGGTCCGGTTGTCCGGGCCGCCGCCGGTCAGGATCTGGATCTGCGCGAACACCTGGAGGGAGCCGCTGACGGTCACGATCGTGGCCAGCAGTGTGGTCGGGCTGATCATTGGCAGGACCACCGAGCGGAAGCGGCGCCAGGCCCCCGCCCCGTCGATCTCCGCGGCCTCCAGCAGCGACCGCGGGACGCCCTGGAGGGCGGCGAGGAACAGCACCATGTTCAGGCCGACGTTCTTGAAGACCTGCACCACCACGACCGACACCAGCGACGTGGTGTCGCCGCGCAGCCAGTTGGGCCCGTCGACGCCGGCCACCCGCAGCAGCGAGTTGACGCCGCCGTTGTGCTGGAGCAGGAAGTTCCAGGTGATCGTCCAGGCCACCAGCGAGACCACGACGGGGGAGAAGAAGAGCGTGCGGAACACCGTGGTGCCCCGCAGCCGCTGGTTGAGCAGTACCGCCAGCAGCAGGGCCAGGCAGATGTTGAGCACCACCAGCCCGGCGCAGAACAGCACCGTGGCCCGCGCCACCGACGGTGTCGCCGGGTCGTGGATCAGCTGCGTGTAGTTCTTCGTGCCGGCGTAGGTCGTCACGCCGGAGAGCACGTTGGAGTGGTGGAAGCTGTAGTAGACGACCGCGATCAGGGGGTAGAGGACGAAGGCGAGGAAGCCGAGGGCCTGCGGCAGCACGAACAGCCAGCCGGTGAGGGCGTCCTCGCGGCGCAGCGTGCGCAGCCGGCCGTGGTTGGCGCGCTGTTCGGGCGCCCCGGGCCCGGTGCGTGTCATCGGTGTGTCGCTCATGGCCGTCACTCCGACAGGGCCGGCTTGATCGCCTTGCACACGCCCGCCAGCACGGAGTCGACGTCCGCCCCGGACTTCCACAGCGGATCGAGCGCGTTCTGGACGAGGTTGGCGATCTTGGCGCTGTTCTTGTGGGCGGGCAGCACCGCGCCGTTCTTGATGCCGTCGATGACCACGTCCTGCAACTGCTGCGTGGAGAACAGCGGGTTGGCCTTGGCCAGGGTGGCGGTGGTGAGCTGGCTGGTGCGGGCCGGCGGGAAGGAGCCGGCGAGCTTGGCGGAGTTGGCCGGGTCGGAGAAGTACGCGAGGAAGTCGGCCGCCTGCTGCTTGTGCGCGCCCTTGGCCAGCACGCCGACGCCCGCCTGCCCGATCACCTGGGAGGCGCCGGCCGGGCCGGACGGCAGCGGCACGATGCCCCAGTCGAACGGGTGGTCCGCCAGCAGCGTGGCCCGGCTGATCTGGGTGACGGTGAGGCCGGACTCGCCCGCGAAGAAGTCGGCGGTCTCTCCGGGGCCGGGCAGCGCCTTGTCGGTGAAGATCGCGTCGTGCAGGAAGGTCATCGCCTGCCGCATCTGCGGCGAGTCGAACCCGCAGGTCTTCCCGTCCGCCGACCACGCGTCGGCGCCCCAGCCGCGCCAGATGCCGGCCAGCTCGATCCAGGTCTTGTAGTCCCAGTCGCGCATCACCAGGCCCTGCTTGCCGGTGTGCGCGGCCACCTGCGCCGCGATCTTCTCCGCGTTCTGCCACGTCCACTGGTGGGCGGCCGCCAACTGGTCCGGGGTGCGGGTCACGCCTGCCTTCTTGAGCAGGTCCTTGTTGTAGAACATCCCGAACGGCGAGGTGGAGAAGGGGTAGGCGTACAACTCCCCGTCCTGCTGCCAGAGCTTGGTGGCCGCGGGTGCCAGGTCGCCGTACTGGTACCCGGCGGTCTTCTTCAGCGTCGGGGTGAGGTCGGTGAGCGCGCCGGACGACACGAAGTCGGGGGCGTCGCGCTCCAGGACCCAGGCCAGGTCCGGTGGGTTGCTGCCGGCGACCTGCGTGGTCAGGGCGGTGGTGTAGTTGTCGATCGGGATGTAGTCGAAGGTGATGGACCTGATGTCCGGGTGGGTCTTGCGGTACGCCGCCGCGATGCTGTCGAACAGGGCGGTCTGGGTCTTGTCGTTGGTCCACACGGTCATCCGCAGCGACACGTTCGAGTCGCCCGAGCCGGACCCGTTCGAGCAGCCCGTGAGGCCCGCGGTCAGCAGGCAGGCGGCGGACAGGGCGAGGGAGGTGAGCCGGAGGCGTCTGGTTCTCATCGTTGCTCCAGAGGTTCGGTTCTAGTAGCCGCGGATCTCGGGCCAGGCCAGCGGCACACCGCGGCCGGCCAGCAGGGACCGGTAGTCGTCGAGGTGGCCGGGCGTGGCGTGCACGCCGTGCGGGGTGCGGCCGGTGGCGACGCAGTGCGCGGCGAGCGCGCCCGCGGCCTCGCCGATGTTCCACTCCACCGGGTGCAGGCGGTAGGCGCCGTTGGTGATGTGCGTGGTGCCGATGTTCTTCGCCGCCGGCAGCAGGTTGGTCAGCCGCCGCGGCAGCAGCGCGCCGAGCGGGATCTGGAACGGCGCCGACGCCACGTCGAGGTACGTGTCGCCGCCGGTCGAGGGGTGCAGGTCGATCCGGTACATGCCGATGCCGACCGAGTCGGCGTAGCGGGTCGCGCCGTGCTCGCCGCGGATCGCCAGCGACACGTCGTCCTCGCGGATCGTGGTGACCGCCCGGATACGGCGGGACTCGCGGGTGTAGACGTCCTGGGCCAGGCCGTCGTCGGTGCCGAGCAGGTCGCCGCGCAGCCGCAGGGAGGGGAAGCCGGTGCCGCCGTCCGGGCGGGGTGCCTCGGTCTGCATCCAGTACAGGGCCGACAGCGCCAGTTCGCGGGCGCCGGCGCGGTGCCTGGCCGCCTCCTCGGCCGGGACCTCGAAGAGCGGCCCGTCCATGTAGTCGATCATCGGCCAGTTCACCAGGGTGATGTCGCTGGCGTAGGCGCCGGGTGCGAAGAGCCCGCGGGCCGCGATCCGGCGGAACCGCCACAGGTCGTCCGTCCCGGCGTCCTTGCTCTGGTCCGCCTCGACGGCCAGCGGGTCGTCGTCCGGGTTGGGGTCGAGCCAGCCGGCCGACGGTTCGAGGGTGCGCGGGTTGGGCCAGGAGAACGCGAGCAGCGGTCCCGGCCAGATGTCCGGGCGGACCGAGCGCCAGTGGTCGTACGTCGCCGGGCGGTCGATGGTGTGGTCGCCGTCCACGTGGTCGACGGCGAAGCACCAGGACGCGGCCTGCATCGTCAGCGGCTCCGCGGTGTCCTTCGCGCTCGGCTCGCCGGTCTCCGCCCGGGACTCGGCGCCGGTGACGTACTCCGCGCCGGTCAGCGGCAGCAGTTCGCCGGTCTCGGTCGCGTCGATCACGTACCGCGCCTGCACCGTGACCGGGCCGTCGGCGCCCTCGCCGTCCGGCACCAGTGTCACCGCGGTCACCGCGTCGCCGTCGACCGCGGCCGACTCCGCGCGGTAGGGGCGCAGCACCGTCAGCCGCCCCGAACTGCGGGCCGGGGCGAGCATCGCCTCCAGCACCGCCACCGCCACCCGCGGTTCGTGGCACAGCCGGCTCACCAGCCCGGCCCCCGGGTTGAGTTGGCGGGTGCGCAGCGCCTGCGCGGTCAGCGGGTAGTGGCGCCGGTAGTACGCGCGTATGCCCTCCCGCATCGACCGGTAGGACGCGGTGACGCCGAGCATCTCCACCCACGGGTGCTCGTCCGGCGGGGTGGCCTGCGCGGTCAACTGCCCGCCCAGCCAGCGTTTTCCCTCGGTGAGCACCACCCGTGCGCCGTGCTCGGTGGCGGCCAGCGCGGCGGCCACCCCGCCGAGTCCGCCGCCCACCACGAGCACGTCCGTGCGTACTTCCTTCACCTGCGGGTCCTCCTCGCTAATTCGTATTAGCGCACGCTAGGGAAGGAACCCGCGGAAGTCAACGAGATGAACGCAAGCGGGAAAACGACGGCACCCGGCGCCCAGGGGGCCTCAGGGCGCGGGCGTCGCGGTCATGGCAGTGCCAGCTGCGATGGACGAGTTGAGGACCGGGCTGCCCCGAACCTGGGCCATGGTCCACTCGGTGAACCTGCGGTGGGCTGTCGCCCCGGAGGGCCCGAACGATGCCGGAGGCGCCTGTTGTCACGTGCAGTCCCACGTCGCCGCGAACACGAGCTCGGCCGGCACTTCACTCTGGCCGAGCCGCCACGCTGAGGCCGCGATGGCGCCTCCGGCGCCATGCGCAAGAACGGCACCCACGCCTCATCCGGTACCAGCCGCCCAACGATCCCAACTACGGCTGACCGGCCACCGAATTATATGAGGTGACTTCTTATCAGGTCCGTCCGCGTTCGATCGTGCGAGGCCGCGGCCAACGGTCGTCCGGTCCCACGCAGCCGGAAATCAGGTCCAGCCGGCCAGGTCCCCGACGAAGTCGGCGTATGAGCGGTTGATGCCGCGGGGGAAGGGAATCAGACGGTGTTCCAGTGCCTTGCGAGCGACGGCGGGGCCGTCGCTCTCGCGGAAGACTGGTGTGCCGAGTCCCCGCTTGAGCTCCTCCTTGGCGTCCTTGATACGGCCGGTGTCCTTGTCGCGCAGGTGGGCGGGGACTTCCCAGCGCGGACGGACGTGAGGGAAAGCGTCCGGGAAGAGCAGCAGCCAGCCCTCGCTCTCCCAGGCGGCGAGCGCAAACGCGGTCAGGAACCCACGGCACTGGCGTGCGAACTCGCCGGTGAGCGCCGCGCGGATTCGGTCGTACTGGGCGTCGGTGTAGCCGTCCAAGTCCTCGTGGACCACGAAGCCGAGCAACTCGGCGTGCTGCTGACGAGCCTTGGCCCGCGCCTTGCCTACCAACGCTTCTACGGCAGCGGCGAGCTTCGGGCCGGACTTCCGGCGCAGCCGTACCGGGTCGTTGATGCGAACCAGCTTGGCCGCCGCGCCGAGGTCCGGCTGGTGGGCGCGTATAAGGGCGGCCAGGATCTCGCAGTCGTTCTGGTCCTCACCGGCGAGCACGATGACGCCCCGTTCCTGCGTCCGAGCGCCGCCTCGCCCGCCCCCTTGCCGCCCATTCGGAGTCACAGTTCACCGCCGGTCAGGTCGCCGCCCAGCACCCCGGAGAACCACAGCTCCCCGAGCGGCTGTTCACCGGATTCCTCGACGATGTCCCTCACCTCGTCAATGGTGAGGGCCGGGATGATGGACGCGCCCTCATCGTCGCGGTCGCATACGACGAACTCCTCCGGATACAGCCGGTTGACGAGCGCAGGCGAGTGGGTGGCTACGATGAATTGCGTCCGCTCGGCTGCCTCGCGCAGCCGCTGTACCACGAGTTCCAGAGCCTGGGGATGCAACCCGTGGTCGATTTCCTCGATGCAGGTAAACGCAGGGGGGTTGGGGTCGTACAGCAAAGCGAGTAGCCCCAGGAGGCGGACCGTTCCGTAAGAGGCGTCGGCGAGTGGGGTCAAGCGGCGCAGGCCGCGCTCGCGCAATACGACGGTGAGTTGGTCGGTCGATCCGCCGGCCTCCTCGAATTCGATGTTCTCAAGCTGCGGGAGGACCGTACGGGCGTCAGCCACGAGGTCATCCCAGATCTCCTCACGACCGCTGAGGTGGATCAGGAATGCGGCCAGGTTCTCGGCGTGCGGGGAGAGCGTGGCGAAGTCCGTACCACGCAGGCGGGTCGGCTGCCGGGCCGCCGCCACGTCGACGTCGAAGACCCGGAACGATGACAGGCGGTCGGCCACTCGCGTCACCTCGTCGCCGCCGTCGGCGGGACCCAGCCGGGGCAGTGTGGACAGACCGCTGCTGAGCCTCCGGATGCCGAAGCTTCCACTGTCCTTGCTCTCGCCAGCACGCACGTCGAGGATGCGTGCCTCCTCGCCCTTGATGGTGATGCGCCGACCGCGTCCCTGCCTTCGCTTGAACGCGAAGCTCTCCTCACGGGACAGGGCGTAATAGGACGACCGTTCATCGGTCGTCCTCGGCCGCAGGGAACGGCGTCGGATTGTCAGTCCGTATTCGTCCGGCGCGTTGAGGGTGGAATTGGTCGTCCAGGTTGCCTTGAGGTGGATACGCAGGGTGGTCGGTGGCCTGTTTCCTCCCCAGAAGGCCACTTCGTCGAATCCGCCGCGCGAGTCCAGCGCAGGCTGGAGGTCGGTTCGGATGATGTCGGCGAGGAAGTCGAACACCTTCAGCACATTGGACTTGCCCGCGCCGTTTGGGCCCACCAGCACGGTGAGCGGACCGAGCGGCACGGTCACATCCCGCAGGCTGCGGAAGTTCTCGACGTGTAGTTCTAGCAGACGGCCGGGCATGGGCAACCTATCGAGTCGATGCACGTTTCGACAGAAACGTCGGTGCGGGCGGCGACGACGCGATGGGCCTGCTCCTGCGCGAGCAGTGCTCGCGGACCTCCCGGTGAGCGGGCATCGCGCCTTCTCCTTCGTGTCGTGCGTCCGGGGACGGACGATGATCGACTATCCGTCGACAATCGTGGCTCAGCGTATCCGCCATGAGTGACATCGGCTCATCGGTCCGCCATGGTCGCCTCCATCGCGTGCTGGCCCGTCTTGGGAGACACCCAAAGGTCCTTGCCCGAGCCGCTACAGCGTCAGCATCTCGTTGACCTCGCTGTCGCTGGGGTGGCCCCGTGGGTCCAGGCAGTGCAGACGAACAGTCCGGACGACGGCGTCGCTCCGGCGGTACCACTCTCGATGCTCCGCGAGGGCTTTCACGAGAGTTGACATCGCCGACGCAGCCGCGTTGGGGACATCCCCGAGATCGTCCGGCTCGTCCTCCACTCGTCTCCCACCTCTGCCGGGTCGAAGTCGTTGACGTGCGCGAGTCTCGCGCCGCTCTGATCGTGAAGGCCGCGCGAATGAGCTTTCACAGAGCGGCGCCCCCCGGGGGGCGCCTCAGCGGTGCGGGGCCGTGGTGACCGTGGTGCCGTTGACCAGGTCGCAGGGGAGGAGGACCTGGGTCTCGCGGCCCGGCGCGGTGTCGCCGAGGAGCATGTCGACCAGGATGCGCACGGCGCGGGCGCCCATGGCCCGGCGCGGGATGCGGAAGGTGGTCCAGTCGACGTGCGGGACAGCGCGCAGCGGCCACCCGGAGGTCTGGGTGGGGTCGGCGTCGCCGAGCACGCCGATCGAGAGGTCCTCCGGCACGCGCAGCCCGGAGCTGTTGGCCAGCGCGCGCAGCGCCGCGGCCATCTCCGCGGCCTCCACCAGCGCGGCGGTGACCCCGTCGGCGCGCAGCCGTTCGTACACCGCGGACGGGTCGTCGTCGCTGAGCGCGAGCGGCGCCTTGCGGTGCTTCCGGCAGGCGCGCAGGTAGCCGGTGCGGCGGTCCGCGGTCGACTCGCTCTCCTCGCGGTAGCCGACGAGCGCGATCCGGCGGTGCCCGAGGGACCACAGCCGCTCGTACAGCTCCGCGGTCGCCGCTGCGTAGTCCCCGCCGACGTAGCTGACCGGCCCGGCGGACGACTCGCGGCGGCCGATGAAGACGAACGGGAAGCGCTCGTCCACGAGGCGGTCCAGCTCGTCCCGGTCGGTGTGGCGGCCGAGCAGGATGCAGCCGTCCGCGATGCCCAGCCGGTTGGACCCCTCCTCGTACACCTTGCGGCGGCCCTGGCGGCGGCCCGGGCTGGTGAAGAGCAGCAGGTCGAAGCCCTGCGCCTCGGACTCCTCCTCGATGCCGCCGAGGAAGGGCCCGTAGAAGTCGGCGCTGCCGGAGGGGAAGACCGCCTCGTAGGTGAACACCCCGATGATCCGGTTGGACTTGCCGCGCAGCCGCCGCCCCATGATGTCCACGGTGTACCCGGTCCGGCGCAGCGCCTCCTCGACGCGCTTGCGGGTCTCGGGCGCGACGCGTACCCCGTCGGAGTCGTTGAGCACCAGGGAGACCATCGCCTGGGAGACGCCCGCGAGGCGGGCCACCTCGGCCTGGGTCACCCGTCTGCGGCGCTGTGTCACGTCCCGCATCGTAACGCCCCCCTTCCGCTCCGCCGGCCCGGCCGGCACCCGGCGCGATCCGGCCGCTGACCGCCGGACTCTCCGCCGGACCCCATGCTAATACGTATTATCCCTTGACTTCCACCGGCGCCCGGCGCCACCATCCCTCACGCCCCCGGCACCGGCCCGCTGCTCCGGTCCGCTTCCGGCTGCCGTCTCCCCCTACCGTGAGGGTCCTGCCATGTCCGCTGCGCACCACTCCCGCGGCGTCACCCGCCGCTCCGCCCTGCTGGCCGGCGCCGCGCTGGCCCCCGCGTGGTTCCTCGGCTCGGCGCTCGGCGCACCGTCCCGTGCCGCCGCGGCCACCACCGCCGACTTCGCGCAGGTCCGCAGCCAGTGGCGGGACACCCTGATCGGCAGCTACAGCGCCACCGACCCGGTGATCGCCGCCTATGTGCAGGACGCGGCCGACACCGCGAACGGCCTGTGGGCCGGCCTGGACACCTCCGCCTCCCGCACCTACCTGTGGGCGGACCTGGACAGCTCCTCGGTCTCGGCGGTGCAGCGCGACGTGATCGGCCGGCTGCGCCAACTCGCCCTCGCCTACGCCTCCCCCGGCTCGTCGCTGTCCGGCGACACGCGCCTGCTGGCCGACATCCGCTCGGCCCTGGACTGGTTCCTCGCCCACAAGTACGGCGTCGGCGCGCAGTACGACAACTGGTGGGACTTCCAGATCGGCATCCCGCTGGCGCTCAACGACACCTGCGTCGCGCTGTACGACCAGCTCTCCGCCAGCCAGATCAGCACCGCGATGGCCGCGATCGCCCGCTACCTGCCGGACCCGAGCCGGGTCGGCGGCGCCGCCGCCACCGGCGCCAACCTCAACTGGACCTGCGCGATCTCCACCGTGCGCGGCGCGCTGAGCCAGGACGCGGCCGTCATCGACGAGGCCATGGCGGCGATCGCGGGCCTCTTCCCGTACAGCACCAGCGGCGACGGCTTCTACCCCGACGGGGGTTTCGTCCAGCACAAGGTGTACGCGTACAACGGCTCCTACGGAGTCTCGCTGCTCCAGTACCTGACCTACCTGCTGGTCGCCCTCCAGGGCACCGGGTGGGCGGCGACGGCGGACCAGGTGCAGCGCGTCTTCACCTGGACGCAGGCCAACTACGTGCCCTGGATCTACCGCGGGGCGTTCATGGACATGGTGCGCGGCCGGGCGCTGTCCCGCTTCTACGAGACCGACCACCGCATCGGCCGGCTGACGAGCGCCACCCTGCTCCAGCTCGCCCGGGTCTTCCCCGCGAGCCAGGCGCTGACGCTGCGCTCGCAGGTCAAGGGGTGGATCACCGCGGACACCTACCAGGACTTCTTCAGCTACGACCCGGTGCCGCTGGAGCAGGTGCGCACCTCGTCGATCGCGCTGGGCCGGGCCGTCGCCGCCGACCAGGCGATCCCGGTCGGGGCCGAGTCCACCACCTCCGTCGTGGCGACCTCGATGGCGCGGATCGTCCACCGCAGGCCCGCGTTCGCCTTCGCGATCGCCATGGACACCACCCGGATCAAGCCGTACGAGAGCGCCAACGCGGAGAACCTCGAGGGCTGGTACACCGGCGAGGGCGCCGCCTACCTCTACCTGGCCACCCAGCCCGGCCACTGGACGAACGCCTACTGGCCGACCGCGGACAAGTACCGGGTGCCCGGCGTCACCCTCGACACCAAGACGCTCGCGCTCGGCGCCAACCGCGGCTCGACCAACACCTGGGCGGGCGGCGCGCTGCTCGACGGCAACGTGGCCGCGGGCATGGGGCTGTCGTTCGCGGTGCAGACGCTCACCGGCCGCAAGTCGTGGTTCTGCGTCGACGACATCGTGGTGTGCCTGGGCGCCGGGATCAGCAGCACCGACGGCCACACCGTCGAGTCGGTCATCGAGAACCGCAACACCGGCCCGAACGGCCGGGCGAACGTCCACGTCGACGGCTCGGTGGTGCTCGCCACCCCGAGCAGCACCCCGACCGTCGTCCAGCCGCGGTGGATCTACGTCGACAACCTCGGCGGGTACGTCTTCCCCGCCGGCGGCCACGTCACGATGGTGCGCGAGGACCGCACCGGCAAGTGGACCGACATGGACCACCGCGGGGTCTACGACGACACGACCGCCTACACGCGCCGCTTCGTCACCCTGTGGGTCGACCACGGTGTCAGCCCGTCCGGGGGCAGCTACCGCTACATCCAGCTGCCCGCGGCGACCTCGGCGCAGACCGAGGCGTTCGCCGCGTCGAACGACGTCACCATCGCCAACACCCCGCAGGTGCAGGCGATGCGGCGGGCCGGCGCCGGCATCGCGATGGCCAACGTCTGGCAGGCGGGCGCGCCCAAGGCCGGGGGCATCCAGGTCGACCGGACCGCGTCGGTCATCACGCAGCGGAAGGACGGCACGCTCGGCGTCGCGGTCTGCGACCCGACGCAGCAGCTCACCGGCGCCGTGACCGTCACCGTGGACGGCGCCGTGTCGGGGGTGCTCTCCGCGGACCCCGGGGTCACGGTCCTCGCGACCACGCCGAACCTGCGGCTCGCGGTCGATGTCGGGGGTGCGGCGGGGAAGAGCTTCGTCGCCCGCTTCAGCGTGTAGCCGCCGGGTCGGCTGGGTCCGCCCGGTCGGCTCGGTCCGCCCGGCCCGTCCGGTTCATCTGGTCCACCCGGTTCACCTGGTCCACCGAAGAGAGGAGATCCCATGCGCATCAGAGCAGTGGCGGCGGTCGTCGGGTTACTCGCGGCGAGTTGCGCGGTGGCGGCCGTCCCCGCGCACGCGGCGTCGGGTGCCGTCTACGAGGCGGAGGACGCGACGATCTACCACGGCACCGTGGACACCGACCACCTCGGCTACACCGGGACGGGGTTCGTCAATACCGCCAACGAGGCCGGCGCCTACGTCGAGTTCAGCGTCGACGCGCCCGCCGCGGGCGACGCCACCCTGGCGCTGCGGTACGCCAACGGGACGGCGTCGGGCCGCCAGGCGGACGTCAGCGTCAACAGCACGGTGGTGTCCGCCCCGGCGTTCGACCCGACCACGGACTGGAACACCTGGGCCGTCTCCCGCATCCCGGTGACCCTGCGGGCGGGCACCAACCTGGTCCGGGTCACGGGCACCACCGCCGGCGGCCTGCCCGACCTCGACTCGCTCACCGTCGCCGACACCGCGGGCACCCAGTGGGCGGACGCCGTGGCGGACTCGACGATGCACCGCTACACCCCGGCGACGGTCGGCGGCTGGAGCTACCCGGTCGCCCTCTACATGATGGGGCAGTACCAACTCGCCCAGCACACCACCGATCCCGCCCGCCGGGCCGCCCTGATCGCGTACGTCAAGGCGTGGGCGGACCGCTTCGTCGACTCCTCCGGGCACATCTCCAACAGCTTCACCAGCCTGGACAGCATGATGCCGGGCCAGGTCATGATCGCCCTGTACCGGGAGACCGGCGAGACCCGGTACGGCCTGGCCGCCAAGCAGATCCACGACCGGCTGCTGCCCGCGGGCGGCTATCCGACCACCAGCGACGGCGGGTTCTGGCACGCCACCAGCGCCGACCGCGCCGACCAGCTCTGGGCCGACGGCACCTTCATGGCCGACCCGTTCATGGCGCAGTACGGCGCGTATGTCGGTGACAGCACCCAGTCGTTCGACATCGCGACCAAGCAGCTCGTGGTCTACGCGAGCCACCTCCAGCAGGCGAACGGCCTGATGAAGCACGCCTACGACGCGTCCAAGGCGGCGTCCTGGGCGGACCCGGCCACCGGGCTCGCACCGGAGTACTGGTGCCGGGCCGTCGGCTGGTACGGCATCGCCGCCACCGAGGTGCTCGACCTGATCCCCGCCGACCAGCCGCGCCGGGCCCAACTGGTCACCATCGTCCAGAACCTGGTGCGCGGCATGGCCGCCTACCAGGACCCGGCCAGCGGCCGGTGGTTCCAGGTAGTGGACAAGGGCGGCAGCGCGGGCAACTGGACCGAGACGTCCTGCTCGGCGATGTTCACGCAGACCATCGACACCGCGATCAAGCGCGGCTACGTCTCCGCCGCCGCCTACCAGCCGGTCGTCGACGCCGGGAAGCGCGGCGAACTGGCGCGGATCTCCCTGCACGACGACGGCCTGACGTACCTGACCGACATCTCCGTCGGCACGAACGTCGGCGACTACGCGTACTACGTCGGGCGGACCCAGGCCACCAACGACTTCCACGGGCTGGGGGCGTTCCTCTACTTCTACGACGAGGCGTACCACTGAGACGTGCCATCGAGGCGTACCAGTGAGCGTACGGCCGAGGCGTACCCCTGAGGCGTGGCCGGGCGGTGTCCGGCCACGCGGCGGTCAGATGATCAGGCCGGCGTGCAGGTCGGCGGCCAGCCCGGCCGTGTCCGTGAGGCCGAAGGCCACGCGCTGGAGCAGGAAGCCGTGCAGCAGTCCCATCACCACACGGGCGCCGCGGTCCGGGTCGAGGGTGGCGGGCACCGTGCCCGCGGCGCGGCCGCGGTCCAGCGCCCGCGCGATGCCGGCCCGGACCCGTTCGAAGCCGTCGGCGGCCGGGCCGCGCACGTCGTCGCTGCGCAGCGCCTCCGACCAGGTCTGCACGGCGCAGCGCAGCAGTTCGCCGACGTCGACCGGCTGCCCGGCGGCGTCCTGGACCGTGTCGGCGCTGACCGTCTCCAGCGCGGCGGCGACCAGTTCGCCGAGGGTGGGGGCGTCGGCGCCCTCGGCCAGCCGCTCGACCGGTTCGAAGATCAGCCGGAACGCGTCGCCCGCGATGGCGAGGATGATCTCCTCCTTGCTCGCGAAGTACCGGTAGGGCGCGCCCGCCGAGACACCCGCCGCCGCGGCGATGTCCGGCATCGAGGTCTGGTGGAAGCCCTCGCGGGAGAAGCAGCGGCGGGCCGCCGCGACGATCTCGGCGCGCTTGGCCGCGCGGTGCTCGGCGGTGAGGCGCGGCATGGCGACCCCTCTCACTCTCAACTCTCAACTCTCAACGTAAATGGTCATTCACCTTGACGCCCGGGCTGTGCCGGGACCACCATTAAAGCGAACGTTCATTCACGGAAGGGTCCGGCATCCATAGACCCCCGTATCGACTTCCTCATGACCCCCTGACCAGCTCCCGAGAGGGGAGGCCCCCTGATGGCCGCGAAGCTGAACATCGGCCTCTACCCGTACGAGCACACCGCCGCCCTGCTCGACGGCCGCGTCACGATCGACGGGGTGGACGCGACCTTCGAGACCGCACCCCTGGTGTCGGACGTCTTCCGCCGCGCCCTCGAGGGGCGCTACGACGTGGCCGAACTCGGCCTCACCTACTACCTGCGCACCCTCGACCTCGACGACCCGCCCTTCCTGGCGCTGCCGGTCCTGCCCAACCGCAACTTCCGCCACTCCGCGGTCTTCGTGCACCCCGGCAGCGGCATCGAGCGGCCGCAGGACCTGGCCGGCCGCACCGTCGGCGAGTTCGCGCTCTACGGCCACGACCCGGGCGTGTGGATGAAGGGCATCCTCGCCGACGAGTACGGCGTGACCCCCGACCTGTGCCGCTGGGTCGTCGGCGGCACCAACCACCCCGTACCGTCGTTCGACTGGGTTCCGCAGCCGGTCCCGGAAGGCGTCGACGTGTGCCACGCCGAGGACGGCCGGACCCTGGGCGCCATGCTCGCGACCGGCGAGATCGACGCCCTGATCTCCGTCGACGTGCCGCAGGCGCTGCTCGACGGCTCGCCGGACGTCGCCCGCCTCTTCCCCGACCACGAGACCGTGGAGCGCGCCTACTACCGCCGCACCGGGATCTTCCCGCCGATGCACGTCCTCGCGATCCGCCGCGACCTCGCCGCCCGGCCGGGCCTGGCCCGAGCGGTGTACGACGCCTTCGCCCAGGCCAAGGAACTCACCGCCCGCGCCTACCGCGAGGGCGCCGCCAAGCAGCACATGGGCGTCATCACCCCGTGGTTCAGCTCGCTGTTCGAGGCGAACCGCCGCCTGCTCGGCGAGGACTGGTGGCCCTACGGCATCACCGCCAACCGCACCGCCCTGGACACCTTCCTGCGCTACCACCACGAACAGGGCCTCTCGCGGCGCCGGCTGACCTGCGAGGACGTCTTCGTACCGGACCTGCTCGACACCTGAGCCTCCTCCGCGGCCTCGGGCCTCTTGCGCGGCCGAGCCTGAGCCTCCTACGCGGCCGGGCCCGGGTCCTCGGTCAGCGCGGCGGCGGTCAGGGTGAGGTGGCGGACCAGGACCGCGGCCGCGGTGTCGGCGTCGCGGGCCAGCACCGCCTCTTCCAGCCTCCGGTGCTCCTCGATGCCGTCCCGGCCCGGGTTGCGGTGCGCCGACCAGCGGCGGGCCAGCTCGCTCGCGGTCCACAACCGGTCGAAGGTCTCCAGCAGCGCGCGGTTGCCGCACCCTTCCAGCAGTGTGCGGTGGAAGGCCCGGTGCGCCTCGGCCCAGGCGGCGGTGTAGTACTCGCCCTCCTCCGGCGCGTACGGCGCAGTACGCGCCAGGCGGTGGTGGGCGGCCCGCACCCGGGCCTCCCAGTCCACGTCGCCGCGCTCGACGGACATGCGCAGCACGGCCGGCTCGATGGTCCGGCGCGCCTCCACGATCTCCTGCCAGCGGCGGTCGGAGAAGGACGGGACCGCGAAACCGCGGTTGGGCAGCCGGTCGGCGAGCCCCTCGCCGACCACCCGCACCAGCGCCTCGCGCACCACGGCCAGGCTCACGCCCTGCTCCTTGGCGAGGTCCTGCGGCTTGAGGGGTGCGCCCGGGGCGTGGTCCCCGCGCATGATCGCGTCCCGCAGGTGTGCGTAGACCTGCTCGGAAAGCATCTGCTTCCCCGGCAGCGGGGTCGAGGAGCGCGCGGGCTGAGTCATGGGCCCATCCTAGACGATCGACTGAATAGTCGATTATTCGTGTTATCGTCGATTCATTGATGGGCGAGGGCGCATCCCCCGTCCGGAAAGGAACGACCGCTGTGTCTGCCCACGACCCCTTCGCCCGCCTCCCCCGGGCGGCCTCGTTCACCGTCACCAGCACCACCGTCGCCGACGGCGCCCCCTGGCCGCCCGAGCAGCACTCCGCCGGCCTGCCCGGCGGCAAGGACCGCTCCCCGCAGCTGTCCTGGAGCGGCGCCCCCGACGGCACCCGGAGCTACGCCGTCACCGTCTACGACCCCGACGCCCCCACCGGGTCCGGGTTCTGGCACTGGGCGGTCGCCGACATCCCCGCCACCGCCACCGAGCTCCCCGAGGGCGCGGGCGACGACACCGGCTCAGGACTGCCCGCAGGCGCCTGGCAGTTGCCCAACGACGCCCGCGCGGCCCGCTACATCGGCGCCGCCCCGCCGGCCGGACACGGCGTGCACCGCTACGTCGTCGTGGTGCACGCCCTCGACATCCCCGCGGTGGGCGTCCCGGCCGACGCCACCCCGGCCGTCCTCGGCTTCACCATGGCCGGCCACACCCTCGGGCGCGCCGTGCTGACCGCCACCGCCGAGACACCCGCCTGACCCCGAACCGGCCCCGTTCTGGCCCCGCCTGACCCCGACCGGTCCCGCCTAACCCCGGCAGGCCCCGACCGGCCGCGTTCCGGCCCCACCTGGAGACACCTCCGCCATGCACCTCGACGCCGTACGCCACGTCAGCAACGCCGTCACCGACGCCCACCTGTTCACCTACCTCGTCCCCGAAACCGCCGAGGAAGCGGCCGCGTTCGGCGTCACCGACCGCGGGCCGGCCTACCTGGCCTTCCGTTCGGCCGCGATGGGCGAGGTCCCGTGGCAGGTCGTGGCCGCGGCCTTCTACAACTTCAGCCCGCGGGCCGTGCGGGCCATGACGGGCGTGTGGCAGGCCGCACCGCCCGCGCGCTGGCAGGCCGCCCGCTTCCGGGCCGCCGGCCGGGCGATGCGGCGCGTCGGCGTCGACCTCACGGACGCCCAACTCGCCGAGGCGCGCTCGCTGATCGACCCGGTCGTCGCCGGCGCCGACCACGCGGGCAAGGTGCTCGCCGCCGCGAACGCCGCGGTCGCGCTTCCCCCCGACCCCCTCGTCGCGCTCTGGCAGCAGATCACGGTGGCCCGCGAGTGGCGCGGCGACGCCCATCTCGTCGTCCTCGCCGACAACGGCCTCGGGCCGTGCGACTGCCTCGTCCTGCACACCGCGACCGGCCGCCTCCCGACGGCTCTTGCGCGAGCGACCCGCCAGTGGGACGACAAGGAGTGGAGCGCGGCGACGGCCCGCCTCGTCGCACGCGGCTGGCTCGGCCCCGACGCCGAGGTCACCGACACCGGCCGCGCGGCCCGCGAGCGCGTCGAAACGGAGACGGACGAGCACTGCGCCGCCCTGTGGGCGCCCATCGGCGCCGCGGGCGCCCGCCGCTTCGCCTCGCTCATCGCGCCGATCACCGACGCGTTCACCGCGGCGGGCACGTTCCGGGGGCTTCGCGGGCAGCCCGACCCCGTCGACGGCGGCTGAGGCGCCGCGCCGGCGGCGTGGACCAGGCAGGTGCGCTTCGCTGTACGGCTGGCGTTCGCCCTCGGGATCGCGGTGCGCCGGCGGTTGCCCCGGCCGGCCGGTGCTGGTCGCGGTCGAAGTCCTCGGCTCGGCGCCGGCCCGCGTCCCCGACGGGGCCGTGCCGGTCCGCCGTCAACTCGCCCGCCAGGAAGCGCCCGGCGTCCAACCTTCCGCGAACCCCCTCCCGCCTCTTGCCGATTGGCCGGACGTCGCGATCACGTCCGCGACGCCCGCGCCCGGCGGAACACCCCCGCTGTCGCGGGCAGACCTTCGAGCCGCGGGTGACGGCGAACTCCGGATGCGGGGCGCGAGTCGGTGCCCGGAGTTGATGCGCCGCGACCAGTGGCCGGAAAGGTCGTTCCCCAGTGGTGCGGGCCTGCCGATACCCTCATGGCCGTTCCGACCGATGTCGGCGATCAGTTGGTTGATCCGTTTCAGCAGCTTGCGGTCGTTCGCCGGTCCTGCTCAATGGACCTGCGCAGACGCTCGGCCATCGCGGGTGACCGCAGCAGGTAGTCGGTCTCCTTGAGAGCCTCGTACTCGGCGAGCGAGACGACGACCATCGGCTCGCGGCCTGCGCGGGTGATGACCAGTTCCTCGGCGTCGTCCTCCACCGCGTCGAGGGCGTCGGCGATGTTGGCGCGCAGTTCGGTGACGCTCATCGTTTTCATGGCGTACGTAATAGCGCACAGAGGAGCGGGGTGGTGCCGTCGGGGCGTCGTGCGAGGGCGCGCGGATCGCCGCCCCACAGTTCCTCACGGTGGGGGCCGGAGGAGCAGTCTGCGGCTGCCCCGGGGGGGCGAAGTACGGATGGGCGCCGAAGTGCTGTTCGATCAGCGCGACCGGGTCGCCCTGCTTTCACAGGTCAGAGGACATCCTTTGAGTGCCCCCAACGGGATTCGAACCCGTGCTACCGCCTTGAAAGGGCGGCGTCCTGGGCCACTAGACGATGAGGGCTGAGGGCCTGCCGACGCGGCCTCGCGGCGCACTTCGGGGACCCGGGAAGCATAGGGGATCGGCCGGGGGAACGGCAAAACGGTTTGGCGGTGCGGCGCGGCGGTCCGCCGCAGGCGGGGTACGGCGGTGCGCCGGGGCGGCGCAGGGGGTACGCGCGGGGCGGCGCAAGGGGTTCGCGGGGGGGCGGGGCGGGGAGAATGGGGGCGTGCTGGAGATGAGCCGTGAGGAGTTCGAGGAACTGGTCGGCGAGGCGCTGGACCGGGTCCCCGCCGAGCTGACCCGCCTGATGGACAACGTGGCGGTCTTCGTCGAGGACGAACCGGCGCCGGGCGACGAGGAGTTGCTGGGGCTCTACGAGGGCACCCCGCTGACCGAGCGCGGCGAGTGGTACGCGGGGGTGCTGCCGGACCGGATCATCGTCTACCGCGGCCCGACCCTGCGGATGTGCGCCACCCGGGAGGAGGCCGTGGCCGAGACGGAGACCACGGTCGTCCACGAGATCGCGCACCACTTCGGTATCGACGACGAGCGGCTGCACGCGCTGGGCTACGGCTGAGCGCTCCCGGCGGACGAGGCGGACGGGACGTACGGGGCGTACGGGCGTACGGCGCGTACCGGCGGGCGCGCGCGGGGCGTGTCCTGGCGGGCCGCGGCGGCGTTGGGCACGGCGACACCCCCCAGGCGCGCGGCCGGGCGAAGGGCTGCCCGGGGCAGCCGTACGGCCCGCGTCCCGTTCCGAACCCCCACCCGAGGTGCCGACCGTGCCGCCAGCCGCTGCCGCCCCCACGACCCCTGCCCGCGTTCCGGCCGCCGGGTACGGGCCCGCCGCCGGACCCGTACCCGTACCCGCCGCCGTGGAGGTGGAGCACGTACCGCCGGTGCGGCCCCCCTCCGTACGCGCGGGTGTCCGCGCCGCCGCGCTCGTGGCCCTCGTCGCCGCGGGTGTGGCCGCCTGCGTCAGCGCGGGCAGCGCGTCGCCGGACGGGAAGCCGTCCAGCCCGGCGGTGTCCGGTGCGGCGGCGGGCGCGGACGCCAGGAGCGGGGCGGGACCGTACGGCTCGCACCGCCCCGGGGCGTACGCCGGGCGCGCGTCGCAGGCCGGGCGCGACGGTTCGGCCGCGCCGAGCGGCAGCGCGACCCCGGCGGGCGGCGCGACGGATGTGAGCGATGACACACCGGGCGCGGGGCGGCCCGCCCCGACCGTCCAGGGCTCCCCGACCGCGGCCCCGACCGCCACGGACCCGGGCCGGCCGACCGGGACCGCCCCGCCCAGCACCTCCGCGGCCCCCACCGGCCCGGCCGACCCGACGGCCGGCGGCGGCGACTCCACCGGCACCGGCGGAGGCGGCGGCGCGGCGGGCGGGACCGGCTCCACCGCGGGCGCCGGGGGCACGGGTACGGGCGGTGCGGACGCCGGCTCCGGGACCGTCCAGCGCCGGTCCGCACGTACGCTGCGCAGGTGATTCGCGAAAGCGGCGCCGGATGCGTATGCTGGTAGATCGTTTGATCCCACCTGCCTGGCGCCTGATTGATACGCGCCCCGTGGCGCGTTCCTAATCTCCTGTGGCTGACCGCATTGAGGCGGTTGTAAGCAACCTGCGGAGCTGGCGCGTGCCGTAAGTCTCCGAGAGGGTTTGCTTCAGCATGTCCAATGACAGTGCCGACCGTTCCGCCATGCCTGAGAACGACGTCCTCGACGCCGTGACCTCGGCCGACAGCGCGGACACCACCGACACCACCGACCCCCGCCCCGATGACCTGACCGACGCGGCCGCGTCCGCCGCCGAATCCGGCGAGCCGACCGAGGCGGCTGAGCCGTCTGAGCCGTCCGAGCCGACGGTGACCTTCGCCGACCTGGGCCTGCCCGAGGCGATCGTCCGCAAGCTCACCAACAACCAGGTCGTGACCCCCTTCCCGATCCAGGCCGCCACCATCCCGGACGCGCTGGCCGGCCGGGACATCCTCGGGCGCGGCCGCACCGGCTCCGGCAAGACCCTCTCCTTCGGGCTGCCGCTGCTCACCCTGCTCTCCGGCGGCCACACCGAGCGCAAGCGCCCCCGCGGTGTGATCCTCACCCCGACCCGCGAGCTGGCGATGCAGGTCGCCGACGCCCTCCAGCCGTACGGCGACGTCCTCGGCCTGAAGATGAAGGTCGTCTGCGGCGGCACCTCCATGCAGAACCAGATCTACGCCCTGGAGCGCGGCGTGGACGTGCTGGTCGCCACCCCGGGCCGGCTGCGCGACCTGATCAACCGCGGCGCCGCCTCGCTCGACCAGGTGCAGATCGCGGTCCTGGACGAGGCCGACCAGATGGCCGACATGGGCTTCCTGCCCGAGGTCACCGAGATCCTCGACCTGGTCCCGGTCGGCGGCCAGCGGCTGCTGTTCTCCGCCACGCTGGAGAACGAGATCGACACCCTCGTGCGCCGCTACCTGGTCGACCCGGTCACCCACGAAGTGGACGCCGCCCAGGGCGCGGTGACCACCATGAGCCACCACGTGCTCGTGGTGAAGCCGAAGGACAAGGCGCCGGTCACCGCCGCCATCGCCGCCCGCAAGGGCCGCACCATCATCTTCGTCCGCACCCAGATGGGCGCCGACCGCGTCGCCGAGCAGCTGATCGAGGCCGGGGTGCGCGCCGACGCGCTGCACGGCGGCATGACGCAGGGCGCGCGCACCCGCACCCTGGAGGACTTCAAGGGCGGGCACGTCAACGTGCTGGTCGCCACCGACGTCGCCGCCCGCGGCATCCACGTCGACGGCATCGACCTGGTGCTCAACGTCGACCCGGCCGGCGACCACAAGGACTACCTGCACCGCTCGGGCCGCACCGCGCGCGCCGGCCAGTCCGGCACGGTCGTCTCGCTGGCCCTGCCGCACCAGCGCAAGCAGATCTTCCGGCTGATGGAGGACGCCGGGGTCGACGCCTCGCGCCATGTCATCGGCGGTGCGGGCGTGTTCGACGAGGACGTGGCCCGGATCACCGGCGCCCGCTCCCTCACCGACGTGCAGGCCGACGCGGTGCAGAACGCGGCCGCCCAGGCCGAGCGCGAAGTCGCCGAGCTGACCAAGCAGTTGGAGCGGGTGCAGCGGCGGGCGAACGAACTGCGCGAGGAGGCCGACCGGTTGACCGCGCGGTCCGCCCGCGAGCGCGGCGAGGACCCGGAGGAGGCGGTGGCGGCGAAGGCCGCGGAACTGGCGGCGGAGGCCGCGGCGGCCGCAGCCGCGGCTGCGGCCGTGCCCGAGCAGCGCGAGGAGCGCTCCTCGTACCAGCGGCGCGACGACCGCGGGAACTTCGAGCGGCGCGACAGCCGTCCGTCGTCGTACCGGGGCGAGCGCGGTGACCGCCGTGACGACCGCCGTGAGTCCCGTCCCTCGTACAGCCGCGACGACCGCCGTCCGTCGTACGAGCGGCGCGACGACCGGCCGTTCAACCGCAATGACCGCGACCGCCGCGACTCCCGCCCGTCCTACGGTGACCGGGACCGCCGCGACACGCGCCCCTCGTACAGCCGTGACGAGCGCCGCGACTCGCGTCCCTCCTACGGTGACCGGGACCGCCGTGACTCCCGTCCCTCGTACAGCCGCGACGACCGCCGTCCGTCGTACGAGCGGCGCGACGACCGGCCGTTCAACCGCAACGACCGCGACCGCCGCGACTCCCGTCCCTCCTACGGTGACCGGGACCGCCGCGACTCCCGCCCCTCCTACAGCCGCGACAACGCGCCGTCCTCCTCCTACGGCGACCGCAAGCCCCGCTGGAAGCGCAACGGCTGACCCCGGCTTCCGCTAGGGCGTTTCCCCCGGGCCCGGGCCCTGCGTACCACCGCAGGCGCCCGGGCCCGTCGCTGTCCGCGTCCCACCGCCGATACGTGCGCGCCCGCCGGGCCCGGCCCCGTTATGCTGTCGGTGCGGGCCGCTAGCTCAATTGGCAGAGCAGTGGACTTTTAATCCATTGGTTGTGGGTTCGAGTCCCACGCGGCCTACCGCTCAGGTCAGCGGCCACAGTGCCGCTGACCTGGGGCAAGACCTTCTTTTCGATCTTGAAAACCTTCGCGCCGGAGTACTTCCCGGTTGCCGGTGAGCCCGCAGTGAGCCCGGCGGTTCCGTCAGCCGCGTTCTTCCGCGCCCTCGGAACGAGGATGGCAGCCTTCTCCGCGATCTCTCGGTCCAGGTCAGGCAAGAGACTTGTGTACGTGTCAGAGGTCAGTGCGATGGTGGAATGGCGCAGAACCTCCTTGATCGTGTGGAGATCTCCTCCAGCCGCGTGAACCAGAGTCGCCGCGACGTGGCGCAAGTCACGAAGGTTGATCGGGGGGAGGGCGGCGCTTTCCGCGATGCCTCGGAACGCGTCGGAGACGGTCTGCGGGTGCAGCCAAGAGCCGTCTTCCTGGGTGAACACCTTGCCGGTGTCCGTCCAGGCGTCGCCCCACTCCAACCGCTCCTTGTTCTGTCGGGCGCGATGTGCTCGCAGAACGGAGACGGTCACGCTGTCCAGGTGTATGGCTGCTGCGCTGTCGTCCGTCTTCGGCTCGGACTCGTACGGTGCCCAGCCGTCCTGCACAATCTCCTTGGCCGGCGTCAGCTCTGCGGTGTCCAGGTTGACGTATGCCCAGTCCTGGCCGACCCCTTCGCCGCGGCGCAGCCCGCGGAATGCGATCAGATGGAAGAGCGCGTACAGGCGGTGCCCCTCGGCTTGGTCCAGGAACCGCCCCAACTGCGGGGGCGTCCACACCATGACTGCGGAGGGCTTTTCCCCGGTCTTCTGCCAGCGGTCTACGTGCTCATCAGTCCACAGCACCGCCTTCGGACGTTTCCCGGAGTCCAACTCGACGTACTCGGCGGCGTTGAAGGTGATGAGCTGCTGCGCGATGGCCGCATTCAGGGCTGCTCGGAGCGTGGAGCGTATGCGCTGGCGGCTCGCTGCGGCCGTGATTTTCCGGTAGGGCTTCATCTTGGCGAGCTTCGCGCGTTCGGCGGCGAGGCGGGTGCGTTCGGCGACCGGTGGCCGGCCCGGATGGGACCACCGGCAACGCGCTTCCTGTTCACGGCGGGCCGCGTTCTCCGCCGTGATCACTTCGTTGTCGTCCTTGATGCCGTCGAACGCGGCTTGGACGTGGCCGACAGTGAGGCGGTCCACGCGGATGTGCCCGAGGCGGGGTTTCAGGTGCACCTTGATGTGGGACCGGTAGCCGTTCGTCGTTGTGGTGCGCGTCTTCTTCGAGTCCACCCACGAGTCCAGGAAATCGCCCAGCGTGACGTCCGAACGCAGGTCGATCCCACCGTTCAGCTTCCGGCGGATCTCCTCGGCCGATGGTATGGGTAGTTTCTCGGCGGCTACTTGCTCCAGCAGATCAGCCACGGCCCGGCGCCGCTCGGCGTCCTCCTTCTCCGGGATCGCCAGCAGTCCGCGGACCTTGTCCAAGTCCGCCTGGGCATCGGTGGCGGACTCGTATCCGCCACGCCGGAAGATGCGCCTGGTGCCGTCCCCACGAGGCGGTAGCTCCTGGCGCAGGTTCCACACGCCGTGTCGCTTCTGCTTGAACTTCGGGCAGGACTGCCCGTACTGCTTTCCCGTCTCCGGGTTCCGGCAGGCACACCGCCGGAACGTGGAGCCCTTCATCTGTCCCCCCATTTCTTGATGGCGCCGCCATGCGGTCGTCCTGGTGCGACGAAGGTCCTGGCCTCCTCACGCCATGGCAGAACCTCGGTCAGGTCCTTCGGATTCGTCGACGAAGGCCAACTCGCCAGGAAGGGCAGGCGGCACGAGGCCACTCCCACGCATTCGGTCGCGGAAGGCGCGTAGGTCCGCGCAGTCCTCGAAGGCGTTCTCCTCGTAGCCAGCCGCCCGTTCCAGGAGGGCGGCCCGGCGAGCGCGATCCAGGGTGGTGCTTGCCGCACGTCTCCGTTGCTTCGCCAGCGTGGTCGAGGCCGTTGCGGCAGCCACCAGCTCGCCGTGGGTGCGGAAGGTGTCGAGGAGGTTCTGGGCGGTGCCCTCGGGAGCCGGTTGGCTGGTGGGTGCCTCGCCGGTGAACCAGGCGAGCGCGTCCCAGGTGGAGACCTGCCGTCCAGGCAGGACCTCCACGGCGGCGGACGTACCGAGGGGGAACAACAGGGTGACGGGAGGGACAGCGAGGACATCGGCGAGCACGAGGAAGTCGGCGATGGCGAGGCTCGACTTCCTGCCGGTCTCAAGGTTCTTCAGGGAGTGCTCGGTGATCTCCGCCAGCCCCCGCTCGGCGCAGCCCCGCGCGACGTCTCCCATGGTGAGGCCGGCCGCCTTGCGGGCTTCGCGCAGTCCATGTGCGATCCGAGCGGTGAGCGCCGCAGGCCATTGAGTTGGTGTCATGGCAACACTTTATTGTCCGATAATGCGCATCCGCAACTCCGTGATACACATATTCCCGCACTGGGACGCCTTCAGACGCAAGGAGTGCACCATGATGACACCAGAAGCCTCCCGCCAGGTGCGGGGACTGAAGAGCGATGAACTGCTTGCCCTTCCGGCGGTCATAGACCTGGAGACAGCGAACCGGGCGCTGCTGATCGGCCGCTCGACGGGTTACGGACTTGCGAAGCAGGGCGCGTACCCGGTCAAGGTGCTGCGCTTCGGCAACGCCTACAGGGTCGTGACCTCCGACCTCCTGAAGCTGCTTGGTTTGGCGCACCGACCGCTCGTGGAAGTGGATTCTGCTCGGTGAGCGCCTACCGGTTGTTTCGTGCGGTTCGGGCAAGTTCGGTATGTGCCTGGTCGAGCGCATGGAGGAGTCCGGTCAACTGGGCCGGGGGGATGGCACGGCGGTCGAGGGCGGAAGACTCGGCCTTGACCTTCGGCCAGTTGCTGCGCCGCCGAGTGGCAGCGGGGCGCCTCGCGACCGAGAGGCGGCTGAAGCCGTCAGTCGTCAGCGTTGAACCCGCGCTTGCGCTCCAGCACCACGACCGGGCAGTTCAGCGCCTCGGCGATCTTGATCAGATTGGCAGGTGTGGTGTTGCGCCGGCCTGACTCGATGTCTCCCATGAGCTGCTCGGAGATGCCGACCCGGGTGGCCAGGGCCCGCTTGGTCAGTCCCTCCCTTTCGCGGGCCCACGTGACGGCCTTTGGTTCCTGGCAGAGCCTTCTGGGCCGAGCCCGGGCTCGTGACGGCATCTCTGCTCCCAAGCTGTTCGATCGCGGAACACACATCGGCGGTTTGGCGTACGGCACTGCATCAGGGGGTGGGCTGGCTGGCGATGGCCAGGCCGAGGACGAGTCCGATGCTCAGGGCAAGGGCGGCGATCAGTGCGATGCCGGTCCAGCCGGCGATGAGGGCGAGCTTCCAGTGGCGGATCACGGCAGCTCGGCCTTGTTCTCGTTGTCGGCGGGGGACGTGGGGAGGTGGGCGGTCCAGTCCTCGCGGGCGGTGGTCAGGGCGGGGAGGACGGTGGTTTCGAAGTAGTCGGCCTGGGTGCGGATCTGGGTGGCGAAGCGGGCGAGGTCGGTAGGGGCGAGGCCCTCGAAGTCCCACTCCTCGACGATGGTGAGACTGGCGGTGGGGACCCGCTGGTGGGGGTTCTCGGCGTAGGGGTGGCAGGCGATCTGGGAGGCGAACATCAGGTTGGTGGACTCGCGGTAGCGGGTGCCGTTGATCTCGATGTCGAGGGTGGCGGGCGGCAGGACCGGGTCGACGGGCAGCATGGCGTAGTGAGCGTGTTCGCGTAGGTGGCCCACGGCCTGGTCCAGCGTGATGCCGGTCCGGCTGGGGTTGTCCATGGACCAGTCGGGCTGGTGGCCGGTGAGGGTGATGCCCTCGGTGGTGCTGATCGTCCAGGTGCGCGGTGCGTGCTGCGGCGGTTGCGGCGTCATGGTCGATTCGCGTTCGGGGGGTGGCGTGGTGGGTTTGGGGAGCAGGGTCGTGGGGCTCATGGGCGACAGCTCCTTGGAGCGGGGTGTTGGTTGGTCAGCGAGTGGTGGTGCGGAGGGTGCGGAGGTGTTCGATGGTCTGGGCGGGGGTGAGGGCGAGGTCGCGGAGGTGGTCGTACTGGCGGTGGAGTTCGTCGATGTCGTCGGGGTCGTCGGTGATGTGGTCGATGAGGGTTCCGTGCGTGTAGGCGAGAGGGCCGCGGGCACGGAAGGACAGCAGCTGCACCGGACCGCGCAGGTCATGGGGGCCGGCGTGCAGCGGGAGGAGTTGGAGGGTGACGTTGGGGTCGTGGGCGGTGGTGATCAGGTGGTCGAGTTGGCCGTCCCAGGTCGCCTGGCTGTGGGCGCCGCGGCGGAGGACGAGCTCGTCGAGGACGGCGCGGTAGCGGACCGGATGAGGTGTGCTCTCGGTGAGACGAGCCTGCCGTTCGCGGAGCGCGTCGAGCTGCGCAGCCAGGACCTCCGGTGATTGCGGGCTGGTGGTGGCGAGTTGCTCTTCGGCATAGGCGGGGGTCTGGAGGAGAGCGGGGATGGTGGTGAGGGCGTATTCCTGGATGCTGGTGGCGGCGGCTTCCAGGGCGGTGATGCTTGCGTCTGCCCGGCGTTTGGCTTCGCGTTTGGCCAGGCGCCACAGTCCGGCGAGGAGGTTTCCGGTGTCGTAGAAGCGGTCGAGGGCTTCGGCGACGGCGAGGGTGCCGATACGGCCGCCGGTCTCCAGGCGGTGGAGGTAGGACTGTTCGTAGTGGCACTGGTCAGCCAAGCCCTGGAGGGACAGGCCGGACTTCTCGCGGAGGAACGCCAAGTGGAGGGCGTACAGGACCCGTGCGCTCACCTCGTCGGCAGCGAACGAAGCGCTCACGCAGGCGAGTTGAGGGGCACCGGTGTTCTCGGAGTCCGCAGCCGGCGTGGTGTCGTCTCTGCTCACGGGCGGGCCCCCGTGCCGGAAGTGTGGTGGGCGGTCCACTCGGCTCGGATGTCGTTGAGCTGGGGGATGACGACGTCGTCGAGTCGGTCGGCCACCGCGCGTAGCCCTGCGATCAGCTCGGCCAGGCCCGTCGGGTCGAGGTCGGTGATCCAGTACCCGTCGGCGACGCACACCGTGGCCACCGGGATGGCCAACTCGGGGGTCGGGGCGTAGGGCGCGCAGGTGATGCTGCTGCCCAGGATCTCCACCTCCTCCGGCGCGTCCGTCACGTTGCCGGGCGAGTACGCGCGCAGGACCTGCCCCGGGAACTCGGTGGAGTGGCAGACGTCGGCCAGCCGCGCCGCCAACTCCTCCGGGAGCACGCCCTGTTCGCTGGGGTCCTCGGTGGCCCAGGGCGGCAGGTAGCCGGTGGTCTGCTCGCCGGTGGTCGTGGTGATCGTCCACTGCCGCACCGGGCGGCCGGTGCCGTCCGTCTCGGTGGCGAGTAACGGGGGCGGCGGGGTCGAGGGGACCGCGGGATTCATCGTGCGGGGTTCCTGTTCGTGGTGGGGCGGTGGAATCGGGTGGCGGCGTCGAGCAGGCGTCCGTCGGGCGGCCGGGCACTGTCGGCGAGGAGCGGACCGAAGGCCGCGATGAGAGCGGACGGCAGGACCGGGTCGGCCAGGTCCCAGCTGTGGGCGCCAGGGTGCCCGGCGAACTCGCTGCACGCCTCGTCGCCGTCGGCGGTGGTGACGGGGCAGTCGGGGAGCAGGATGGCCAGGTAGGGGGCCGTGTGGTCGCGCCAGGCGGCCCAGATGGTGCCGGCGTCCGGGCCGCGCAGGTTCAGCACCACGCCGTGGTGGACTGGCCCGCGGTGGGCCTGGAGCGTGCAGGTCAGCAGCTTGCCGGCGTCGTCGGAGCTGTACACCAGGCCGTCCCAGGCCGGGGGCACGCTGTTGGCCAAGCCCAGCGCCGCGGTGACGAGGCGGGGCGGTACGAAGGTGCGCCGGCCGCAGGTGAAGCCGCGAGGGTGACGGCTGGACATCCGGATCGACTCCTTCGTCGGAACGCTGCGTACAGGGGTGGTGTGCGGCCCGCTCCGGCCACGGGCGGGGTGCCATGAGTCCGTCACGCCCCGCGGGGAGTTGGGGGCGTGGATGCCTGCTTGACTCGGCGTGGCCGGAGCGGGGAAGAGCCCGCTCCGGCGGCAGGGGCGCCCGCTGCCGCACGCACGGGGACGGGGGTGCGTTCGGCGGCGTGGGTGACGCCTGCGGGCATACCGCTGGAGCGGAGATCGAGGTGGCTACGGCGGCTTGGGCGCCCGTGTGAGACCGGCATGTGGCGGATACGACGGCACCAAGGCGTGCTGGTGGCGCAGAGCTTTGTGTTCTGCCAGGCTGGCCGACGCCGCGACTGCCCTCACCGGACTCACTGGACTCGTCGGAATGCGAGGCTGGTACGTCGTCCGGTCGGCTCCGAGACGAGCGGCAACCGCCCTCTCGCACTGATCGGAAAGCCCTTGGACATGGACACGCGAGGGTTCCCCAGAACCCGGTAGAGCAAGCGGTTTCCGGCGAAGGCGGTGCGACCGTGCAGCCAACGGTGGTTGTCGATCAGGTAGGCATTCCCGCGGGCGAGGTCGAAGCCCTGGCTGTTTCGCGCGATGGAGTCGACGAGCGCGGGCACGAAGCGCTGGGCGAGAGGGTGCCACCGCACCAGGTCGTCGAGCCGCAGGCGCAGAGCGACCCGATCCGGCTGGTGATGCTGGAAGACGGGACCGAGAACGCCGCTCTGACCGCCGAAGAGCCCGGCTCGCTCATCCGAGAGCGCCTCGACAGCCGTTGGCTCGCGTTCCAGGAGGTCGTCGTAGATGGCTTGCCCGTCGACGAGCATGCACTCGCCCCCGGCCGCTGCCGGCGTGGCACACACCAGCATCATCAAGCGCGGCGGCATTGAGATCCCGGACCCCTCGGTGTGTGCGGCCAAGGCGACGTTGGACAGTCCGGCGAATCCGGATAGTCCGGAGTGGCGGCCGGTGTCTCGGACGACAGTGAGTCCGTCGGGCTCGCTGTCGCGGTGCGGAACGATGTGCAAGAGCGCGGACGCAGCATCGACGACCGCTTCGCGGGACTGCAACCCGTTCATGGTCACGAGACCGGTGCCTCGAAGCTGCGCCGTGATCTCCGTCGGCGCGTCAGCGCCTCGTATGTCGACGTAGTGCGCGGCGAACAGGCTAGGTAGAAGAGCTTCGTTGGCCATTTCCGAACTCCTTTGCCGTGACAGCTCGATGAGTTCACTGTCGGCACGTGTTCCGGATGCGGTAAAGCGACAGATTGTCGACGCCGGCTCACCGGTTGGCGCGGTTCTTTTGAGTGAGCCGCGTGCTACGGTCCGAAGCTCCGCGGCTACGGGAGGAGAATGGTGTCGTCGTACAAGCCGCCGGTGTGGCCGGTGTCGGTGAAGGCAGTGGTCCTCGACGACCACGGACGTGTCCTGCTGCTGCACAACGAGCGTGACGAGTGGGAACTGCCTGGCGGACGGTTGGAGATCGTCGACCAGAAGACCGGGGAGGCGGCCGATCCGACGCCCGAGGCGGCGGTCGCACGCGAGGTCGTGGAGGAGACCGGCTGGCAGGTCGAGGTGGGGCCGTTGATCGAGGGCGGCGTGTGGATCTACGAGCCGCTGCCGGGGCGTCGGGTGCTGATCGTCACGTACGGCGCGGTGGCGCTTGATACGAAGGTTGCACCTGTCGCCAGCCACGAACACAAGCAAGTCGGACTGTTCACGAGGGATGAGGTGGACGGCCTCGACATGCCCGCGGGCTACAAGGCGTCCATCCGGGCCTGGTACGACCGGCGGTAAGCCGTGACAGCCCACGACTCCGGACTTCGTCCGGCGGCTCGCCAGTGGCACTGGGCCACCACGGCCGCGCAAGTCATCCTCGAAAAAAGAGATTTGGGAGCGATCCTTCGCTTCTACCGAGCTGCGAACAACCTCAACCAGACTCAGCTCGGCGCGCTGCTCGGGTACGACAAGACGTATGTCAGCTTGTTGGAGACCGGTCGGCGCCACCTGACCGATATCGGCTCGATCGAGCGAGTGTGTCAGCGGTTGGGACTGCCACCCCACGTGCTGGGCATCACCACTTCCGCGGACACCGATCACCGGCTTGTACTTCAGCTCGGCGAGTCGACCGTGCGGCTGGCGGAGATCGCGCGCCAGTCCGGGCAGGCCACCGCTGCGGTGGCCGAACTGTGGCCGTTCGTGGCCCGACTGGAAGCCCGCGTTGCCGACGGACACGCGGAGCGCGCGCTTCTGCACCTGCTGGCGCGGGCCCGAGTCGGTCTCGGAGTCGCACTGGGCAACGTGCTTCCGGAAGAACGGCTGAGCACCGCGGCGCACTGGACAGCGAAATCGCTGGAGATCACCCGGTTCATCGACGACCCGCGCACAGCGTCCTTCGCACTGCGCATGCACGGAAACGAGCTGCGCAAGACGGGACTTCACGGCGCAGCGGTTGAACGCCTGCTGCAAGCGGCGGCGTTGGCGCCGGATGCGGACACACGAGCTGCCGTTCTCCCACTGCTTGCTCGCGCCGCGGGAGCTCTGGGCAACACTGCCCTGTTCGACCGCGTGATGAAGGAGGCCGACTTCACGCTGGGACAGGTGGCCCCTACCAGCCTCTTCAACCCGTACTCCCTGCACGAGGTACGGCTCCGGGGTCTGGTGGCGACCGGCCGAAGCGCGGATGCGATACGGCTCGCGGACGACGTTCCGAGGCCGGCGACCGCTGTGGCGCCGCAGTGGAAGGTGATCGAGATGATCACGACGGCCCATGTCCGCTTGACCGCGGCGGATATCCGAGGCGCCTCGACGACACTGGCCGCGGCAGTCAATGAGGCCATAGTTCAGCGACTGCCGCACCAGCTCCAGCGCGTTGCGAGGATGGCCGAGCGGCGGCTGCCGGACATTCACGCCACGACTCAACAGGCGCTCGACCAGATGAAGCGCGAGATGGCCGCGTAGCGCCGCGGGCGAACGGGATGCATTCCGTCCCGGACAGATCACGATGTCGCACCTGCCTTGGGGGCGAGCGTGCACCACACCGAGTCGCCCGACTCGCCCACGCCCCAACTGTCCGAAAGCGAGGAGACGATCAGCAGCCCACGGCCGGACTCGTCTTCGGCGCTGGTCGGCAGTACCTGGGGAAGGCAGCGGGCCTTCTGACGGACCTCAAGGTGGATGGTGCCGGCGGCGCCATGGGCGAGGCAGACGCTGGTGCAGCCGCCACCGTGGCGCAGCGCATTCGTGACCAGCTCACTGATCACCAGGGCGAGGTCTTCAGCAACGGCCTGAAGGCCCCACTGGTCGAGTGCGGCGCACGCGAGGCGGCGCATCAAACCGACCTGTCGCGCTCCGAGCTCGCCGGCGGCGGTCACGTTGCGAGGCGCGGTCCAGCCGAGCGTCACCGTGAGCACATCAGACGTGCTCGCAGGACTGCTCGCTGCGTCGCGAAGAGCGGCGCGGCAAGTGCCTTTGCGCTGGGCGGTTCTGGACATGGCGGTGCCCTTCGCGGTGCGGACAGGGGAAGCCGGGGCGGAAGCGTTGAGCGGCTGAGCCGTTCGTCGGAAGCTCCGGCCCAAACAGCGTGATGCATGCGAGAGTTGTTGTGCAACTTGCCGTGCAATTCAGATGCGGATTGGTATATGCAGTTGCGCGAGCTCGTGAAATCCGGAAAGAGCTCGGGGAATACCACCCGCCGCCCGGGTACGGTGAGACCGGACTCGGTGGCGACCGGACCGGACTCGGGTGCGTTGGCACCCGACTCGAAGGAGGACGACACAACGTGGCAGCGCCGAAGGGACCCACGAGTCGCCGAGTGCATCTCGGCAAGGTGCTGGAGAAGATGAGGGAGGACCGCGGCCTCAGCACGGCCGAGGTCGCCTCTGCGCTCGGGTTCTCGAAGGAGAAGCTGTGGCGCGTCGAGAGTGGTCGGACCAGCCTGCCGAACCCGAAGGATCTGACGTCCCTGCTGGAGTACTACCAGCAGGACGACGAGACGATCGACAGCCTGCTGACGATCCATCGCGAGTCGCTGCAAGCGGGTTGGTGGGTGCCCTACAACCCCCATTTCCAGAAGGGGATGCGCGACTACGTCGGCATGGAGACCGACGCGGTCAGCATCAACGCGTGGCAGCCCAACCTCGTTTTCGGGCTGCTCCAGACGGAGGAGTACGCCCGCGCCCTGCTTGAGAGCGCTAAGGCGGCGGACGAGATCACGACGGAGTTCATCGACTCCAACGTCGACCTACGCATGTTCCGGAAGAGGATCATTACCGAGACAGAGCCCAGGCCCCTGTGGGTCATCATGGCTGAGGACGCGTTGCGGGCCACCATCGGTGGGCCGGAGGTGATGTGGCGCCAGTACGAGGAGATCGCGCGGCTCAGCCGCCTTGACCACGTCACCGTTCAGGTTTTGCCCGCGACATCTGCTGGGTACCGCGCGAGCCAGAACTTCATCATCCTTGACTTGGACGAGCCGTTGGGCCGCATGGTCCAGGCCGACCATGTCAACGGCCAAGCCTGGGTGACCGACAAGAAGCCCGACGTGGGACGGTTCTCCCGAAGGTTCGAAGCATTGCGGGCATCGGCGCTCGCACCCCACGAGACGCCGCAGTTCCTGGAAGCACTACAGCGAAGGACAGGACCATCAACACTCCAGTGAAGTCCACTGACATAGCTCCCGAGACCGCCTGGTACAAGTCCTCCTACAGTGGTGCGGAGGGCAACGCGTGTGTGGAGATCGCTGCTCTTGCGCAAGCCGTCGGAGTCCGCGACTCCAAGGACAAGCAGGGGCCGGCGCTGCTCGTGACGCCGGATGCCTGGTCGTCGTTCATCGACCTGGTCCGGTCCGGCGCCGCCGACTTCGACATCGCGTAGAAACAACACAGGCGGGCCGCGGGACTCCTGCGGCCCGCCGACAGTACGCAAGGCTGCCCGGTGCGGCCTTGATGCAGGCTGGTGTGTCGGTGCGGAATGGGCTGTCCAAGGCTTGAATCTCTCTACGGTGGTCGGTGACAGCACGTCGGCGTGTGGCGCGGGGGGGGATGAAGGCCGAGGCGGTCGCGCTCGAGTCCCGCCGCGACACCGGGCAATGGAGTCGCACCGGTTGGCTGGTCAGTGCCTGCCCGGTCCGGCTGGGACACTGACTCTGACGTGCTCGTTGTGCCGCGTGTAAGCGTGGAGACGCGTACGAGCCAGGGCCGTGCGGCTTGGCGGTGCTCAGTTCTCGTCGAGCAGGTCGGAGCCGGCGGGGTCGTCGGGGATTCCCTCCAGCCGACGGGCCTGGTCGATCACTGCGGCCACCATCTGCAGACTGCCGACGCTCAGGCCGTTGGCGCGCAGGGCGACTCTGCGGACGTCCGCGTCCCGCATCGCCGTGACCACGTCGATCTCGGCCAGCGTCCGTGCCGCCACCTCTTCCTCGAAGAAGTAGCTGGGAGGCACGCCGAAGAAGGCGGCCAGCGCGCGGATCGTGGCCATCTTCGGGTTCTCGTTCTTCCCGGTCCGAAGCTGTTGGATGGCGCTCGCGGTGAGGGAGAACCCCGTCGACTCCCGTACGCCCTCGGCGACCTCCGCGTACGTGTACGGGCCGCGCCCCGCGGGATGCACCTCCCGGAACAGGCGGTCGAGCAGGTCCGCCACGCTGCGGGGCTGCTGCTGCTCGGTCATCGTTGCTCCTCCGGTGGCGGCCCCGAAAGCCATCCACTCTGCTTGCGCTCGCGCCGCATTCTGTCTCCGCTGGCGACATCGTACTTGACGAGCAGACGCAAATGCGATGTACGGTTCTCTCGACATCCGACCAATCCAGTGTTGCATGCCTGGTGGGATGGTGTGTGGAGACGCTGGACGTGTGGCGAAGGCTCGCCCTATGGTTCTGGTCCCCGCGCAAGCGGATCAAGGACCGGCGGCACGCCGGACGGGAGGGGGAGATGCGTACGGGAGAACCGTGACCGGGGTGCAAACGCGACCGGCGCCCGGGAGCTACCAACTCCCAGACGCCGGGCCGGCATCCCGAAGGACACCGATTCACATCGCGCGAGCAGCAGCGCAATCTCTTCGCACGAGAACCGCTGCCCGCGCTCCTACGAACAACGGAGTATCGCATGCACACCGCCGACGGCGGAAGTTCGGCCTGCCCGGATGTAGCCCGGCAGCAGCGTCTCGCAGCCCAGCTCATCGACATGATTCCCGGCGCGGCCACCCTGCGCGTCAGCCTCAGTGATCCGACGCAGACCTGGCCCCACCCGCATGCCGTCGCCAAGGACGCGGACGGGGCACGGGTCGAGCTGAGCCGGACGGCTGCGAAGAGCGCGGCGCGCTGGGTCCTGCGGGTCTGGCCGGAAGCCGACTGGACCCGCCCCCACACCCTGGACCTCGCCACCGCCACCCTCACCCGTAGCGACCTGGTCGCCGCAGGCCGGGGTCGCTGACGTGCCGCGCATCCGATCGATCAAGCCCGAGACCTGGACGTCCGAGACGCTTGCCGAGGTCAGCATCCCCGCCATGATGACCTTCCTGGCGATGACCAACATGGCCGACGACTGGGGGCGGCACCGCGACAACGCGGCCATCATCTTCGGCATCATCTGGCCGCTGCGCGCCGAGCACGGCGCGGTCCAGGTCGAGGACGACCTCACCCAGCTCGAGAAGGCCGGGGCGATCTGCCGGTACACCGGCTGCGACGGGCGGCGCTACTTCCACTACCCGACCTGGTTCAAGCACCAGAAGATCGACACCCCGTCCCAGTCCCGCCTCCCGGCATGCCCGAAGTGCGAACCGCAGCGGTGCGGGGTCTGCAAGGGACCCTGCACCGAGCGCCCCGAGGACTCCCCGAAGGCTCCCGGAGACCTCCCGGAAGGCTCCCCGAATCTTCCGGGAACCCCCCAACCGCCCACGCAGCCCACGCCGACCCCTCCCGCACCCGCCCAGGACGCCCCCACGCCCGCACAGGAACCCGCCGGCACCGCCGACAGCACCCGCCACGAGACCGCTGATGAAACCGCAGGTCAGAAGGGATTCGCCGAACGCTCCCGGAAGGCTCCCGGAAAGGTCGGGGAACCCTCGGGGTCTGGATCTAGGATCTTGGATCCTGGATCTTTCTTCCCTACGGGGCGCGATGCGCCCGACGCGGGCAGCGTCTCGGCGAAGGAACTGGTCGGCGAGTACGTCGCCTCGTGCGACCAGCGCCCGCCCGGCGACGTGATCGGCCACCTCGGCGGCATCGCCAAGAAGCTCCTCGCCGAGGGCATCGCGGTGGAGCACGTACGAGCCGGGCTGCGGCGCTTCGGCGAAATCCAGGGCCACCCCTCCCGGCTGCCGAGCCTGGTCAACGACGCGATGAACGCCCCCGGCGGGACGGGGGCCGGTTTGGCCCGTCCGGGATTCCGGCCTAACGTGCCCGCTCACAGCGCGTGGACCAACCCGGTCGATGCCGCCACCGCCTACTCCGAGGAGCTGTGATGGGCACCCGAACCCGCGAACCGCAGACCCTCGCCGGTGCCGGAACCCTGGACCGGATGGCCAGGATCCTGGCAGCCCGGAACATCGACCCCGCACTCGCCGTCGCCGACGCTGCGGCGGACGAGCCGGAGCCGTACTCGCCGCTGGACGCCCTGCGCGCGGGGATGCTGCCGCGCTACCGGGACGCGGTGGCCGACCACCCGCAGGTCCTGGCCTGGTGCCGGGAGGTTGCCGCGCAGGCGGTCGCGCCGGGCATCGGGGCGCGGCGGCAGGTGGCCACGGGTCCGTCGCTGCTGATGGCCGGGGTGGTCGGCGCGGGCAAGACCCACCAGGCGTATGGCGCGGTCCGGGCTCTGGTCGGGGCGGGGGTGGGGGTGCGGTGGCGGGCGACGACGGCGGCCGACCTGTACGCCGAACTGCGCCCGAGGGCGGGGGTGGACAGCGAGCGGGAGCTGGCGGCCGTGGCCCGGGTGCCGCTGCTGATCCTGGACGACCTCGGCGCGGCGAAGGCCAGCGAGTGGACCGAGGAGATCACGTACCGGCTGGTCAACCGCCGGTACAACCACATGCTGCCGACGCTGATCACCACCAACCTCCGCATCGGCGACCTGCGCGCGCACGTCGGCGACCGCGTCGCCAGCAGGCTCACCCAGATGACCACCCGGGTCGAGTTCGACCTGGTCGACCGCAGACGCGCCCGCGCCTCCTGACCCCGCATCAGGCGGCTGCCGCCGGGCCCGCCCCCAGCGCGCTGCCCACAACCTTCCCGACCAGGCACCTCCGCCGACGCCCACCGTGCGCGGAGAGCGATCGGAGCACACCGCGCATGCCCAGCACGACGACGACCCCTGCCCACCACCGCTCGCTGGGGGACCAGACCTGGCAGGACCAGGCGGTCTGCCAGCCCACCGAGTACCACTCGGTCGACCCCGAACTCTTCTTCCCCGACCCCGAGGAGATGGACAAGATCCGCGCCGCCAAGGCACTGTGCAACCAGTGCCCCGTCCGCCAGACCTGCCTGGACGCCGCCCTGGAGAACGCCGACACCCACGGCATCCGGGGCGGCCTCACCGAACACGAGCGCGCACCGATGCACACCCGGCTCCCGCACCGGCTGGACTACTCCCGCGTGAACGCCGCCGTCGCCGGACGCGACATCCACCTCACCGCCGCCGAACGGCAGGCCGTCATCCACGCCGCCTACCGCCACGGCCTGCCCGCCCACCGCCTCGCCTGGATCCTGAAGATCGACGAGGAAACCGCGCAGAAGCGCTACCGCGAGACTCGCCACGCCCTTCGCCACCGCGACCTCGACGCCGCCACGCCCACCAGCCCACCACCCGAGCACGGCAGCCAGACCCCGGACCAGGGCGACTTCGGGACGGCCGCGTGAACCCCGCCAGCGCGCCGACGACGGCGCTCGTCACCGGCTGGGACCGCCTCGCCGTGATCGTCCTCGGCGGCGCCGGGTGCGCCCTGTCCGCCAGCGCCCTCATGCAGATGGCCATCGCCATCCACATCCGCCCCAACCTCTGCTGGCTCTTCCCCCTGGTCGTCGACGGCTTCATCGCCTACGGCATCCGCGCCCTGCTGGTCCTGCGCACCGCCCCGCTGCGCGCCCGCCTGTACGTCTGGACGCTGGTCGGCACCGCGACCGGGGTCAGCGTGTGGGCCAACGCCCTGCACGCCGTCCGCCTCAACGACCAGGCGCCTTCTGCCGGCGGGTTGCAGCTCGGCGACACCGTGGTCGCTTACCTGTCCACCGTCGCACCGCTGGCCCTGGCCGGAGCGGTCCACCTGTACATCCTCATCGCCCGAGGCCCGGGCAACCGCAGCGAACGCATCGGCCGGGCTGACCGAGCCGGTCACGATCAGGCCGGTCAGCGGTCACCGCACCCCGCTCAGGTCAGTGCCGGTCAGCCGGTCAGCGCGCCGACCGACCCGTCCCGGGTGACCGCCAACCCGCCCACCGCGACCGCCCGGTCACTGACCCGAGCGGGTGACCGAGCGGACGACGGCCGCCCGGTCACCGGTCACCAGGACACCGGCGTTCGGGGGAAGCAGGGCACTGACCTGGGCGGTCAGCCGGACAGCGGCCCGGCGGTCAGTGGCCGACCGGACGCCACCGCGCCGGTCACCGCCCGCCCGGTCAGCCACCCGCCGGTCACTGACTGGCCGGTCACTCGTGCGCCGGTCAGTGACCGCGAGCCCCGCAGAGCCGGTGACCGGCGGCCTGACCCGGACACCGAGGAACTGCTGGAGATCGCCCGGTCAGCGGTCAAAGCGCAGGACAAGCTCACCCGGCAAGTCGTCGCGCAGGCCATCCGGGGCCAGCGGATACCGCTGTCCAGCAACACCCTGACCGCACTGATGGCCCAGCTCCGCGAACAGCGCGACGAGCCGGTCACCACCTCCCGCGACTGACCGGCCATCCGAGGTCGGGTGGCCAGGCCGGACAACCCGGCCGGTCACCCGCCCCCGGAGCGCCACCTTCCGACTCCCTCCGACCGACTGGAGAGCACCATCATGCGCACCAACCCCGCCACCCCGGCCGAGGTGGACACCTGGCTGGCCGTCCTGGTCAGCCAAGGCCACCTCCACTGCGCCGAAGCAGGCCCGGACACCACCTGGATCGTGCAGAAGGGCCGTCACAGTCGCCCGTGGACGCTGCACCACCCGGTCCTGGCGATGGACTTCATCGAGGACATCCTGCGCGAGGTCCACCAGCAGGAAGCGGAGCCGGGCCGGTGACCGCCAACGACACGTCGCCCACCACCCCGCAACAGGAGCGTGAGGTCACCACGGCCCTCGGGGCAGCAAGTTGTGGGGTAAGGAGTCCTTACCCCGCTCCCGCCCCCGAGGGGGCGGGAGCTTCCCGTTCGGCAGCAGGCCCGGGGGTGCCTGCTGCCGAACGGGAAGACGGCCCAGGGGTGCCGTCGGGGGAGGAACAACCGCCGCCGCCAGCGCCGCCGAGCGCTGCCGTCCGCGTAGCACCACGCCGCCGACTGCGCCAGAGCAGCCTTCGCCCGCACCGCATCTGCCCCCGATTCAGCGATGACGAGTGGATTGCCGTGCAACAGGCGGCCAGCGCCGCGGACCTCGCCCCCGGCGGCTACGCCGCAGCCGCCACCCTCGCCGCCGCATCCAGCCTCAACCCCACCGCAGCGGTCGCGGACTACCGGCGCGGGGTGCAGGAGCTGATGGAGTCCAACCGGCAACTCGCCGCCGTCGGCAACAACTTGAACCAGGTCGCCCACTTCCTCAACGCCGGTGGGCAGCCCGCCACCGATCTGCGACGGCTCCTGCACCGCATCGACACCGCACTGGCCGGACTCGACGACGCCGTCGCGTGGCTGGTCCGCCGGTGATCCCCAAGATCCGGTACGGCACCCGCAGCACGTACGGGCTGGTCCGCTACCTGTTCGGCGCTGGCAAACGTGACGAGCACACCGATCAGCACCTGGTCGCGTCCTGGAACGACTACGCCCCCGACCCGGGTCGCAACCCGCAGCACACCATCGCCCAGCTCGCCGGCCAGCTCGACCAGCCCGTCAAAGCGCTCGGGGACCGGGCGCCGGAGAAGACGTTCTGGCACTGCTCGGTGCGCGCCGACCCCGGCGACCGGCACCTCGACGATAACGACTGGGCGGACATCGCCCGCCGCATCGTGCGCGCCGTCGGCATCGCCCCCGAAGGCGACACCGCCGCGTGCCGCTGGGTCGCGGTCCGCCACGCGCAGGACCACATCCACATCGCAGCCACCCTCGTACGGCAGGACGGCCGCCGAGCCGACCTGAAGTTCGACAAGCGCAAGGCCCAGGCCGAAGCCCGGCAGATAGAAAAGGACTACGGCCTGCGCCAGCTCAACCCTGGCGACGGCACCGCCGCCAAAGCCCCCACCAGCCAAGAACGCTTCAAAGCCGAACGCACCGGCCGTGCCGAGACCCCGCGCGAGACGCTCCGCGAAGCCGTCCGCCAAGCCCTGGCCGGAGCCGCCGACGAATCCGAATTCTTCACCCGCCTGAAGGACAAGGGCCTACGGGTCAAACCCACCCTGGGCTCATCGGGCGACGTCCTCGGCTACGCCGTGGCCCTGCCCGGCGACCGCAACGCCAAGGGCGAACCCATCTGGTTCGCAGGCTCCACCCTGGCCGCCGACCTCTCCCTGCCCCGCATCCGACTCCGCCTGACCGGCGCTGCCCCCGACCAGGACGCCCCGCCGCGAACCGGCGCTGCGCGGACCAACCGGTCGGCGCCCGCCCGGGGACGCCGAGCCGCGTCCGGAGCCGCCGAGCGCGCCGCCCTCCTTCTGGACAGCGACGACGACGGCGAGGCCGCAGCCCAGCTCGTCGGGATCGGCGAACTCCTCGACGCCGTCGCCCAGACCTCCCCGGCCGCCAGCCGCGCCGAGCTGGCCGCCGCCGCCCGCTCCTTCGAACGCGCCACCCGCAGCCACATCCGCGCCGAACAAGCCGACACCCGCGCGATGCGCTCCGCCGCCCGCGGCATCATCCAAGCCGGCGGCGCACTGGGCCGGGGCGAGGACGGCGGCGCCACCGCGATGCTCCTGTCCACCCTGGCCCTGGCCGCCATCGCCGCCGCCCGCTGGCACTCCGCCCGCGGACACGCCCAGCAAGCAGCAGCCTCCCGCCAGACCGCCCAGCACCTGCGCGCCGCCTACCAACAGGCCGCCGCTTCACCCATGCAGGCCCTGCATGCCCACGGCCGAGCCCTGCCCGAAGGCCAGCGCCGCGGCTATGAGATCACCATCCGCGCGGCACTGCCCCACGATCTCCCCCGCACCGATAGCGAGGCCCAGCACGACGCGCTGGCCGCCACCCTTGCCCAGGCAGAACAGGCCGGCCACGACCCCGAGGCCCTACTCCAACAGGCCGTCGACATGCGTGAACTCGACTCCGCCGAGAACGTGAACGACGTCCTGGTCTGGCGCCTGCGCCGTCTCGCCGACCTCCCCGCCCACCCTGGCCCCATCTCCCCACTCCCGAAGGCCGGCACCGGTCGCACTGCGCCTCCGGCTCGCCGACCTGGTGTCCACCGTGCGCCGCCCTCGGAGCCCCGCCCGGATACTCCGGACCCCCGCAACCGTCCGCCACGCCGCTGACACTCCGGTCCGAAAGGCCCGCATCCGGCCCTGCCGGACCGGCTGAAACCCCCTGGACAACCGGCCCCCACCTGCTGTTACGGATGAACAGACAGGCCCAGAAACGGAGATGACGCTCGCGCTCAGAACGAACAACCACCCCTCAGACGCACGCACTGCTCCTGCCGCCACCCCGGCCGGCGGTGACCCGCTGCTTCAACTGCAGTACGAGCCTGAGCCTCACAGCGGCCCTCGCGCCATCCACTACATCCGCCACCCCCAGGAACTGACCCTGCGTGGCATCCCCGTGATGTGCGCATTCTGCCGGGACCGCCGGGACTGGCTGGTGATGAACGAGGGCCGCAACGTCTTCATCCAGTGCCGCTGCAACAACCGGTGTCACGAACCGGAGATCACCCGCGCTGACTTCCTGGCCCTGACCCGCCTCCCGGACACCACCACCTACGCCAGCATGAAGGAGAGCGTGGCCGCCATGGGTTGGGAGCTTCGTGGGCTGTGAACGCTCCGCGAATCTGCCCTGGGCCTGGCGGGTGTGGGGCGACCCACCGCACGTTGTTGCTACCCCTCGCAAGGGCGATGAGGACCGGCGTTCGACGCGTTCGGGAAGGCCGCGCTGAAGAAGTTGCTACCCCTTGCAGGGGCGATGAGGACGGCCGAGCAGTACGCGCAGGTGCAGGCCGAGTACCGGTTGTTACCCCTCGCAGGGGTGATGAGGACGTCCGTCCCCGAGCGCACGTTCCTCGCGTTCGCGCTGTTGCTACCCTTCGCAGGGGCGATGAGGACCTTGAGCTGGAGCTCATCCCCACCCGCCCCGCCCCGTAGTTGCTACCCCTCGCAGGGGCGATGAGGACACGCAGCACCGAGAACCACCCGCCCGGCAGCCGAGCTGTTGCTACCCCTCGCAGGGGCGATGAGGACCCGTTGCGAATCAGCAGTCTGACCCGCTCGGCTACGCGTTGTTACCCCTCGCAGGGGCGATGAGGACCGCGGTGATCTCCGTAGTGCCGATCGGCAAGGTCGGGTTGCTACCCCTCGCAGGGGCGATGAGGACCCGCGTCCCGCACCAGCCGGTAGCCGGTGGACGTGGGCGTTGCTACCCCTCGCAGGGGCGATGAGGACCGTGCTCGGCCAGCGGGCGAGCAGTACCCGGGGCGTGTTGCTACCCCTCGCAGGGGCGATGAGGACGCCTGATGGTGCCGGTGGCGTCGGTCGTGTACGGGTGTTGCTACCCCTCGCAGGGGCGATGAGGACCGCCGAAGCTGCCCGCCTCATCGCGGAGGGCTACAGGTTGCTACCCCTCGCAGGGGCGATGAGGACTCCAGGGCGGTGCCGTGCTCCCCGCGAAAGCGGGGGTGTTGCTACCCCTCGCAGGGGCGATGAGGACTCTCGGCGAACCGGCGCGGCCGCCGTTGGACGCCGCGTTGCTACCCCTCGCAGGGGCGATGAGGACTCGCGGCGGTGTCGTGGACGGTGTGGTTTTTGGTGGGTCGTTGCTACCCCTCGCAGGGGCGATGAGGACTCCCCACGGTAAAGCTGCAGGTCGGGTGGTGGTGAGGGTGCCGTTGTGGGTGGGGTTTTGCAGCGGACCTCCGGTTGTGCGGGTGGACCCGGTGTGGCGCTGAAATCGTATGGGCGGGTCATGCGGGCTTGCTGTCAGATGACTTCTCCGGGTTGGTAGGTCTGGTGGTGGTCGTGGTGGATGGAGCGTAGTCCGAGTTGAGGGTCGTATTCGGCGTCGATGGTGTGGATGCGGAGGCGTTTGTTGTAGCGGGTTGAGTGGGTGGCCCAGTGGGGGAGGGGGATGAGGTATTGGTCGGCGTGGAGGCGGCCCTCTTTGCGGTTGTTGGCGGTGGTGAGGGCGGTTTCGTAGTGGGGGACGTCGGTGAGGCGGATTGCCTCTGTTCCTTCGAATTGGGTGTCGAACTCTTCGGCGAGGCGGGAGCGGTCGGCGAAGGGAGCGTTGAAGGTGAGGAAGGCGTTGGTGAATCGGGTGCGGTGGTCTTCGACTTCGGTGCGCCAGCGGGTGCCCCAGGGGCTTTGGTAGATCTCGTTGAGCCAGTGGGTGACGGTTTGCTCGTCGATGGGTTGGCCGTTGTGTCGGGTGAGGATGTTCCAGGCGAGTTGGGTGGGTTCGGCGTCGTAGACGCCGTCGGCCCAGAGTTTGTCGCCGGTGCCTCGGCGGGTGGTGTAGGCGGCTTGGTGGACGATGACGGGGGCGGGGGCTTTGGTGGCGAGGCGGTTGACGCGGCCGAAGCGTTGGAAGAGGGCTTCGAGGTTGGCTGCGGAGGTGTGGCAGATGTCGAGGTCGAGGTCGAGGGAGACTTCCAGGGCTTGGGTGCCGACGAGGAGTCCGGGGCGTCGTGGCCGGTCTGCTCCGAAGCGGGCGGTCAGGGCGGCTTCGATGGTGTCGCGGTCCATGCGGCGGTAGCGGGAGTGCAGCAGGAGCGCGGAGCCTTCTCCGTGGAGTGCGGTGCAGTGGGGTTGGAGTTCTTCGAAGAGGGCGATGGCGTCGCGGATGTTGTTGGCGACGGCGAGGACGGAGTGCCCGGCGGTGAGTTCGCTGCGGATCTCGTCCACGGTGGCGTCGTCGGTGAGGTGGGCTTCGCGGAGGTGGAGGCGGTGGCGTACGGGGGCGGGGGCGTCGGGCGGCGGTTCGATGAGGGTGGTGTGGTCGTCGAGGGTGTCGTGGACGAGGTCGGCGAGGACTTGGGGGAGGGTGGCGGACATGACGGCGATGCGTCCGCCGGTGTCGTGCCAGAACCGCATCGTGGCGAGGATCATGCCGAGGCGCTGGGTGTCGTAGGCGTGGAGTTCGTCGAGGACGAAGACGGAGTTGGCGCTGTCGGTGAGGATTCCTGCGTGGGTGGGGCCGGCGAGGAATCCGCGGAGAAGTTGGTAGGGGGTGCCGATGCGGAGGAGTTCGCGGAAGTTCTTGGTTGCTTGGGCGCGTGAGTGGGCTTTGGCGGCGGCGTCGGTGGGCTGGGACAGGTCGAGGCCGGGCTCGTCCTGGTCGTTGGTGGGGCAGCCGTCTTCGAGTGAGCGGGCCAGGTGGTAGGAGGCGGCTTTTGAGTGGGCGACGCCGATGCGGCCGCGGGCGTCGAGTTCGGTTTGGACCCGTCCGGTCATGGCGTTGATGCTGGCGAGGTACGGCAGCAGGTAGAACACGCGGGGGTTGCCGCGGCCGTAAGCGGCCAGTTCCGTCGTCTGGCGGACCGCCCAGAGGAGGACGGCCTCGGTCTTGCCGCTTCCGGTCCATGAGCGCAGCAGCATGTGGCCGCTGGTGCGGGCGGCGTCCTGCTGTTGGGGGCGGAGCTGGTGGCCGGTTGCCGCGAGCCGGTTGGCCAGTGCGTGGGGGTATGCGGGGGTGAGCGGGTGGGCGGTGTCGAGTGGTGAGTCCGCCGAGGAGAGGTGGTCGGCCATGGTGACGGCGCCGAGCAGCAGGGTGGTGGCGCGTCCGTGGGGCCCGTCGTCGAGAAGGGCGTCCTCCCATTGGTCCATCACGCGGGTGAAGGCGGTGAAGGCGGAGTCGGTGATGTCGGGCATCCGCAGGGTGGGGAGGTCTGCGCGGACGGGGAGGTGGTGTTGCCGGGCGGTGGTGTGCAGCCAGCGCAGGAGGTCGGCGAGGTGGTGCTCGTCGGCGGGGGTGTAGCGGGTGAGGAAGTCGGCGGCGGTGTCGGCGTCGTGCTGGGCCAGCAGGGATCTGGTGCTGCCGGTGAAGGGGCGGTGGTGGCCGGCGACGACCGCTGCGATCCAGGTGCGGGTCGGCGCGGGCAGGTGGTGGAGGAGGTGCTCGACGAATCCGAGGGAGAGTACTTCGTGGCGCTGTCCCCAGTTCTGGGGCTTGTCGGGGGTGTTGCCGACCATGCGCTGGAAGCCGTAGGGGATCTTCCCGGTGTCGTGGAGCAGGGCTGCCAGAGCCGCGCAGGTCCAGAAGTCCTCGGGGGTGTCGGGGATGGTGCCGATCCGGGCGCGGATCTGGTGCAGGGCGCTGAGGGTGTGGAGCAGGTGGCTGGTGAGGAGTTCGCCGGGTTGCCCGGGCTGGGCGGGGCTCTTGGCGCGCAGCGGCTGCTGCACCGTACTCTCCTTGTCGGTCAGTCAGGCAGCGAGGAACCGGTCGGGGTGGGTGGCCGGTAGCAGGGCGACGGCCTGGCCCTCGGCGGTCCTGGTTCCGGTGTCGATCTGTGCGGTCGAACCGTCGGGGGCGTAGCGGTAGCCGCCCCAGTGGGTGCGGTCGCGGGTGTGTGCGATGGCGGTGGTCAGGCGCATCCGGGTGCCGGTGGCGCCGGGCAGGTCGTCGGGGACGATCGCGTGGCCCTGGACGCCGGGACCGGGTTGCAGGTCCACCGGGCGGACCCGCACGGACACGAGGTCCTGGCTGCGTCCGAGTCGCAGCGGCCACACGGGTGCTCGCAGCGCGCGCCGCCACAGGTCGAGGTCCGTGTCGAGCCAGATGGTGAGCGTGGTGTGTGCGAGGAAGTCGCGGTCCTTGATGGTGGTGTTGGTTTCGGTGCCGGGGCCGGCGATCGGGTGGTAGGTCTCCAGGTCGGCGCCGTGGCCGGCGGCGTGGAAGGCCATGGCGAATCGGGTGGCCGGTGGCACGCGGTCCCATCCTCCGGCCGCTGCGGCGAGCAGGCCGCCGACGGTGGAGGGCGGCGGGCAGGGCAAGCCGACCTGCAGGCCGTCGTAGAGGGGGTTGCGGAAGCTGACGATCGGGGCGGAGACGGTTACCTGGAGTGCTGGGGGCATGGTTTTCCTCGCGCACGTGTGGTCGGTCGGGCGTCCCCTTGCCAGGGGCGATCATGACGCGGGTGCGGAACGTCAGGTGAGCGGGGCGTCGTCGAACCACGCGTCGTGGTCGCCGTCCTCGATCTCGGTGGCGAGGGTGTTGAGGACGGTCCGCGGGTGCCCGATGACGACCTTCTTCTCGTCGACGAGCGCCTTGAGGTCGGTGGTGGCGCGGTCGCGCTGGTCACCGAGGAACCCCGGAGCCCACCCGATACGGACCGGGCCGTCCAGCACGTCGGCCCACGCCTCGATCTCCTCGGTGAGGATGTCGGTGTCGAAGTGGGTGGCGTGCTGCCGGTTGCGGATCACCCGCGTGAAGGGGTTGGTGCCGCCCTTGACCGGCGCGAGGATGATCAGTCCCGGGGTGCGGTCGCCGTAGTGCGCCGACTGCTTCGCGCCGCCCTTGACCACGGCCATGGCGCGCAGGAGGACTGCCACTCGGCGGCGCCGTTCGGCCAGGGGCAGGCGTACGCACTCCACGCCGCGCATCGTGACCCTGACGCTGCCGGACTCGAGCAGCGAGGCCGCGGTCGTAGCGGGCAGGGCGGACTTGCTGGTCTTGCCGCCGAGTTCGAAGGTGCCGACCCGGGGCAGGTCGAGCAGCAGGTCCCCGGCGAGGTCGGCGGTGTACATCTGGTGCTCGTGGATGACCGGGTGGGCTCCCGGTTCGAAGTCGCGGCTCATGGTGCCGAAGTCCATCTGCGGCGTGTTGGGCACCACCGCGACCAGCGTGCCGGTCGCGAGCACGGTGTCACGCATGAACGTCTTCGACTCGCCCCTCTTCGCGCCCTCCTCGTCGGCCTTGACCGCGATCATGTAGCCGAACAGGTCGTCGTCGAGATACAGGTCCGGTCGGCCCTTGGTGTACGCTTGCTGCTTCTTGCCCTCGCCGCTGCGGATCACCGGGGACGTCGGCTCATCCTCGGGCAGGCTCTCGCGCAGCCACCGGCGGGCGGCCTGCGCGGACACGTACGGGTAGACGTCCTTGCCTGACGTGAACTGCTTGACCATGCCGCGGTTGTCCTCGCCGCGGCCGTTGTTCGGCGCGCCGGCCTTGATGCCCAGGATGGTCTGCCCCACCAGAAACGTCATCGTTCTTCCTCAGTTCTCGTCGTTGTCGGAGTCGGAGTCGGAGTCAGCGGAGTCGGACAGCTCGTCCTGCAACTCGCGCATCTCCTCGGTGGACCCCTTCGGCTGCCATCCGTTGTTCGCGAGCGCCTCCAGCACCGCGAACGTCAGCAGCCTGCGCCAGGACCAGGAGCGCTCGTCCTCGAAGAGCAGCCGGTAGTCCCGCACCGGCAGGAGCACCGGCTCGGTCCCTTCCGGGCGGGGGAGCAGCTGCCATTCCACGGCTCGGGACCGGAACCAGCCGTACAGGTTCCCGCCGCGGCTGTTCGCGCGGATGAAGTCACGGAAAGGACCGGGGCGGCTGTCCTGCCCCAGGAGCGCGGCGAGCCGGCCCGCCAGCAGCGTGATGCGTTCGACGTCTTTCTCGTCCATGGTCAGTACCTCGATGCAGTAGGAGTGCACGATCGCGTGGAGCGACGCCACCTCGGGCGGCACCGCACCCTGTGAGGCGGCCGCCCGCGTCAGCAGATTGGCGACAGCAGCGCTGAGCACGTGCGCGGGCCGCGCGAACGCGCGCTTGGCCAAGTACGCCTCGCCCGGGACCTGCTTGGTCGCCTGAGTCGCAGCCAGCGCCGCGTACCCGCCTCGGCGGTCGGCATCCCGCACCGTCGACCGCAGCCATTCGGCGATCGGCTGGCTCATCTCCTGCGTGACGAGCACCTGCTCCTTGTTGGAGTTCGACAGCACGAGCAACTCCACCGGTGCGGTGATACGGCGGCTCTGTCGGCCGTACTCGCGTACCGCGGTCAGCACCGCCAGCTCACGTGCGTACGGGCTCTTCTTCGCGCCCTTCACAGGCGCAGCGATCGCCGCGCGCTCCAGTGTCTGCTGCACCGCGGAACGCGTCACCCGGGCCAGGAATTCGTCATCCCACGAGTGGATGGCCGCAGCCCGGCCGCCGGACAGCGCCGCCCCGTACGGGAACGCCCACAGGCACGACACGCACGGGAAGCACAGCGCGGTGCCCTGGTGCCCGGGCGCGGTGGTGTTGCGGTAGGCCACGCTCGCGCCGAGCGGGATGTCGACCTTCCCGAACCAGTCGCACGCCTCACGCCCGCAGTACGCACAGGGGACGCCGAGCCGGCGAAGCGCTGCCTGCGGCGTGCGCCAAGCGCTGATCTGCTCCCGCCGCTCCCGGGGACTCTGCCGTCCCCGAGCCGTCGGATTGATCTTGGAGTTGGGCCACAGCAGGTAACTCGCGCTGAGCCAGAACCCGCCCGGATCGGCGGCCTTGGCCAACTCCGACGTCCGGAGCAGATCCCTCGTCATCCGGTCGGTGACGGCCGCGAACGCCGCCGGCGTGATCATCTCCGGAGAGGAGGACTTGGCAAGAGCGGCCAACGCGAACGCCCCGATGCGCTGCAGCGGGCTCGACGTCAGGACGACGGACACGCCATGCCCTTCCGGGTCCGAAGCTCGTTCCGGCGGGCCGCTGTTGCCCTGACCGTCACTGTCAGGCATCGATCCACCCCATGCCCGCGGCGTTCGCCTGCCCGATCCCCCAGTCCGCGATGGCCGACAGCGTCTGCGGCGGCCCTGACACGGTGACTTCGACGCACGCTCCCGGCTTCTTGCCGCCGCCCCCGGCAGCTCCCGCGACCGCGAACGACCGCTTGGGCCCGGTCCAGCCGACACGCTCCAGTGTCACCTCCGCGTCCAGGCCGAGCGTCTCGGCCTTTCGGCGCAGGTTGTTCTGCACGTAGACGTCCCACTCCGGTTCGCCCGGAAGCCGCCACACCGTGCCCTCCGGCCGCTGTCCCTGCGCGTCGCGCTCCAAGGTGGCCTTGGTCACCACGGGAGTCGACGTGCGGAACACCGCGCGACCCGAGTTGAACGACGGGGTCTCCACCGGCACCACGCGGTCCACGATGAACGCCGTAGCACCCCACGCCAGCACCGGCGTCTCCCGCAGGCCGGCGGCCCAGCCCTCGACGACCGCGGCCAGCGGGCTGCCCAACTCGACCACTCCCGGCCCGTCCGCCGCGTACACCCCCCGACGGCGCCGGGCCGCCCGGAACGTCGGCGCACCGTATCCGAACGGTGCCATCCGGTACGGCCCCCACCCTTTCGCGTGCAGAGCCGCACCCAACGCAGGCGCTCCCCGCTTCAGCAGCTCGTACGCGAGCGCACGCCCTGGAGCCAGCACGTCCCGCCACGGCAACTCCCGTGCACCCGTGTGGAACTCCACCCGTAACCGCATCCCCATCCCCTTTGATCGGAACAGCCTTCAAACCGCAGCTCAGGGCGGTGACAGCTCCCGCTGTCAGTGCCCCCTGTCACAGTGAGCCGCGTGGTGGGAGCCGTCGGAGCGGCACCCGAATGGAGCAGAAAGTAGTCTATTGACTACTAAGAAGCAAATCTCATGAGTTCTTCCAGTTAGACACGAAAGATCCTTAATGTCGCTCCAGTCGAACGTATGTGGGGCGAACTCCCGCGGCCTCGGCGGGGTTTCGGCGCTCGCGAGGCGCGCAACGCTCCTGACTGAGCGGGAGCTTCATTGCGGTATGGTCGGTCCACCCCTTCCATGGGGAAGGCCCGGCGAACGGGCGCCCACCAAGGACACGTGACACGCCCGTGACCGGTGGAACTCGGCCCCTATGGGGATCGCGAATCCTGCGCCCGCGGAGGCATCGTCCTGCCATGCGCATCCGCGAACGTGGCGTCAACACCCGAGCCAGGAGACCCCTTTGACCATGATCCGCGAAGCGTCGAAGCGCCCAGCGCCGTGCGTAGCCGTCCTCAGTCGAGGACAAGGCGCCTCGACGCGTCTCCCGTTGCCCCAGCCCGCGGAACGGCCCGACGCATGATCGGCTACGACGACGTCGGCGGCGTCCACATCAAGTACCTCTACCACTGCCAACGCCAACTGTGGCTGTACCTACGGGGCATCCGCCCCGAACACCTCAACGCCGCAGTCCAGCTCGGCGAAGCCGTCCACGACACCTCCTACACCCGCAACACCCCGGTCGACCTGGGCGCCGCCCAACTCGACTTCCTCGACGGCAACCACTGGGTCCACGAGGTGAAGTCCTCCTCGCGCCCCACCCCCGCCGACGAGGCACAAGGACGCCACTACTGCCACCGCCTGCACCGCGTCGGCATCGACGTAAAAGGCGCGGTCCTGCACTACCCCAAGACCCGCCGCACCCGGAAGTTCCCCTACGACGAGCCCGCCGCACGCCAGGCCGACACCGACATCGAAGCGGTCCTGACCATCGCCCGCACCGCCGACTCCCCCGACCGCCTCGCGCGTTCGGCCTGCCGGGGATGCAGCTTCACCGACTACTGCTGGACGGAATGAGATGCCCGCAGCCGCCCGCACCTACTGGCTCACCAGCCCGTGCCGCATCCGCCGCAAAGACGAATCCCTGATCATCGAACGGGACAACGCCGCCGGCGTCCACATCCCCGTCACCGACGTCCGCGACATCGTCGCCTGCGCCGAGACCGACATCAACACCGCGGTCGTCTCCCTCCTCAACCGGCACCGCATCAACGTCCACCTCCTCAGCTACTACGGCGACTACGCCGGCTCCCTGCTCACCTCCGACACGAGCACCTCCGGCGAGACCGTCCTCGCCCAAGCCCGCACAGCAGCCGACCCCCAAGCCGGCATGGCCATCGCCCGCAACATCGTGGACGCCTGCGCCTTCAACGTCCGCCGCGTCGTCGACCGCAAACTCCTCGCCCGCCCCTACACCGTCCTGCAGGACTCCCTCAAGACCAGCACCACCCAAGCCCAACTCATGGGCGCCGAAGGCACCTTCCGCCGCTCCGCCTGGGAAGTCATCGACACCAAACTCCCCGACTGGCTCCAACTGAACGGGCGAAGCCGCCGCCCACCGAAGAACGCCGGCAACGCCTTCATCAGCTACGTCAACGGCATCACCTACGCCCGCGTCCTGACCGCCGTACGCCTCACTCCCCTCCACAGCGGCATCGCCTTCCTCCACGGCACCATGGAACGCCAACGCCACTCCCTGGTCCTCGACCTGTCGGAGATGTTCAAACCCCTCATGGCCGAACGCCTCCTGCTGCGCATGGCCGCCCGCAACCAGCTCAAGGAACACCACTTCGACCGCGACACCAACCAGGCGATGCTCAGCGACACCGGGCGCAAACTCGTCGTCCAGACCGTCCGCGACGAGTTCGCCGTCACCGTCGCCCACCGCACCCTCGCCCGCAACGTCGCCTACGACGAACTCCTCTACCTCGACGCCCTCGCCCTCACCCGGCACTGCCTCGAAGGCACCCCCTACAAGCCCTTCCGGATCTGGTGGTAGCCGGTCGTGTACGTCGTTGTCGTCTACGACACGCTCGCCGAACGCAACCCCAAGATCCTCCGCACCTGCCGCAAATACCTCCACCACGTCCAACGCAGCGTCTTCGAAGGCCACCTCAGCGACGCCCAACTCCGCCGCTTCCACAACGCCGTCGAATCCGTCCTCGACCTCACCTACGACAACGTCCTCGTCTACACCTTCCCCCCAGGAGCCGTCCCCGAGCGCCTCGAGTGGGGCGCAACCGAACCCGCCCCGACCGACGTCCTCTGAACCACCCCGACCCCCACCGAATTTCAGCGCCACACCGGGCCCATGCGCACGACCGGAGGTCCGCTGCAAAACCCCACTCCCAACGGCCCCCTTCCCACCACCCGACCTGCAGCTTTACCGTGGGGCCCTCATCGCCCCTGCGAGGGGTAGCAACCCGAGGCCGAGCGCCGGATGCGCGACTACGCCGACCGCGCCCTCATCGCCCCTGCGAGGGGTAGCAACAAGGCGCGGCAGGTGATCCGCCCGGCGGTGGTGACCGCCCTCATCGCCCCTGCGAGGGGTAGCAACCATCCCACTGGCCCTGCTCCTCGGCCGAGAAGTTGCGAGCCCTCATCGCCCCTGCGAGGGGTAGCAACATCCACATGACCGTCTTCATGGGAACATCGAGCATGCCCTCATCGCCCCTGCGAGGGGTAGCAACGTTGCACGCGGGGACGGCGGCGCGGCCTGGTACACGCGCCCTCATCGCCCCTGCGAGGGGTAGCAACGTCATCATCCGTGTGGACGGCCGGAAGATGCCCGCCCGCCCTCATCGCCCCTGCGAGGGGTAGCAACTCGCCGTAGGCGCGGACCAGGCGGTGGGCGCGGGTGCCCTCATCGCCCCTGCGAGGGGTAGCAACCCCTACTCGCCCTGGCGGCCTACCGGGCAACCCACCTGCCCTCATCGCCCCTGCGAGGGGTAGCAACGCGGCAACGGCGGTGGGGGCGCGGCCGGGCGGCGGCCCTCATCGCCCCTGCGAGGGGTAGCAACATGCCGCGCCAAGCCGCCTGCACGATCGCCCGGAAGCCCTCATCGCCCCTGCGAGGGGTAGCAACCCGCCCTGCGGCGCGCCGCCGCCGAAGCCGGACTGCGCCCTCATCGCCCCTGCGAGGGGTAGCAACATCACGACACCGCCGGATGAAGGGCGTTGCCCTTCACGCCCTCATCGCCCCTGCGAGGGGTAGCAACGGCGTGCCCAGGGGCGGCCGCAGGCCGCGCGCAGGCCCTCATCGCCCTGCGAGGGGTAGCAACGTGTAGTCCAGGATGTCGACGCCCTGGCCCCACTGGTGCCCTCATCGCCCCTGCGAGGGGTAGCAACATCACGACCGGCGTACGGGCGCTGTTGGCCCACACCTGCCCTCATCGCCCCTGCGAGGGGTAGCAACGCGAGGACCGGGGCGAGCCACGGGGAGCCGAGCAGCGGCCCTCATCGCCCCTGCGAGGGGTAGCAACGCGTCCGGCGCCGACCCGACCGCCCGCCTGACCATCGAGCCCTCATTGCCCCTGCGAGGGGTAGCAACATGTCCATCGGCAGCTGGCGCTGCACGAAGTCTCTCGCCCTCATTGCCCCTGTGAGGGGTAGCAACAGGTTCCCCAGAAATGCGGAGCGGCCGGGCTCCTACAGCCCTCATTGCCCCTGCGGGGGGTAGCAAATGGTGCCGCTGGGGACGTGGACGTGGTAGAAGACCCCGCCCTCATTGCCCCTGCGAGGGGTAGCAACACGTACAGGACGGTGATCAGGGCGAGGCTGGCCAGCGCCCTCATTGCCCCTGAGGGGTAGCAACAGGGTCGTGGCGCGCTGGTCGGCGAGTGACGCCCCCGTCCTCATTGCCCCTGCGAGGGGTAGCAACGCGTCCGACTACACCTTGACCCGGCCGGTCGGAGAGCAGGTCCTCATCGCCCCTGCTAGGGGTAGCAACGCGACGAGCCGTACACGACGCCGGACGACCCGGAGCCCTCATCGGCCTGCGAGGGGTAGCAACAGTACGCCGAGCGCCCGGATGGCGGCCTGCTCCGGGGCCCTCATTGCCCCTGCGAGGGGTAGCAACAGGCGTTCCGCGACGTACAGCGGCGGAATCACGAGCCCTCATTGCCCCTGCTGACGTCTGGGTCGCGGGTGCCGGTGTGCACGTGTCTTCGACTGCTGCACTCCTGGCTGCGATCCGGCTCGAAGTCGTCCTCGGCCCGCTGGCCTCGAACGCTGCCAGGATGCTGCACTGGTCAATCTGGCGCAGACGCCACCAGGCAACAGCCCGACGCTGCCACTACTACCCGACGATCCGCCGACACACCTGCTGGATGGATCTCAAAATCGCCTGGAACGCTAGCAAAGTTCGCCGCTCGCGTCACGGTCGGTACCTGATCCAATCGGGAAGGCGGACGGATGCTTCTCCCGCCTTCCCGATGAGTGCAGTCACTCCGACCAGCCCGGCCCGTTGCCGTGCCAAGCTCAGCGGCGCCCGCAGCGCCCGCAGCGCCCGCAGCACCCGCGGCGCCCGCGGCACCCCGGTGAGCCCGGTGTGAGCCCGGACGCCTGCGGAACAGGGAAAACGGTCTGCCCCGAAGTGGACCAGTCATGCTGTCTACCTGCACGAACAGGGTTCTTGTGGACTACGGGTCATCCTTCGGTCCGGAATCCGGGCGACTTCTAATCCATTGGTTGTGGGTTCGAGTCCCACGCGGCCTACCGGAAGGGCCCTGGTCGGAGTGATTCCGGCCAGGGCCTCTTTTCGTCGGGTTCACACCGTTTCGGCGTGCTCCGGCCGGGACAGCGACCGGTCGGCGACGACGCCGAGCCGCTCTTCGAACACCTTGCCCGCGTCCGGGGTGAGCGTGGCCAGCGCGACCATGCTGCTCAGGATGACGTCGCACAGTTCGTGCTGGACGTCCTCCCAGGTGTGCGAGTTGCCCTTCCGGGGGTTGGCCGCCGCGGCCCCCATCGCGGCCTGGGCGACTTCGCCGACCTCCTCCGACAGCTTGAGCAGCCGCAGCAGCCGTGCCGTCTCCGGCGTGGCGTTGTCGTTCTCGTCGAGCCACCGCACGAGGCGGTCGATCGTCGTCCATGTCTCGTGGTTCACTGCGGGGTTGCTCCTTGCGTCGGGGGTGATCCGGGGTGCCGGGGGACCTTATCGAGCCCGCCGAACGCGGCCGGGCAGGCGACCGAGGCCGAGCAGGCTCTGGCGTCGGCGCATGAAGCACTCGCGAGTGCGAACGGCTCACCCCAACCGGACTGGGTCGCATGGGTCGATCACACGGAACTCCAGATCATGACCGGCCGGTGCTGGACCGAACTGCGGAGGCCGTTGAGGGCCGTTCCCGTCCTGGAGAGCGCGCTCGCCTCGTATGACGACAGCCACGCCCGCGACAAGGCGCTCTACACGTCGTGGCTCGCGGACTCGTACCTGACCGCTGGAGAGGTCGAGCAGGCCGCCGCCGCAACGGGACGCGCGCTGGACCTGGCTGACGGCGTCGCGTCCGTCCGCCCGCGCGCCCGGTTGGCGCCGCTACTCACCAAACTTGCGGTTCATCGGCAATCACCGGTGGTGGCCGTCGTGTTGGAACAGGCAGCGGGCTGACGCCTACTGGCTCTCGTTCGGCGCGGTGCTCGCCTCCACCCACCGGCGGTACGGAGGCGAACCCGCGGTGATCGGTACGGCGACGACCTCCGGCTTGTCCCAGGGATGGTGCGCCACCAGGTGCTCTTCGAGAGCGGCGTACCGCTCGGCGGTGGTCTTGAGCAGCAGTTGCCACTCCTCCCCGGTCCCGAACTCCCCGAGGTGCCAGAACACCGACGTCACCGGCCCGACCACCTGTGCCCCGGCCGCGAGCCGCGCCCGTACGACCGACTCCGCCAACTGAACTGCCTGCTCCCGCGTCTCGGTGGCGGTGGACACCTGCACGAAGTCAGTCACGCCGCTAGCCTAACCATCGGGTCGTACCCACGTGTCCGCGTTCAGGGCGGTGGCCGAGCGGTGGTGTCCCAGGCCGGGGCTGTTTTGCTGGTCGAGACGGCTCGCAAGGTGGGGCTTGACCAGGCGATATCGGCGGCGCTGACGCCGTGGCGACGTGCGAGGGCGGTGCACGATCCGGGCAAGATCCTGCTGGACGTGGCCCTGGCAGTCGCTCTGGGCGGAGACGGCCTTGCCGATGTCGCAATGCTGCGGGCAGAGCCGGTGATCGTGGACCTGGACGGAGTACTCGTGCTGGCCCACTCCGAGAAGCAGGACGCCACCGCGACCTGGAAGAAGACCTTCGGACACCACCCGCTGATGGGATTCGTCGATCACGGCAGCGGCGGCAGTGGGGAACCGGTGGCCGGACTGCTGCGGCCGGGAAACGCAGGCAGCAACACCGCCGCTGACCACATCACCACGACCCAACTGGCGTTGGCACAGCTGCCGAAGCAGTACCGGCGTGGACGCCGGACACTGACCGTACCGACTCCGCCGGCGGTACTCATGAGTTCGTCGCCTGGCTCGCCCAGCGGGGTCGGTGGCTGTCGTACTCGGTCGGCATGACCATCACCTGGCGGCCAGTCGTGGTGATATCCCCACGACTGCCGGGCAACCCCGGCTCAAAGCGCCACGGTTGCCGAGGGCGGTGGGCATCGCTGCTCGTTCTCACCTTGCCCCAACGGAGCCCTCCGCTCGCCGGAAGGTGAGAAAAGCCGACGTAGCCCCCTCCTTGTCGTGCGTGAATGTTGACTGATCGAGTCGCCATCCCACCGTCTCGATCACCTCGATGTACTCCGCGAGGCCATCGAGCGAGCCTGAGTAGTCCAGCGAGCCGCCGTTGATCCGGTACACGAAAACGACGCGGCCTTCGTCCATGGCCTTCTGCGCATCGTCGCGTATGGACTGGATCTTGGCCTGCTTCATGGATGCCACGACCTCTGTGAAACGCCTTGCGGCTCCTCTGGCGAAACCCTTGACGTTCTTGGTGAAGTCCATGCCATCTCCCCTGTCGTGCGCAGTGGCTCACTGCATCAGCCACAGGGCTGGACCGCCGCCACGGCGGGTCCCCCCCACGACGAGAAGGGTACGCAGCGGTGCGTCCCCCCGGGAGGTGACCAGCGGACCCGTGCCCGGCGAACCTTGGGGTGGCGTGCCGGGCCCGGGCGAACAAAGACCCGCGGGTGACGGGGTGGGCAGCGCGGTGAGGTCTACGTGAGGGGCCAGGCGTGCCCGGTCGGGTCGTCGAGCCACAGGGTGTGGCCGCCCTCGGCGGTCACGGTGAGTCCGTAGCGGTCGATGCCGGGGCGTCCGGCCTCGACCCACGTGTGCAGGTGCGGCGCGCGCTCCGCCCAGAGATCGCGCGGCCCCCCGTGGACGAGGTCGGCCTCGCGGGGGTCGCGCATGGTGATGCGGGCCCACGACTCCATGTCCGGGGTGTACAGGCAGCGCACGGTGCGCCCGTCCGCGTCGACGAGGTCGATCTGGGCGACGTCCGGGTGGATGAGAGAGGCGAGGAGCTGCGGCAGGTCGGCGTCGAGGCCGGCGGGGACGGTGATCGTCTGGTGCTCTCCCTGCGCGGCCGCCAGGGTGCCCGCGATGTGGCGGGCCGCGGCCGCGGTCGCGTCCGGCGTGGAGCGGGCCGCCATGAACGCGGTGAGGTGCGGCAGGAAGCGGCCGGATGCGCTGTGGTCCTCGCCGACCGTCAGGCGCGCGATGCCGTACCCGACGGCGACGACCATCAGGCCGCCCGGCCGGACCTGGGTCCGCCATGCGTCCGGCACGCGGCCGACGCCGCACGTCGCCACGAGCCGGTCGTAGGGCGCTCGGTCGGGGTGGCCCGCCACGCCGTCGCCCGCCACGAGCGTCGGGGCGTACCCCGCGGGTTGGCGCGGTGCTGGAGCTGGTGGCAGTGCCGGTCTCGTCGGCCTGGGTGATGAGTGAGGTGTCCTGGTACACCGCGGCGATCCAGGAGGGGTCCGCCGGCGTGTAGCGGACCTTCCCGCCGCGGGCCCGCAGGGTGAACTCGGGCACGAACACCTCGCGCGGCACTTCGGCGAACGCATCGCGCCAGCCCGGCGTGCCCAGGGCGCCGTCCGCGACGAGGCGTTCGGTCATGAGGCGGCGCAGCTCGTCGGCGGCGGGCGGGTTCCTCCAGGAGGTCGGCCAGGGCGTTGGTGATGGGGGTGCGCAGTGCCGGGACGTACGCCCACTGGCCGTTCGGGTTGAGGTCGACCAGTGTCCAGGCCCCGTTCGGACCAACGAGGAACTCCATTGCGGCATAACCGAGTTCGAACGCGTCGAGCAGGGCCGGCCGACCACGGGCATCCTGACCTCGTGAGCCGTGGTGATCCGCCTCTACGACTGGTGCGTTCTCAGGGCCACGGACGCGTCGACCTCGTTCGCGCGGACCCGTGACGTCGACACCGCCACAGCCGGGGCCGATGGCGTCCGCAGAGTTCGAGGATGCGCCTTGCTCTGACGACAGCGCTCGGGTGCGGAACGCACGGAAGGCTCTCGTCCGGCCGAAGCCAGGTGGGCAGCCTGCTGCCGTCCGACCTGCGGTCGGGCGGCTCCTCAGGCCGGGCCGCGGCGGAGGCCGTCGAGGACGGTTTCGAAGAGGGGGTGCAGGTAGTCGGGTGACTCGTTGACCTTGGCGATGGCGACGATCAGGTCGAAGACCTGCTCCAGGGTGAGGTCGTCGCGGATCTGCCCGGCTTCCTGGGCGGCGGCCAGCAGGGGGCGGCCCGCTTCGACGGCTCGGGCGCGGTGGCTGGTGAGGCCGTCCCGGTCGGTGTGCTCCAGCAGCTCGGAAGTGATCAGCCGCTTGTGCGGGATGAACGCGATCAGCCGGCGCAGCCAGGTGATGAGTGCTGCCGCGGGGGTCTGGCCGGGCTCGGTCGTGGCCGCGGCACAGACCTGGTCGACCTCGTCCGCGTAGAGCGCCTCCAGGAGCTCCTGCCGGCCGGCGAAGTTGCGGTACAGCGTGGCCATGCCGACCCCGGCGCGACGGGCGATCTCCGCCATGGAGATGTCGGGAACGGGCTCGGCGAACGCCTCCCGGGCCGCGTCGAGGATCTTGTCGCGGTTGCGCTCCGCGGCCGCGCGCCGCTTGGGGAACGCCGTCGTGCCCGCCTCCATGTGCTCCTCCTCCAGGCCTGGTCCTCGGGTCGGGGTACGCCGACCCCGGGGTGTGCCGGTCCGGGCACGCCGACCCGGGATACGCCGCTACGCCCGCCCCAAGGCTCGCACCCCCTTGGTGGACAGCCTATCCGTTATCGCTCTACGATTGACGGACAGCCTATCCGGAAACACCGAGGAGCACCGTCATGCCCCACCGATCCCCCCTCGCCCCGGGCGCCGGCACCTCCGCGCCCCCGGCCGCGGACCCTTCGCACGGGGTGGCCAAGCCCGGTGTCGCGCTCGCGGCCGTCGCGGTCGTGGCGTGCGTGGCGCAGTTCATGGTGGTGCTGGACTCCTCCATCGTGAACGTGGCCCTGCCGGCCATGAAGGCGGGCCTCGGCCTGTCGGCCCCGACCCAGCAGTGGGTGGTGAACGGCTACCTGGTCGCCTTCGGCGGTCTGCTGCTGTTCGCCGCCCGCGCCAGCGACCTGTTCGGACGCCGCCGCGTCTTCCAGACCGGTCTGGTCGTCTTCTCGGCGGCCTCGCTGGCAGGCGGGCTGGCGCAGGACGGCTGGATGCTGCTGGCGGCCCGGGTGGTGCAGGGCGCGGGGGCCGCGGCGCTGGCGCCCTCCAGCCTCAGCCTGATCACCGCGAGCCACACCGAACCGTCCGAGCGCACCCGCGCCATGACCTGGTGGGGCGTGGCCGCCTCCAGCGCCGGCGCCGCCGGCATCGTGGTCGGCGGCTTGCTGGCGTCGGTGAGCTGGCGATGGGTGATGCTGGTGAACGTACCCATCGGGGCCGGCCTGCTCGTCGCGAGCCTGACCTGCCTGGCGCCGACCGCGACCGCACAGCGCCGCTCGCGCATCGACCTCGCGGGCGCGCTCACCGTGACCCTGTCGGCCGCGACCTTCGTCTACGGCGTCGCGGCGGCGCCCGACGCGGGCTGGGGAGCCGCCCGGGTGATCGGCTCGCTCGTGGCCGGGGCGGTGCTGCTCGCGGCGTTCGTGGCCGTCGAGCGTCGCAGCAGCGAACCGCTCGTCCCGCTGGGGATCTTCTCCGTCGCCAACGTGCGCATGGGCAACGTCCTCACGCTGTGCATGGGCGCCGTCATCACCGCGCCGCTGTTCTTCCTCTCGCTGTACCTCCAGCAGGTCCTGGGACACAGCGCCGTGCGCACCGGACTGTCCCTGCTGCCCATGGTCGCGGTCATCAGCGCCGGGGTGCTGCTGTCCCAGAAGCTGATCCCCGTCGTCGGCGCCCGCCGCCTGGTGGTGCTCGGCGGGGTCGTCGCCGCCGTGGGTCTGGTCTGGCTGGGGCGGCTGCCGGTCCGCTCGGAGTACGTCGCCGGCGTGCTGCTGCCCACCGTCGTGGTGGGTGCGGGCACCAGCCTGACGATGATGCCCGCCATCGTCGCGTCGACCAGCGGCATCGACCCCCGCGACGCCGGCGTCGCCTCCGGGCTGCTCAACATGTGCCGCCAGCTCGGCGCGGCGCTGGGCCTCGCCGTCCTGGCCACCATCGCCGCCGGCGTCACCAGCCACAGCACCAGCGGCGGCAACGCGGCCGTCGTGGACGGCTACCGCGTCGCGTTCTACGCGCTCGCCGTCCTCGCCCTGGGCACTGCCGCCCTGGCGCTGCGGCTGCGGCCCGCGCCGGACACCGCGGCCGCGGCGAACGAGGCCGACACCGCCTGAGCCGGACCGGTTCCGCCACCGCCGCGGAGCACCATCCCGCGACCCCGGCCCCTCCTCTTCCCCACACCCGCCCGCCAGAAGGAAGCACCCCGTGCCTGTCAACGCGCCCTGCGGCCCCGTCAGGGGAATCGCGCACGCGACCCACACCGCCTACCTCGGCATCCCCTACGCGCGCGCCCCGTACCCCGACCGCGCCTTCGACGTCCCCCAGCCGCGGGGGAGGTTCACCACCTGCTTCGAGGCGACCCGCCACGGACCCAGCCCCGCCCACCCGCATGTCGCCCAGGAACTCTTCCCCGACCCCGTGATCGCGGGCGACGAAGCCCTCAACCTCAACGTCCACGCCCCCGCCCGCGGCGACGGCCCCTTCCCGGTGATCGTGTGGCTGTACGGGGGCGGCTTCTTCACCGGCAGCAACGCCGGCCCCTGGTACGACGGGGCCTCCTTCGCCCGCGACGGCGTGGTCTTCGTCGTCCCCAACTACCGTGTCGCCGCCGAGGGGTTCATGATCCTCGACGACCAGGTCGCCAACCGCGCCGTGCTCGACATCACCGCCGCGCTGACCTGGGTGCGCGACAACATCGCCTCCTTCGGCGGCGACCCCGCCAACGTCACCCTGGCCGGGCAGTCCGCCGGCGCGACGGCCGCGCTCGCCCTGACCGGCGCCCCGGCCGCCCGCGGCCTGTTCCGCCGCCTGCTCGTGATGAGCGCCGGCACGCCTCTGCTCACGCCGCTGGAGCGCATGCGGCAGCTCTCCGCCGACTTCGCCGCGCAACTCGGCACCCCGCGGACCCGGCAGGCCCTCTCGGCCGCACCCACCGCCCGCCGGATGGAACTCGAACGGGCCTGGCTGCCCGGAGAAGTCCAGGCGCCCGCCGACAGCGTCGACGAGCGCGCCCGCCGGGCCGGCCGGGACGCACTGCGCTGGCAGCCCACCCTCGACGGCGAAGTCATCACCGCCGCACCCGAGGACGCACTCTCCCAACCCGGCGGCGTGGAGGCCCTGTTGATCGGCACCACCACCCAGGAGTGGAACTTCCTGCTCGGCGACCTCACCACCGCTCCCAGCATTGACGCCTGCGTGCAGGGCATGGCCAACCTCGGCCTCACCGCCGACGACCTCGACACCTACCTCGGCCGGCTCGGCAGCCGCAACCCCGGGCACGCGCTCGCGCAGGCGCTGAGCGACCGCACCTTCCGGCGCCCCGCCCGCCACATCGCCGACACCGCCGCCCGGGCCGGCATCCCCACCTACGCCTACCAGTCCGCCTGGCCCGCCCCCGTCTTCGGCGCCGCCCACTGCGCCGACCTCCCCTTCGCCTTCGACCACCTCGACGCACCCCAGGCCCCCGAACTCCTGGGCCCGGCCGCCCCCCAGCACCTCGCGACGCGCATGCACACCGCGCTCGTCCGCTTCGCGCACGACGGCGACCCGGGCTGGAGCGCCTACACCCTCGACGAGCGCCGCACCCTGGTCTTCGACCACGACCCCTACGAGTACGCCGACGCCCTCGCCGAAACCCCCAACCGCCTCGGGAGACCCGCCATCAGGGCAACCCGCTGACCGCGCGCCTCGGCCGGCCACTGCCTCGGCCGGCCACCGCCTCGTCCGGCACCCGCCGCTGTCCGCAGCCGTACGAAGCCGGACCCGCGGCGGGCTCATCTGGCCGGAATCAGGCGGGTGTTTCACATGGCCGTCACAGGCTGCCTTCCTAACGTCACGCAAATGACCAACCGACAGCACGATGAACCCGACAACGCCGTCGTCTCCCGTGCCCTGACCCGCCGCCGCGCGCTCACCCTCGCCGGTGCCGGCGCCGTGGCGCTCACGGGCCTCGGCGCCGCGGCACACGCCTCCGACCGGACCACCGCCGCGGGATCGGCGACGGTCGGAGCCGTGCGGGCGGACGCCCTGGCCGCCACCACGTGCATGCAGTTGACCAGCGAGCAGATCGAGGGACCGTACTACCTCGACTACGAACTCTTCCGAAGGAACGTCGTCGAGGACCGCACCGGTATCCCGCTGCTGCTCGTCCTGCGCGCGGTGGACGCCACGACCTGCCGCCCGCTGCGCAACTCCGCCGTCGAGATCTGGCACTGCGACGCCTCCGGCGTCTACTCCGGCTACACCCAGACCGGCAACGGCGGCGGCGGTACCCCGCCCACCGGCACTCCGCCCACCGGGACCCCGCCCACCGGCGGCCCGCCGTCCGGAGGCGGCGGCGGAGGCCACGCCACCCCGACGGACGACCTCACCTGGCTGCGCGGCATCCAGATGACCGACCACGAGGGCTTCGTGACCTTCCGTACCGTCTTCCCGGGCTGGTACACCGGCCGTGCCGTCCACGTGCACACCAAGGTGCACACCGGCGGCACGCACACCTCCGCGGGGTACACCGGCGGCCGCACCTGCCACACCGGGCAGTTCTACTTCGCCGAGACCGCCGTCGAGGCCACCACCGGCGTGACGCCGTACTCGGCTAACACCGTGACCCGCACCACGCTCGACGAGGACGGCATCTACCCCGGTACCGGGACCCAGGGCGGGCTGCTCAAGCTCGTCTACGACCACCGGCACATCCAGCGCGGTGTGGCCGGCCACATCACGATGGCCGTGGACCCCGCCGCCACCAACGACGGCGAAGACGCGCCCGGAGGCGGCGCCGCCCCCACCTCCACCCCGACCGCCGGCGCCTGATCCGGTCGACCGCCGCCCGGACCCTCGCCCCTTCACACGGGCCCGGGCGGCGGTCACCGGCGCCGTGGCCGGGGCGCGCGGCTACCGCCCGCGGTGTGCGTCTTGTCAGGTACGGACCAACGGGGCTACGGTGCGAGGGCGGCGTTACTACTCCGGTCCCCCCACGGCCTTCGAGCAACGGAGTTCCGATGTCACCTGTGCGTGTGCGGCTCGGCCGCCTCCTCGGCGCGGTGGTCGCCGGGTTCCTGTCCCTGGTGCTGGTGCAGCCGTCCGCGCACGCGAGTTCGTGGGGGGCGCCGCAGACCGTGGACTCGTGGAACGTGATCAGCGGCCGGTGGACCGCCAACAACGAGTTGGAGACGTACTCGCCGGACTGCGTGTGGTACGACGGCGGGACGCTGATGATCAAGACGTACCAGTCCGGCGGGACGTACTACTCGGGGCGCGTGGAGTCCAAGGCGCTGTACGGGTACGGGACATACCGCTTCACCGCGAGCATGCCGAACGGGCAGGGGCTGCTGCCCGCGGTGTGGGCGGCGTACCTGAACCCGTGGCTGCCGGAGATGGACGGCGCGGAGATCGTGGGGTCCGACCCGGACACCGTCTACCAGACCTTCCACGACACGAACAACGCGCAGACGCAGTGGAGTGCGCACAACTCCGCGGGTTGGACGAACAGTTACCACACGTACTCGTTCAGCTGGTGGCCCGACCACATCGACTTCGACGTGGACGACGTCTACCAGGGCACCAAGTGGTACACCACCGGTTCGGGCGTCGGGATGCACTTCATCATCGACACCGCGGTCGGCGGGGACTGGCCGGGCAACCCGGACGCCTCCACCTGGGCCACCGCGGACGGCGCCCGCTACCTGAAGGTGTCCTCGGTCACCTACACCCCGTACTACCCGTGACCGCCCGCGGTCGCGGCCGGGAGATTTGACCAAGTCCATACTGAACGGGCCGCGGGGCGGGGTGGGAGGCCGTGGGTACGTTCGGGGGTATGACGCTGCCGAAGGCGAACCCTTTGCGCAAGTACCGGGACGTGGCCCCCGAGGGTGACGTCCCGACCACGAGGACGACCGGGATCGACCCGAACTTCTGGTATCCGCTGGCGCGTTCACGGGACCTGAAGCCGGGAAGGACGCTCGCGGCGCGGTTCGCGGGGGCGGAACTGGTGCTGGTGCGGCCCAAGAAGGGCGCCCCGTACGCGTTGGAGGACCGCTGCGCCCACCGCCAGGTGCCGCTGAGCATGGGGGTGGTCAAGGACGAGCAGCTGCTGTGCGGCTACCACTGCTGGGCGTACGACCGGACCGGCGCGTGCGTCAACATCCCCTACCTGGACCGGAAGCGGACCCTGCCGAACGGGGTGCGCGCGTACGCCTGCCGGGAGGCGCACGGCTTCCTGTTCGTCTTCCCCGGCGACCAGGAACTCGCCGACGTCACCCCGGTGCCCGAACTGCCCTACCACCGCGACAGCAGGTACAAGACCCGGGTGCTGGACCGGGACATCGCCTGCCACTACTCCTTCATGCACGAGAACCTGATGGACATGAACCACCAGTTCCTGCACCGCAGTCTGATGGGCCGGATACGGGCCCGGCTGCTGGACGTGCGGGAGGGCGAGGACTGGCTGGAGGCGGACTACTCCTTCTCGCGCACCGAGGGCAAGCAGTCGCTGGGCGAGCGGCTGATCATCGGCAGCGGCAGCACCGACAAGTACGCGGACCTGATGACGATCCGCACCGGCTACCCGTACCAGACGCTGCGCTACTGGACCGACGGCAAGCGCGAGGAGCCGCCGGCGCTCGACCTGTGGAACGCGTACGTGCCCACCGACCAGGCGCAACACCATAACCACACCTACGGGTTGATCATGGTGCAGAAGCTGCCGGTGCCGGGGGTGATCCATCTGCTGTGGCCGGTGATCACGCTGTTCACCGAGGGGATCTTCGGGCAGGACCGGGTGATCGTGGAGGCCGAGCAGCGCGCGTACGAGACGCAGGGCGCCGACCTCAACAACGAGGTGTTCCCGGTCATCCAGTCGCTCAAGGCGCTGCTGGCCCGCCGCGGGGTGCCGATCGAGCCGTAGGACCGCGGGAGGCGGGCAGCGCGATGCCGTCGGCCCGCCCGCGCACCGACCGGTGTGCGGGCGGGCCGGAACGGCTCAACGGCAGGCGATGGCGAAGGAGTTGTCGCCGGAGGCCGCCGCGGGACTGGTGGAGACGGTGATCCCGACGTACGGGCGGTCGCGGTCCGGCGCGATGTCCGAGACCTTCCCGCTGTAGGTGAAGCTCCTGCCGCCCTTGGGGAACTGGGCGGTCTGCGGCGAGACCAGCTGGACCGAGCCCTGGGGGTTCGGGGTGGAGCTGCGCCACCACACGGCCCGCAGGGTGCCCGAGCTGCCGTCGTAGCGGACCCGGACCGTGGCGCTCGCGGTACGGCCGTCGGAGGTGCACTGGGCGCCGGTGACGGCGACGGACGTGACGTGTGCCGAGCCCGCCGGGTCGTGCGGCTGCGGCGCGGTGGTGCGGCGGATCGTGGGCGGCGTGGTGGTCGCGGCCGGCGCGGACGTGGCGGTGGCGGGCGCGGTGGTCGGGGCGGGTACGGCCGACGTCGCGCTCGGGGACGGGGTGGTGGCGGTGGGCGAGGCGGTGGTGGCCTCCGGCGACGGTGAGGTCGCGGAGGCGGTGGCAGCCGGGGACGCGGCGGTGGTCAGGGCGGCCGACGGCGAGGGGTCCGCGGCGGCCGCGGTGCCGTGCTTCCCGCCCGTCGCCACGGCGGTGACAGTGATCGCGCCCGCGACGATGACGGCCGCGGCCGCGAGCAGCAGGCCCTTGCGGCGCCGCCGCCGGTCGGGCTCCTCCCCGGCACCGGCACCGGGAGCGGCGCCCTCGGTGTAGTCCGCGGTGACGAGCGGCACGAGCGCGACACCGGAGCGCGCCGGCTCGCCGGGCACAGGTGCGGGCGCGGGCAGCGGTACGGGCACGGGTGCGGCCTCGTCGGCCGGTACGGCGGGCGCTCCCGGCGCCACCGCGAACGTGTTGACCAGAGCCGCGAGTTCGGCGCGCCCGCGCTCCTCCCACGCGGCGCCGTACGCCGCCACGGCCACCGCTTCCAGCTCCACCGCGAAGTCGATCGCGCTGCGCGGCCGTTCGGTCGGCTCGGCCGCCAACCCTGCGGCCAGCAACGGCTGTACGGGCTCGGCGGCCTTCCCCTCGGGCAGGCAGGCGTGGCAGGTGGCGGTGGCCGCGAGCAGGTCCGCGGGGATGTCGGCGGTGCTGGACGTGCCGCCGAGGTCGACGAGCGCCGGGGTGCCCTCGGCCGTCACCAGCAGGTTCGCCGGAGGGCAGGCCGAGCCGCCCGAGATGCCCGCCTCATGGGCGGCGGAGAGCCCGAGCAGCGCGCCCTTCAGCACGGTCAGCGCCGCCTCGGGCGAGGTCGCGCCCTTCGCGTCGAGCAGCGCGGCCAGGGTGACGCCCTCGACCGGTTCCCGTACGGCGGCGGCGTGCGCGCCGTCCTCGACGTAGGCGAGGAGCCGTACGGTGTACGGCGATTCGAGGGTGGCGAGCCGTTCGGCCTCGGCGCGCAGCCGGGCGCGGAACCGGGCGTCCCCGGCGAGTTCGGGGGCGAGGTAGGTGATGGCGACCTGGGAGCCGTCGGCGTCGCGCGTCGCCCGGACGACCTGGCCGGTGGGGACGGCGGCGGGGCCGGAGGTGTGGGTGTACCCGGGGACCTGCCAGGCGGGCGCGGGCGGCTCGGCGGGGGCGGCGGTGCCGGGAGCGGCGGGGGTGGTGACAGCCTTGCCCGGGGCGGACTTCGCCGCGGGGCGGGCGGGCGCCTTCTTCGCGGTGCCGGACGGGTTCGTGGCCGTGGCCGCGGGCTTGGGCGCGGTCGTCGGCGGAGTCTTCGGCGTCTTCGGCGCGGCCTTGGACGTCGTCCTTGGGCCTGCGCTCTGGGCGGGGGCCGCCTTCTTCGCGGCGGTCGCCTTGCGTGCCGGGGTGGACGCGGCCGCCGCGGTCTTCTTCGCCGGTACGGCGGCGCGGGTTCGGGCCGCCTTGCGCGCCGACGTCCCCGCGGGTGCGCCGGCCGGGGCGGCGCCCTCAGCCGTTTCCCCGGAGTCGGAGCCGTCCGCCGCGCCCTCGGCGGGAGCAGCGTCCTTCGGTGCGGGCCGTGCCGCCGGGGCCTTGCGGACCGCCTTGGCCGCGGGCCTCCCCGACGGCTGCTGCGGGGACTCCGGCGCGGACTTCGGCGCGGGTTCCTGCTCGGGCTTCCGCGCGGGTTCCTGCTCGGGCTTCCGCGCGGGCTGCTGCTCCTGCTGCTCCGCGGCCCCGCCGCCCTCGCCGGGTATGCCCGCACCCGCGTCCTTGCCCGTGCCCTGGTGGTCGCTCACCTGAATCCGCCCCTCGCGCTGCCCCTTGTGGCGGAACTGCCGCTCGCAGCTCCCCGACGCCCTGTTCCGTACTCGGATTCCACCGGCGGCCGGGCCGATCTGCCGGGGCCCACGGCGTCCGGCAGCCGCCCGGAGACCGGAGAGGAGGGGCCGTGAGGGTCAAGAGGGTACTGCCACCGGCAAGTTGCCGGGGACCGGGCCGACCGCACAGGGCGGGAGAAGAGCGGCCCGGCCCCGTGGGACACGGAGGGCGGGAGCGGTGCGCGGACGCGAACGCGGCCGGGATCAGGCGTTCTTGATGCCCACGCCGCCGTAGAAGCCGATCTCGCGCTCGTCGGCGGTGGGCTCGGAGTCCGGCCGCCAGAACGGCACTTGCGCGACGCCGGGCTCGATCAGGTCGAAGCCGTCGAAGAACCGCGCGATCTCGGCGCGGTTGCGCAGGTTCATGCTCGCGGTGGCGTTGGTGTACGCGGTCGCGGTCTCGCGGCGGTCGTTGAAGTCGCTGGTGGCGTGCGAGAGCACCAGGTAGCTGCCGGCCGGGAGCGCGTCGCGCAGCGTGGCCACGATCCGCTCGGGTTCCTCGGCGTTGGTGACGAAGTGCAGGATCGCCACGAGGAGCAGGGCGACCGGCTGGTCGAAGTCGATGACCCGGTGGACGTCGGGGTGGTTCAGGATCGCCTGCGGGTCGCGCAGGTCGGCGAGGACCACACTGGTCGTACCGGCCTCGCTCATCAGCGTGTTGGCGTGGGTGTTCACGATCGGGTCGTTGTCCACGTACGCGATGCGCACGTCGGGCGCGACCTCCCGGGCGATCTCGTGGACGTTCGGGGAGGTGGGCAGCCCGGTGCCGATGTCGAGGATCTGCCGGACGCCGGCGCCGACCACGTGCCGCACCGCGCGTTGCAGGAACGCCCGGTTGGCCTGGACGCCGATCCGTGCCTCGGGCGCGACGCCGATGAGCTGCTCGCCCGCCTCGCGGTCCACCTGGTAGTTGTCCTTGCCGCCCAGCAGGTAGTCGTAGATCCGCGCGGGATGCGGCCTGCTGGTGTCGATCTCGTCGGCGCGGAAGCCGTTCTGCGTCACGCTGCGCTCCTCTCTCCGTGACGGGTGCCCGCCCCTCCCGCGAACGCCCGTGCGCGAAGCGTCTCACGTCAACGTCCCTGCGTACGAGGGGGGTTGCTGTTGTGGGAAGCACCGCCACGGGGTGTGCGCGGGCCGCCGCGCTGTGTCGTACGAGCGGGGTCGGCCGGGTCAGTCGATCGCGCCGCCCGCGCCGTCCGAACGCCACGGCAGCGCGGGCACGGTGGCCTCGGGCTTCTCGAACCAGCCCTCGGGCTGCGGCGGTCGCGGTATCTCGCCGCCCCGCCGCAGTGTGCGGCCGTCGCGGACGTGCCGGCCGACGAGCGCGCCGCCGAAGACCACGAAGCCCACGCCGACCAGCCAGGTGACCACCGTCAGCACGTTGCCGACCGGGCCGTAGGTGACCGCGTTGGACTCGAGCATGGGGGCGAAGAACAGGTGCGAGAAGATCCGCAGCCCGGCCAGGCCCAGCATGGTCAGGACCGCGCCGGGCAGGGCGGTGCGCACCCGGACTGAGCCGTAGAGCAGGAAGTTCTGGCCCCAGGCGAAGAAGAGCACGCCCAGGGCGAAGGTGAGCAGGATGCGTACCGCGCTCGGCACGGGGCCGCTGCCCAGCACCGCCGCGCTCTGCGACTCGCAGAACAGGTAGGCGGTGAGCACCGCCAGCCACACCGCGCGGCGCCAGTCGCGGTGCCACGGGCCGGCCGGCAGGTCCCAGATCTTGCGGTAGCCGGTCTCGACGCTCGCCACGAAGGACAGCCCGAAGTACGCCGCCGTGGCCAGGCTCCAGGCGCCGGTGGTGCTCAGCACGTGGTTGGGCGTGGCGAACATGCTGCGCATGCTGCGGGCGCCGTTGCCGTCCAGGCCCATGCCGTCGATCACCCACTGCGCGAAGCCGGGCCGGTGCTCCCACGGGGTCGCGGCGGCGACCACCACGAGCAGCGGCATCAGCGTGACGAAGCCGAGTGCGGCAAAGCCCATCGAGCGGTGCATCAACTCGATGTGCGACGCCTGCTTCGACAGGCGTCCGATCGCGGATCGCTTCCAGACGTCCGTCAGTCCAGCCATGCGTCACCTTCCCGCAGCGTTAGGGCTTGTGGATACCTGGCGGAGTACCCCGTGCGCAACTCCGGCCCCGGGCAAGCCCGGTGGCAGGTCGGGCGCGGCGCCCGGCAGCGGGTGCGCGGGGGTTGGGGCGGCCGCGGGCGCGGGGCCGGTCGCCGCGCGCTCAGCCCTTGCAGACGGTGAGCTTCAGCGCCGCGTCGATCGCCGCGCCCTGCGCGTCGGTCAGTTGGTGGCCGGTGCTGCTGAACCGCTGGGCGGCGAGGTGGTCGGCGGTCTGCGAGTCACCGTTGATCACGGTGCACTGGAGGCGGCCCTCCTCGATCACCTGGTTCGGGTCGGCGGCGAGCGACGGGTCTATCGCCTTGAGCGCGGCGAGGTACGTCTGCCGGTTCGCGCCGCTCGGGGCCGGCGGCCGGGTCGCCGTGGCGCCGGTGGTCGGGGCGGCGGTCACCGACGCCGTCGCCGGGGTGGTCGGCTCCGACGCGCTCTTGTCGCCGCTGCCGGAGGAGCACGCGGTCGCGCAGAACGTGGCGAGTGCGGCGGCGGCCACGGCCGCGGCGGCGATTCGGGTACGCATGCGGCCACCTTGCCCCACCCAGCGCCCGGCTGCCGACCTCTGTGACCGTGCTGTGACAGCACCGCAGCACGCCCCCGCCGCCGGCGGTCCGGGCCCGCCGGATACCCCCCGCCCGGCCCTGGACGGGGCACGACTGCGCCATGCCAAAGAAAGCGTTGACATTCCGGATTGCCAAAGTATTCTTTGGGGTATGACGATCAGTGATCCGAAGGCGATGCGGGCGCTGGCGCATCCGTTGCGGCTGGATCTGATGGAAGTGCTCTCGACGGTGGAGTCGGCGACGGCGGCCTGGTGCGGGCGGGCGCTGGGCGTGCCGCAGGCCAACTGCTCGTTCCACCTGCGCCAGCTCGGCAAGTACGGCTTCGTGGAAGAGGCGGAGCACGGGGGCGACCGGCGGGAGCGGCGGTGGCGGCTTGTGGACGCGAGCAGGGAGATGCGGTTCGACGTGGCCGGGGCGGACACGGCCGCGGCCGAGGCGATCGGCCGCAGGCTCGAGCGGAGCGTCGTGGAGCGCGAGATGGCGGCCATCCTCGGGTACGCGGAGCGCCGCGGCTCGGAGAGCCCGGAGTGGCGGGGCAAGGCCGGCATGGTGAGTGCGCTGGCGGTCGTCTCCGCGGAGGACATGCCCGAGATCGAGCGGCAGTGGCAGGAACTGCTGCGGCCGTACCTCGTGACGCCCGAGCAGGGCGCCGGCTCGGACGCGTGGGTGCGGGACGCGGTCGGGGGCGGGTCGCCGCCGCGGCGGCTCGTGCGGTACTTCATGGCGGCCACACCGGTCGCCGCGGAGGGCTGGGGCACGGACGGCGCGGCCGTGTCCGCCCAGCCGAGCGGGTCCGCGCGCCCGGCGTCCGGACCGGGCGCGGGCGAGGCGTACCCGGCAGGGCGGGAACGCACGACCGGAAGAGGCGGGGATGGCAGTGACGCGTGACGGGGAAGTCGACTTCGAGACCGAAGCTCCGGTGGACGGCTCGCTGGACGTCGTCTGGAGGCATGGCGTGCGCGCCCGATGGCAGCAGGAGCCGCCCGTCCAGACGCACTGGTACGACCCGCACACCGTGCTGCTCCGCCAGAGCAAGACGGTGAACTACGAAGCGCCTTTCCTCTTCCTCCTCTTCGGCAACGAGCGGGCCCTGCTGCTGGACTCCGGCGCCACCGGGGACCCGGCGGCGTGTCCGCTGCGCGCCACCGTGGACGGGCTGGTGGACCAGTGGCTGGCCGCACACCCGCGTGAGGGGTACGGCCTGGTGGTGGCGCACACGCACGCGCACGGCGACCACGTGGCGGGGGACCCGCAGTTCACCGACCGGCCCGGGACCGCGGTGGTGCCGAAGGAGGCGGACGCGGCGCGGGACTTCTTCGGCCTCGGCTCGGACGCGGCGGCCCCGGGGAGCGCCCCGGTCTCCTTCGACCTCGGCGGCCGGGTGCTCGACGTGCTGGCCACGCCCGGCCATCACGACTCGTCCCTGACCTTCTACGACCGCTGGACCGGCATCCTGTTCACCGGCGACACCGTGCTCCCGGGCCGGCTCTATGTCGCCGACTTCCCGGCCTTCCTCACGACGATGCGGAAATTGGCCGAGTTCGCCGGAACCCACCCGGTCACCCATGTGCTGGGTTGCCACATCGAGATGGCGCGGCGGCCAGGCCGGGACCACCCGCTCGGAGCGACCTTCCAGCCGGGCGAACGGGCCCTCCAGATGACCCCCGCCCAGCTCGTGGCGATACGCGACGCGGCCGTCTCCGTCGCCGACCGGCCCGGCGTGTACCGCTTCGACGACTTCGTGATCTACCACGAACCCGGAAAGCGGGAGACCCGCAGGCTGCTCGCCCGGGCCCGGTGGCGCAAGGCGCTGGCGGCCCCGCTGCGCGGCTGACGCGGTGTGCGGAAGGTGCGGGGGCGTGGCGCGGTGAGAGGCGCTGCCGGGCCGCATGGGCGCGGCACAGCGGAGAGTTGCGGGGGCGTTACCGGGTCTTGACTGAGCGGATGCCGTCCCGGGGCTCCCGGAGAGCGGGACCGCGGGGTTAACGTATGCCCTCACGTCCCGATCTGGGGGAAACATGCGCATCTGTGCCACCTTCCGCACCACTGGTGTCAGCGCTGGGCTCGTGGCGGTGGCCGCGGTGTGCGGGCTGCTGGCCGGGTGCTCGTCGGGCGGGGCGGACGGCGGCGGCGCCCGGAGCGCGGCCACGGCCTCGGAGCAGGCGGTGGCGGTGGGCCTGACGTCGGCGGAGCAGGTGGCCTCGACGCTGGAGCGGAGCGTGTCCACGATGACGACGACGGTCGTGTACACCGCGGCCACGGACCCGGACCACCTGCTCGGCACCTCGCGCGGCTACCTGTCGAAGGTGGCGTTCGCCGACTCCCGGGTGCAGCCCGCCGACGTGGAGGGCACCAAGGTGGACGCGGTCGTCCGCGGCGGCAGCATCGAGACGTTCGCGACCGCGGCGCAGGCGCACGCGCGGGCCCGGTCGATCGAGAGCGGCGCCCAGGGCACGGCGAGCGCGGGGGAGTACCACTACTACGTCGGCGCCTCCCTGATCCGGGTCTCCCAGGTCCTCACGCCCGCGCAGGCGAACGACTACGAACTCGCCGCGAGCAGCCTCGGCTGACGCGACCGCCCGGCGGCGGGCGGACGCCTCAGTACACGTCGCGGACGTACCGCTTCTCCGCCGCGAGCCGCTTGACGTACGCGTCGGCCGCGTCGCGGTCCAGGGCGCCGTGCACGGCGGCGACGTCGCGCAGCGCGCGGTCGACGTCCTTGGCCATGCGGGCCGCGTCGCCGCAGACATAGAGGTGGGCGCCGTCCTGGAGCCAGCGCCACAGGCGGGAGCCGTGCTCGCGCATCCGGTCCTGGACGTAGACCTTCGCGCGCTGGTCGCGGGAGAAGGCGGTGTCGAGGCGGGCGAGGGTGCCGCCGTCGAGGTGGGCGGTCAACTCCGCCTCGTAGTAGAAGTCCGTCGCGCGGTTCCGCTCGCCGAAGAACAGCCAGTTCGGGCCGCGGTCGCCGCGGGCGCGGCGCTCGTCGAGGAAGCCGACGAAGGGCGCGACGCCGGTGCCGGGGCCGATCATCACCATCGGGGCGGCCGGGTCAGCGGGCGGCCGGAAGTTCGGGGCGCGGCGCAACGCGACGGGCACCTCGGCGCGTTCGGCGGCGTCGGCGAGGAAGGGCGAGCACACGCCCTGCCGGGCCCGGCCGCGCGGGCTGTCGTAGCGGACCACCGCCACGGTCAGCGCGACCTCGTGCGGGTCGGTGAGCGGGCTGGAGGAGATCGAGTACTGGCGCGGCTGGAGCCGGTGGAGGACGCCGGCCCACTCCTGGGCGGTCGCGGACACCGTGTACTCGGCGAGCACGTCGACCGCCTGGCGGCCCCAACTCCACTGGGCGAGCCGGTCGTTGCCGTCGGCGCGGAGCATGTCGCGCAGCCGGCGGTCACCGGTGCGCTCGGCGACGAAGCGGAGCAGGGCCGGGGTGATGCGGGTGATGTCGAAGTGGCGGTGCAGCGCCTCGCCGAAGGGCAGTGAGACGGTCCCCCCGCCGGCCACGTCCACGGCGGTGGCGCCGTCCAGCCCCGTCACGGCGAGCCATTCCGCCACGAGGTCGGGGGAGTTGACGGGGGTGACGCTGAGCGCGTCCCCGGCTTCGTAGCCGAGCGGCACCTCGCACGCGCGGGTGTCGAACGTGAAGCGCCGCACCTCCTTGGTCGCGCCCGGGCCGCTGAGCAGGCGGTTGCCGGTCAGCAGCGCGGTCACGGGCCGCGCGGCGCGGGCGGGGGCGGTGCGGGCCGCGCCGGGCGCCCCGGAGACGCCGGGCGGGGCCGCGGGCGGCCGTGCGGAGGCGGGCGGTGCGGCGGGCGCGGGTGCGGGCGGGAATACGGGCGCGGGCGGTGCGGCGGGCGTCTGCCCCAGGGTCGTGAGCATTCCCTCCAGCCACGCCCCGGCCGTGTCCTCGTAGTCGGGCTCGCAGTCGGTGCGGGGTGCCAGCCGTACGGCGCCGAGTTCGCCCAGCCGGTGGTCCAACCGCCGCCCGTGGCCGCAGAAGTCGTCGTAGGAGGAGTCGCCGAAGGCCAGTACGGCGTAGCGGCGGCCCTCCAGGCGGGGCGCGTCGGAGGCGGTGAGCGCGTCCCAGAAGCCGGCGCCGTTGTCGGGCGCGTCGCCGTCGCCGTAGGTGCTGGTGATGAGCAGCAGGTCGGCGGTGTCCGGCAGGGTGCGGGGGTCGGTGGTGTCCATGCCGGCCAGGGCGGGACGGTGGCCCGCGCCCGCCAGGCGCTCCACGACACCGGCCGCGAAGTCCTCGGCGGTGCCGGTCTGCGAGGCCCACAGCACCACGACATCGCGTACGGGGGGCGGCACGGGCCGGTCGGGCGGCGCCGTCTCCGCGGGGCCCTGCCCGGACTGCTGGTCCGGCCGGTACGGGGGGTGCGGTTGCGGTGCCTCCGGCGCGCGCGAGTACATGCCCGCGAGGACGCCGTTGACCCAGCGCGCGTGGGCGGGCCGGAACGGCGCGTCCGGGGGCAGCACCGGCACCCCGGGAGCACCGGACTCCAGCCCCGACAGGAACCCGACGAGGTACTGCCGTTCGTCCGCGCCGAGCACGGGCGGCGGATCGGTGAGGCCGAACAGGCCGACGGCACCGGCGAGTCCGGCGGGTGCCGCAACAGCAGGCGCCGCGACGGCGGGTACGGCGGCGGGTGCGTCCAGCGCCGGGGCCGGGGCCTCCGCGAGAGCCGGGGCCTCCCCGGCAGCACCGGCAGCCCCGAGATCCCCGCCTTCCGCAACGCCCCCGCCTTCCGCGGTCTCCCCGACCGCCGCGGCCACCTTCGCCAGGGCCACCGCGCACACCTTGAACTCCGGCTGGAAGGAGATCGGGTCGATGGCGTCATTGGTCACCGCGTTGACACTCAGGTCCTTGCCGAACAGGTCGTTCCAGTGGAAGGGCGCGAAGCAGCAGCCGGGCAGTACCCGGTCGGTGACCACCGCGGGCAGCAGCGCCCGGCCGCGCCGGGAGGCGACCTCGACCGTGTCGCCGTCGGCGATGCCGAGCCGGTCCGCGTCGGCGGGGTGCAGCTCCACGAACGGCGCCGGGTTGAGCCGGTTCAGCTTGGCCACCCGCCCGGTCTTGGTGAGGGTGTGCCACTGGTGCGGCAGCCGTCCGGTGTTGAGCGCGAACGGGTAGTCGTCGTCGGGGAGTTCGGCGGGCGGCAGGTGCGGGCGGGGGAAGAAGGCGGCGCGGCCGCTCGCGGTGGGGAAGCGCGGCCCGTCCGGCCCGGTGTACCGGATCGGATTGCGATCGGGCCCGTCCGGGTCCGCGGCCGGCCACTGCACGGGGGTGCCGCGCAGCCGCTCGTAGCTGACCCCGCGCAGGTCGTAGCCGGTTTTGGGGTTCCAGGCGCCCTTGAGTTCCTCGAAGACCTGCTCGGCGCCGGTGTAGGTGAAGGCGTCGGCGTACCCCATCGCGCAGGCGATGTCCGCGATCAGCCGCCAGTCCGCGGTCGACTCGCCGGGCGGGTCGAGCGCGGGCCGGGCCAGCGTGAGGTTGCGCTCGCTGTTGACCAGCACCCCTTCGGTCTCGGTCCACATCGCGCCCGGCAGCACCACGTCGGCGTGCGCGGTGGTCTCGGTGTCGGCGAACACGTCCTGCACGACGACGAGTTCGGCCGCCGCCAGGCCCTCGACGACGGTCGTCCGGTTGGCGACGGAGGCCACCGGGTTGGTGCAGATGATCCAGCACGCCTTGATCTGCCCGGCCGCCATCCGCCGGAACATCTCCACGGTGCCGCCGCCGGCGCCGTCCGCGCGGATCGTGCCGGGCGGCAGGCCCCACAGCTCCTCGGCGGCGGCCCGGTCCTCGTCGACCAGCACCGAGCGCTGCCCGGGCAGCCCCGGGCCCATGTAGCCCATCTCGCGGCCGCCCATCGCGTTGGGCTGGCCGGTCAGCGAGAACGGACCGCTGCCCGGGCGGCAGATCGCGCCGGTGGCCAGGTGCAGGTTGACCAGGGCGTTGGTGTTCCAGGTGCCGTGGGTGGACTGGTTGAGCCCCATCGTCCAGCAGCTCATCCACTCCCGCGCGTCACCGATCAGCCCGGCGGCAGCGCGCAGGTCCGCCTCGGCGACCCCGGTCAGCTCCGCGACGGCCGCCGGCGGGTAGTCGGCCAGCAGCTCCGGCATCGCCGCCCACCCCTCGGTGTGCGCGGCGATGAACTCCGGGTCGGTGCGGCCGGCCTCGACCAGCAGGTGGAGCAGTCCGTTGAGCAGCGCGAGGTCGGTGCCCGGGCGCAGTTGGAGGAAGACGTCGGCCTTCGCCGCGGTGGCGGTCCGCCGCGGGTCGACCACGATCAGCTTGGCGCCCGCCTTGACCCGGTCCATCATCCGAAGGAAGAGGATCGGGTGGCAGTCGGCCATGTTGGAGCCGATCACCAGGAACACGTCGGCGTGCTCGAAGTCCCGGTAGGACCCGGGCGGCCCGTCGGCGCCCAGCGACAGCTTGTAGCCGCTGCCCGCGCTGGCCATGCACAGGCGGGAGTTGGACTCGATCTGGTTGGTGCGCACGAAGCCCTTGGCGAGCTTGTTCGCCAGGTACTGCGCCTCCAGGCTCATCTGGCCCGAGACGTAGAAGGCGACCGCGTCCGGGCCGTGCTCGTCGATGATCGCCCGCAGCCGCGCGGCGGTCTCCGCCACCGCGTCGGCGACCGGCACCGGGGCGGCCGGGCCGCCGCGCTCGGCCCGGACCAGGGCGGTGGTCAGCCGCCCGGGCGCGGCGAGCATGTCCGCGGTCGTGGCGCCCTTGGTGCACAGCCGGCCGAAGTTCGCCGGGTGCTCCTTGTCGCCGGAGACCTTGACCACGCCGCGCCGCCCGTCGGGCCCGGCGGCCACCTGGAGCACCATGCCGCAGCCCACCCCGCAGTACGCGCACACCGTACGCACCCGCCCGTCGCCCTCCGCCCGCTGCTCGGCGCCGGACAGGAGTTCCGGCCGGGGTCCGGACCGGGGCTCGGGCAGGGGTACGGACACGGGCGGGGGCGCGGGCACCGGCGCGGTCGCGGTGGCGGGCACGGTCGCGGGCACGCGGCTCCCCTCTCGGGTACGGCTGACCGTCGCACCGTACGAAAGGCCCGTTTCGCCGCGGTCACACCCGCGAAGCGCGGCCGGTTACGCCCCCTGCACAGCCCCGGGCGGCCGGGTGTGAGGGCGCGGGCGGGCCGCCGGTGCCCGCCGCGGCTCAGCCGCCGTTCACCAGGCGGATGTAGCGCACCCAGTCCCAGTTGGGCCCCGGGTCGGTGTGGTCGGTGCCCGGCACCTCGACATGGCCGATGATGTGCTGCCGGTCCTTGGGGATGCCGTACTTGTCACAGATCTCGGCGGTGAGCGCTGCGGAAGCGTGGTACATCGCGTCGGTGAACCAGGACGCGTCGTCGACCCAGCCCTCGTGCTCGATGCCGATGCTGCGGGTGTTGTACGACCAGTTGCCCGCGTGCCAGGCGACGTCGTGCTCCCGGACGCACTGGTCGATGGCGCCGTCGGCGGAGCGCACCACGTAGTGCGCGGTGGCGGCGTGGGCCGGGTCCTGGAAGAGGGTGATGGTGTCGGCGAAGGTCTCCTGGGTGACGTGGATGACGACCATGTCGATCGCATAGGTGGTGGGGCGGTTGGACGCCGTGTAGTTGGCGGTGCTGGCCGGTGCCCAGGTGGCGCCGGGGTAGTCGACGGCGCCGGCCGCGGCGGCCCGGCCGCTGCCGGTCCACAGCCCGCCCGCGAGCGCGGCACCGGCGGCGGTGCCGAGCGCGAGGCCGCCGCGGAGTAACGACCGGCGGGTGTGGGGGAGTCGGGGACTGCTGGGGCGTTCCATGGCGGGCTCCCTGAGAGGTCGCGAAGCGGTCGGGACGTTCGAAACGGTCGGGTCCATGACAAGTACCGGCCCGCCCATCCTGGGGTCCGGCGCCGCGACCTGCCAAGCGCTTCGCGCAATGGCAGAGGTCCATGCCACTGGCGGACCCGCCGCGCGGCCCCGCCCGGCCGCCTGCGCGCCGAGTTCGCCCACTCACACACCGTAGCCACCATGTCCCAGCCCTCTTCCCCGCACCGATAACGACTGATGCACGCTCACATCACTTCACGGCCACATCGACTGACCGATTTGCCTGCTCTCTCTATACCCTGACTGTTTTGTTCCTATGCCCAACTCTCTGATACGGCTTGGAAAACGACTCCGGCTCTATTAACGTTCGATAACGCAGCGCGGTCGTCACCGCCGCCGCCAGGACGGCGGACCGCGCGCTTGCCGAATCCCGTCCGCGGGAACCGGGGACCCGAGAAAATGGGGTGAATCGGGCAGTAGTCAGGCCCGTAGGAGACCTTCTTCCTCCGAACCCGTCAGCTAACCCGGTAGGCGAGAGGGAAGGAAAGGAGAGCGCCCGTCGTGGCGTCCGACCAGCTTGCCTACGCCCATGCCCGGCTCGACGGCGACCTCGCCGGCCAGGAGCGGGACGACTTCCACTTCCCCCGCCAGCGCGCCAACGCCGCCGCGGCGAACGGGACTTCCGCCGCGATGACCGCCCCGGCCCCCACCCCCGCGTTCGCGGCCTACGCCAGTGTCGGCGCCGCCGGGCTGGCCCCCGCGCCCGCCGCCGACTCCGCGGCGCGCCCCGCGCCGTACCCGCTGCCGGACGCCGCCCCGGCCGGTGCCCCGCTCGCCGGGATGCCCGTGTACGACCCGACCGTGCTGGCCGGCGCCGACTCGACGTCCATACTGCCGCGGCCGGTTGAGGAGCCGACCGCGGAGCCTGCCGTGGAGACCGTCCGCGACCCGGAGCCCGCCGCCGATGCGGAGCCCGCGACCGCTCCCGCCGCGTTCGTCGAGCCCGCCGAAGCCGCCGAAGCCGCCGAACCGGCCGCCCCCACCGACCCCGGCGCCGCCCTGTGCGCACGCCTCCTCGGCCAGGTCGCCGCCCAACGCGAGGCCGTCGCCCGCGTCGAGCGCGAGGCCGCAGAGCAGGCCGCGGCCGCGCAGGCCGCCCGGGAGGCCGCCGAGCGCAAGGTGCGCGAGCAGGTCGCCGCCGCGAAGGCGGCCGCCGAGGAGAAGGCCCGCGAGGAGGCCGCCGCGGCGGCCCGCGCCGAGGCCGAGCGGCTCGCCCGGCTCGCGGCCTCCTACATCAAGCCCGTCGCCTGCGCCACGCTCGGCGCCGCCTTCGGCGAGGCCGACCCGTGGGCCAACCTCCACAACGGGCAGGACTTCACCGCGCCGACCGGCACCCCCGTGCACGCCGTGCACGGCGGCGCCGTCACCTCCGCGGGCTGGGCCGGCAGCGACGGCTACCGGGTGGTCCTGACCCTCGACGACGGCACCGAACTGCGTTACTGCCACCTGTCGACCATGGTCGTCACCGACGGCCGGGTCACCACCGGCGACACCATCGGCCGGGTCGGCGCGACCGGCAACGTGCCCGCGCCGCACCTCCACCTGGAGGTCCGCCCGGACGGCGGCGCCCCCGTCGACCCGCTGCCCTGGCTGCGCGCCCACGACGTCACCATCTAGTACCGCCGGGCGACTTGGGCGCCCGGCCCCCGCACGGACGGCGCCCCGTCGTACGCCGTGCGCCGCTCCCGCACCCCTCTGACGACCCATCGCACCCCACCGCCCCGGCGGCCCTGGCGACCACCCCCCCGGCGCCGGGGCCGTCGGTCGTTCCGCGCGGACGAGCGGACGAGCGGCCGGGCCCGGGGCCGCGGAGGGGCGGCGCCGGGTCCGTCAGGCGACGGGCGAGGCGGCGGCGGTGGGGTCGGCCGTCGGGGCGTAGTGCGCGGCGAGGTCGACCAGCGGGATCAGGTCGGCCGGGGAGGAGTCCCCGTCCAGGACGCGGTACTCCACGGCCGTGAGGATCGCCAGCCGCTCGGTCAGGCCCCACCGCGGGTTGGTCTCCGCGGCTATGAGCTCGGCGGCGGTCTGCTCGACGGTCTGCCCGGCCGCGTGCCCGGCGTGGACGCGGTCGCGCACCCGCAGCAGGTAGTCCGCGTACGCGGAGACGTCCGCGGGCGTCATGACGGGGCCGTGGCCCGGCACGACCACGCGCGGGTCGCAGGCCAGGATGCGCTGCACCGCGCGGTGCACCTCGGTGAGCGGCCCGGCCCAGTGCACCGGGTGGTCCTCGCAGAAGATGACGTCGCCGGCGCAGACCACGCCCTCGCCGGGCAGGTTGACGATGAGGTCGCCGACCGTGTGCGCGGGCCCCACCTCGATCAACTCGACTGCCAATCCGCCGACTTCGAGGTCCAGCCGGCCGCTGAAGGTGCGGGTCGGCGGCACCGCCTCACTCACCCCGAAGTCGCCGTAGCGGGCGAAGTGCCGCTTCAGGTAGGCCCCGAGCGGCGTGGCCGGGTCGCAGTCCGCGACGAGCCGGGCGAGTTGGGCCGGGCTCGGCTCCTTGCACAGGTGGGCGGTGGTGGCCTCGGTGCTGATGACCTCGGCACCGGCCGCCGTGAACAGCCCGTTGCCGTAGGAGTGGTCGCCGTTGCCGTGGGTGTTGACGACAGTGGTGATCCGGGTGCCGGCCGGCAGCACCTCGTCAGCCAGCGTGGCCAGATGGCGGGTCAGGTCGGCGGTGTACGGGGTGTCGACCAGCAGCGCGCTGTCCCGGTCGGTGATCAGCACGCAGTTGGCCAGGCCCCAGGTGTCGTGCCCGTCGGGCAGCCACAGGTGGACCGCGGGCGTCAACGCCTCGAGGCGGCTGGGTGGTTCGATGCTCATGGGGTCCCAGTCTGCTGGTCCGGTGGAAGGCGGTGGTCAGGGGGGTGGCCCGCGCGGTCCGCGGCGGGCGGCCGGGGGGCCGGGCCGCCCCGGGCCTCGGCGGCGTCCACCGGGCCGGGCGCCGGGGCGTACATCGGCTCCTGCGGCGCCGGCCGCTCGCCCTGGTCGAACAGCACGAACATCAGCCGCCCCCCGGGCACCCCGAATGGCTCCGCGGCGCACAACGTCGCCCAGCCCGGGCCGAGTTCCGGGTGGTGCAGCGGCCGGGAGCCCTCGGCCCGCGGCTGGAGGTACTCCGTGGTGGGGGAGTCGTAGCGCGGGCCCACCACCGGGTCGCGCCGGATGTCCGCGACCAGCCGCGTCAGCGTCCGGTCGGTCGGCCGGGCGGCGGCGCGGGCCCGCAACTGCGGTACCAGCAGAGGCAGCCAGCTGTTCTCCCAGTCGGTGAGGACGTGATCCCGCGCGACCGGGGCGAGCAGCATCCAGCGCATCACGTTGCGCGGCACGCCGTGCGGCGTGAACAGCCGGGTGAACGCCGTGTTGTACGCGACCAGGTCCCAGGCGGCGTCGCTGATGTACGCGATGTCCTGGGTGGCGGCCAGCACCCGCCGCCACGGCCGGGGCACGGAGCGGCCGACCTCCGGGTCGAGCGGGAAGGCGGGCGGCGCGCCGGTCGCGTAGAACACCAGCGCCTCCCACTCCTGTTCGGTCAGCCGCAGTATCCGGGCGATCGGTTCGAGCAGCCCGGTGTCGATGGTGGCGAGCCGGCCGCGCTCCACGTAGCCGTACTTGTGCTCCGGCCAGCCCAGCAGCCGCGTCATGTGCTCGTGGGTCAGCCCCGCGACCTTGCGGCCGCGCGGTTCGGCGCGCGGTGACAGCCCCAGCGCGGCCGGGTCCTGCCGGGCGCGGGCCCGGGCGAGCAGCGTCCGCATGGCCTGGCGGTCGGTCAACGGTGCGTCCTTCGGGTCGGGTCGGGTCGGGGCGGGGCCGGTGCGGCTGTGCGGCGAGTCGGTCGAGCGGCGGGTCGGCGGAACGGCGGAGCGGCGGGCGCGGGTGCCGGCCGGCGTCATCCGCGCCCGGGCGACAGCTCGGACGGGTCCAGCGCGCGGGCCAGTTTGTAGCCGACCTCGAAACGGCTCCCGGCGCCCAGGCGTTCCATCAGCGCGGCCATCACGTCCTCCACCTCATGGCGCTCGATGCCCAGTTTGCGGGCGATGCGGTCGTCTCCGTAGCCGTTGGTCATCAGCCGGATCACCGCCCGCTCCAGCGCGCCGAGCGGCGCGTGCCGCAGACCGGCCCCGGCGAGCGGCAGCGGAGTGGCGCGCTGCCAGTACGACTCGTGGATGGCGGTGAAGGAGCGGACGAGGGCGTCGCCTTGGATGCGCAGCAGCGACGGCTCGTCCGGGTCGGCCGGTTGGGGCGCGGGGTACCCGGGGGCCGGGCCCGGTAAGGCGGTTGGGCGGGGGACGGACGTCCGGGGTACGTGTCCGGGGGCGGCCGGCGCCGCGGCCCGCCGGCGCGCGTCCTGCCGCACGGGCCGGTCGTGGGAGGGCAGGCAGACCGTGTGCCGGTCGAAGATCAGCAGGTCGTGTGCCACATGGTCGATCACCCGTACGGTGACGCCCGCGTCGGACAGCGCCTGGAGGAAGCGGGCGAGGGCCGGCTCGTGCAGGGACGCGCGCGGGTACACCGCGCGGACCCGGACGCCGCGCCGGGCCAGCGCCGCGTCCGCGGCCAGCCGCCACTGGAGTTCCGGCGGATCGAGCGGCGGCGGATCACGGTGCAGGGTGTCCGCGTACGCGTGCGTCGCGGCCGCCAGGTCCCGCAGCACCAACTCCCCGGCGTGCGGCCCCGGGAACCGGTCGACCGCCACCTGGTGCTGCTCCGGCAGACCGTCGGCCCACCGGTCCGCGGCGGGGTCCGCGCCCGCCGCGCCCGCCGTCCTGCCCGCGCCGGGGCCCGACACGGGCCCGCCCACCGGTTGTTCGGAATCCATCGCCGCCCGATCTCCGTGGCCCGCCGCGCGCGCCGAACCGGCGTCCCCCGACGCGTACGAGCCCCCACGGGTCGGGAACCGACCCATCAGGCACAGAGTGTTACAGCAGCATCACTGGATTTCCAGGCCGAATCCGTCCAGGAAATCAATCCCCCCAAAGAGTACGCCGGGTGCAAAGCGGGGGATACGGTGTGCGCCCCGCGCGCACCGCGGTTCCGGCGCGCCCCTACAGGTGCTTGGGCGGGTGCGGCGGGGGACCGTACGACGGAGGAGGACCGTAGGGCGGCGGGGCGCCGTAGGGCGGTGGGACGTGCGGCTGCGGCGGCTCCCACGCGGCGCGCGGCGGCGGCACGTACGGCGGCGCGTACGGGGCCCCGTACTGTGCCCCGTACGCGGCGGGGTAGCCGTAGGCGGCCTGCGGCCCGTACGGCCCCTGCGGCCCGTACGGGAGCGGCGGCGGCATCCGGCGGGCCGACGGCTCGTCGAGCGCCACCGCGTGCGCCAGGGCCGGCTGGGCGAGCGCCCTGCGGTGCCACAGGTGGGACAGCAGTTCGGCCTCGCGCGCGGCGAAGTCCGCTTCGGGGGCGCCCCGTTCGGCGGCCGCCCGCAGGAACGCCAGGTGCGTGGCGAACGCCGTGTAGTCGCGGACCGCCCGCGCCGCCTGCTCGCCCACCAGCCGCTTCGCCTCGCGCCTGGCCTCCGCCCGAATCCGCATGGTGCCCAGCGCGTTCGGCTCGCCGACCGCGAGCCAGCCCGCGGCGGCGTACGGCGGCAGGGCGCGGCGGACCGTCCGCAGTTCGTTGGAGCGGGCCCAGAACGCCAGCCACAGCACCAGCCCGAACACCGGCACCATCACCGACACGTACACCGTCAGGAAGCCGAGCGGGGACAGGGAGGAACTGCCGTTCCAGGTGCCGTGCAGCACCATCGCCAGCAGCCAGCCGCACAGCGGCGGCACCCACCGCCAGCGCCAGTGCAGCCCCGGGCGCAGGGTGGCCGCCAGCGCGAAGCCGATCCCGGTCATCGACGTGAACAGCGGGTGGGCGAACGGCGTCATCAGCACCCGGACCACGAAGGTCGCCACCGTGGTGCCGATCCCGCCGTCGCCCAGCGCCTTGTCCTGGTCGAAGGCGTTGCCGAGGTAGAGGATGTTCTCGGTGAAGGCGAAGCCGGTCGCGGTCAGCCCGGCGAGCACGATCCCGTCGAGCAGCGACTCGATGTGCCGCCGCCGGAAGAGGAAGAGCAGCAGCAGCGCGCTGCCCTTGGCGGTCTCCTCGACCAGCGGCGCGACGAACGTCGCCCCCCACTGGTCGGACTGCGAGGGCGTCGCGGAGAACGCCGAGGCCAGCAGCTTCGCCCCGTACTCGTTGGCGAAGATCGCCACCAGCGTGGCGGCGCAGGCACCCCAGGAGAAGGCGAACACGACGTTCTGCCAGGGGCTGGGCGCCACGTGGTCGAACCACAGGTAGGCCCAGACGATCAGCGGCACCGGCAGCAGCGCCAGCGCCATGCCCACCAGGAAGGGCTCGGTGCCGATGTGGTGCCGCAGCACCGCCAGGATCACCACCCCGCACACCGCGAGCGCGGTGAACAGCGCACCCGTCCGTACCGCCCGGCTCTCCCAGAAGGCGCGCCGCGGCCCGTAGTGCGCCGTGGTGGGCTCCTGCGGCACGTCGTCCCCGAGGGGGGCGTCCGGCGCGGAAGGGTACGAATGTGTCGTCACCATGACGACAGTACGGGGGTGGGCCGGGGCCGCGCGAGAGTGCGGGACAACCTGCTCCGGCGGCGGCCTCAGACCCGTACGAAGAGCAGGTCGCGCACCACGTGGCCCTTGGCCAGGCCGGTCCGTTCGAACTTCGTCAGGGGGCGGAAGGACGGCCGCGGCGCGAAGGTGTCGCCGTACCGGTTCGCCAGGCCCGGGGCGTCGTTCAGCACCTGGAGCATCTGCTCCGCGTACGGCTCCCAGTCGGTGGCGCAGTGCACCACCGCGCCGGGCCGCAGCAGCGGGGTGACCAGGGCGAGGAAGTCCGGCTGGATCAGCCGCCGCTTGTGGTGCTTGGCCTTGGGCCACGGGTCGGGGAAGTACACCCGCAGCCCGTCCAGGCTGGCGGGCGGCAGCATGTCGCGCAGCAGCACGATCGCGTCGCCGTTGGCCACCCGCACGTTGGTCAGGCCGTCGCGGTCGGCGAGCGCGAGCAGGTTGCCCTGGCCGGGGGTGTGCACGTCGACGGCGAGGATGCCGGTGCCGGGGTCGGCGGCGGCCATCGCGGCGGTGGCGTCGCCCATGCCGAAGCCGATCTCCACGACGACCGGCAGCCGCCCGCCGCCGGGCGCGGGGAACAGCGCGGCCAGGTCCAGCGCGGTGCCGTCCAGCTCCACGCCCCAGCGCGCCCAGTGCCGTTCGATCGCCGCCTCCTGCGCCTTGGTGAGCCGGCCGCGCCGCGCGTGGAAGCTGCGGATGCGGTGCTCGCCGCGGGACCCGGCGGGGTCGGGCGCGGGCCCGGCCGGGAACTTCACGGCGGGCGCGGGAGCAGGGGCGGAGGAGGTGGTGGGCGTCGGCACAATGCCGTCGATTCTACGGCGGCGGCAGGGCGCGGCGGCGTGCCGTACGGGCGTGACCTTGCGGACACGCCCGATACGGCGCGCGGGTACGGCCCTGCTCCCGGGCGCGCCCGCCTACGCGGGGGCCGCCAGCAGCGGGCGGGCCCGCTCGCGCAGGTCGAGCACCTGGGGGTCGTCGTTGTACGGCTCCAGGCGGTGCAGGAGGTCGCGGACGTACTCCGTGGTGCGCGCGGAGGAGATCCGGCCCGCCACCTCGACCGCCTTGACGCCCGCCGCGCAGCACGCGTCGAGGTTGCCCGACTCCAGCTCGGCGACCGCGGAGACCACCAGGCGCAGCCCGTGCGAGCGGACGAACTCCTCGGTCGGCTTGGCCAGCGCCTGTTCGGTGAAGCGCTGCACCTGGCGGGGCAGGCGCAGGTCGCGGTAGCACTCGGCGGCGTCGGCGGCGAGCCGGTCGTAGGAGTAGAAGCCGAGCCAGCTGGGGTCGGCGTCGCCGGTGCGGGCGCGCTCCAGCAGCGCTTCGGCCGCCGACAGGGAGGCGCCGCAGGCCGCGGCCTCGCCGGCCTTGGCGTGCGCGCGGGCCTCCACCAGGTGGAAGAAGCTCATGGTGCGGGCGGTGGCCAGGCCCCGGTTGCGCTCCAGGGCGGCCTGCGCGAGGTCCACGCCCTCGTCGGAGAAGTTGCGGTAGGTCGCCTGGAGGGACATCGACGCCAGGACGTAGCCGCCGAGCGGGACGTCCGCGGCGGCGCGGGCCAGCCGCAGCGCCTGGATGTAGTACCGCTGCGCGGCCTCCTGCTGACCGGTGTCGAAGGCCATCCACCCGGCCAGCCGGGTGAGTTCGGCGGTGGCGCCGAACAGCGCGCGGCCCACGTCGTCGCTGTAGGAGCCGAGCAGCAGCGGGGCGGCCTCCACCCGCAGGCACTCCGGCACCATGCCCGAACGCCAGTCGCCGCCGCCGTACTTGGAGTCCCAGCGGCGCGCGTCGTCGGCGGCCTCGCGGAGTTTGGTGACGTCGGCGTGGCCGACGTGCGCCATGCCGGGGGCGGGCGCGTCGCGGGCCACGGTGGCGTCGGCGGGGGTGATCAGCCAGCGCGAGGCGGGGGTGACGTAAGCGCTCACTGCGAAAGATCCGGCCAGGCTCTGCCAGATGCCGCCGCCGCCCGGGCCGCGCCGTCCGGCGAGGTCGAGTCGCCACAGATCGGTGGCTGATTTCACCGCCTCCCCGACGTCCCGGGGGAAGGCGAGGCCGACCTCCGGCGCCGGGTCGGCGTCGGCGAGACCTATCTCGTGCAGCGGCACGGGACGGCCGAGTTTGCTGCCGATCGCGGCGGCTATCAGGTGGGGTGCGGCGCCCTGCGGCACCATGCCCTTGGTGACCCAGCGGGCCACCGACGTCTTGTCGTAGCGAAGCGTCAAACCGCGTTGTGCGCCAAGGTCGTTGACCCTGCGCGCGAGTCCGGCGTTGCTGATGCCCGCCATGGCGAGAAGGGTGCCGAGCTTCTCGTTCGGCCCGCGGTGTTCTCTGTTCACTGCGGTTCACCTCGTGATGCCGCTTGGGGGCAGGCCGGCCCGGCCTGGTGATGTCGTCCGGGGGTACGGGTGTCGCCCTCCCCCTGGAGCCCGATTCGGCCACCGCGGCGGCCGCGGTGCGGCCGGTACGGTACTTGCGGCGGGCACCCGAGCCGCGCTTACGTGTGCGAACCGGGTACACCCAGCGTAGTTCGCTGCATCCCGACCGTTAAGAGGCTCGTGGCGGATGGCCGGAAACGGACGGGTGCCCGCAAGCGCCCCGCGTGCGATGCGCGCACGATCCGGCGTGTGCTCCCGGTATATGTGGCCGTGCGCCCGGCTGTGCGCTCTGTGCCGTGCTGTCCCCGCCGCGGTTGCATGGGGCCATGGGTCGGCCCGCGGGCTCCGGCAGGCGGCTATGCCGGGGTGGAGCGGGCCAGGGGGTTCCGCTGCCACAATCCCCGCGGGTGGCGGACCGGCCCGGGCGGCGTCCGAACGCCTCCCGGGCCGTTGACCCCGTGGCCGGTTCTGTAAAGACGATTCCACGGCGAACTGGCGGTCCGGGACACGTTCCGTGACCGCCGCCGATCACCGCGGAGGATCTGCCGGGCACTCGCGCGGCATATCAACTGCGGCATGTGCCGCGGACTTTGGCGCGAACCAGACGTTTCGCCGCTGGGCCGCGGCCGGCCGGCGCACGCCTCGGTCCGGGTGGGTCGTGTCCCCGGGCCGGGGGCGCGACCCGGCCCGGCTTGGTGCACCCGTGCGCCTCCTTGCGCGTCTCCACGTGGCAGCATGGTCTTTCGGACGTCAGACGTGGCGGCCCGGCGGGGTGAGCGGTAGCAGCAGCGGAACCGGGCCCTGCCGGCTGTCCACAGCCTGTGGAGGCGGCGATGCGGTGGTTGGTGGGGTGGAGCAGTGCCACCGCGGGTCCGTTGCCCGGTGCGCGGTCCCGCGCACTCCAGCCCGTCGGCGCACAGCTCCTGTGGGGCGAGGCCGATCCGCTGTGGGCGGTGGGGGACTGGCGCCCCGACGAGGTGCGCGTGGTGCACGCGGACCCGGGGGCGAACGCCAACGGGCGGGCCGGGGCGAACGGTTCCGCGGCCGGAACCGGCGGGTACGGGAGCGGCTCCTACGGCGGCGCGTCGTACGGCACCGGCTCCTACGGCGCGGCCGGATACGGCGCGGGGGGATACGGCGCGGCCGGTTACGCGGCGGCGAACGGCCTGGGTGGGGACGCCGGTTCGAGTGGCACGGGCGCGTACGGCGGTACGGGCAACGGCAGTTCGCACGGCGTGGCCCGGCTGGCCGTACTCGGGCGGTGCGGGGCCACCGACGCCGAACTGCGGGCCGGCCTGGTCGCGGCCCGCGGCGGCGCGCTGCGGCACGTCACCGCCTGGCCCGGCAGCTACACCGCGGTCCTCCAACTCGGCCGCCGCATCACGGTACTCGGCGACCTCGCCGGCGCCCTGCCGGTCTTCCACACCCGCTGGCGGGACGGCACCGCCTACGCCACGGCCGCACTCCCGCTGGCCGACCTGATCGAGGCCGGACTCGATGTCACCCACCTCGCGGCGACCCTGGCCTGCCCGGACGCCCCCGAGGCGCTGCTCGACGGGACGCCGTACCTGGGGGTGCGGCGGGTGCCGCCCGGCCATGCGCTGATCCTTCGCGACGGCGCACCCGAGGTCACCGGCTACGAGCCCGCCGCCTCCCTGGCCGCCGGCCACCAACCGGCCAGCGCGGCCGACGGGTTGGCCGCAGTGGAGGGCGTGCGCGACGCGCTGCTGGACGCGGTACGGGTCCGGCTGGCGCAGCCGCGCTTCGTGCCCGACGGCGCGCTGGACGGGGCCGGACCCGCGCCTGGGATCGGCGCGGACCTGTCGGGCGGCATCGCGTCCTCCACACTGGCGCTGCTCGCCGCGGGGCTGCCCGGCATGCCCGGCACCCTGCCCGGCGCGCCCGGGTCGCTGGCCGGGGAGCGGCTGCTCGCGGTGACCTTCAACGACCTGGTGGGCGGGCGCGGCGACGGCGACGGCGGGCCGGACGGGCCGCACGCGCACGGCTCGGCCGCCGAACTGGAACGGGCCCGGGAGATGGGCGCTGACCCGCGGCTGCGGCACGTCGTGGTCCCCGGCGGACCCGAGGCGCTGCCCTACGCCGACCTCGTCGCCGGATGGGCCGAGGGCGCGGGCGGGCTCGGCGCGCTCACCGACGAGCCCGGGCCCGCGCTGGTCAGCGCCGAACGGCACCGGCGGCGGCTGGCCGCGGGCGGCGCGGACCACCTGATCGGCTACGGCGCCCGCCAGGTGCTCGACGCCCACCCGGCTCGGCTGGCCGACCTGCTGATGGACCGGCGCCGCCGCCACCTGCTGCGCCCGGTCGCCGCGCTGACCCGGGCGGACGGCGGCGGCACCCTCACCGGTTCGCTCACCTCCGTCACGGTGCCGCTGACCGTGTACCGCGCCGCACGCCGGCTGGCCCGTACGCCCTACCGGCAGGGCGTCGACGACGTGGCGGCCGCGCTGCTGCGGCGGGACTTCGGGCTCGGCGGACCGGACGGCCCCGGGCGTTCGGGCGGCGGCGCGCTGTCCGCGTCGCTGGCCGCGATGGTGTGGGTCCGCTCCGGTCCGGCGGCGCGCTGGCTGACCGGGGAGGCGCTGGCGGAAGTATCGGTTCGGCTCGCGGACGCGGCGCGGCGGCCCTGGCCGCTGGAACGGCCCGGCGAGCGCCGCGCCCGTGCCGCGCTGGCCCGGCACGCCGCGAACTACCGGGTACTGGAGCAGGCCGCGGCCGTACCGAGCCAGCGGTTGCACGCGCCTTTCCTCGACAACCAGGTGGTGCGCGCCTGCCAGGCCCTGCCGGGCGCGCTGCGGGTCCGGCCCGGCGCGCGGGCGGAGGTGCTGCGGGTGGCGCTGTCGGGTGCGGGGGTGCACGGCCTGCCGAACGGCTGGGGCAGCGGCCCGTCCGCCGCCGCGGGGACCTCGGCGGTACGCGTCGGGCTGCGTGCGGCGCTGGACCCGCTGCTCGACCTGTTCGAGGCGCCGCTGCTCGCGGACGCGGGGCTGGTCGACGCCCGGGTGCTGCGCGGGGCGTTCCGGGCGGCCGCTTCGGGGGCGGCGGAGGACGGCGTCAGCGGCGCGCAGGTGCTCGCGCTGGAAGGGCTCGGCGAGATCGTGGCGGCCGAGCTGTGGCTGCGGCGGCTGCTGGGGCGGCGCGGGTCGTGCTGGACGGGGACGGACGCGCCCGAGCAGCGCGCGCTGGCCGGGGGAGTCCAACGGCTCACGCTGTGACGGGGCGCGTGGCGTGCGGGCGGCGCCGGGGCGGGGCGCCGCCGCGGTGCCGTGCGGTGTGTGCGGTCTGCGCGGGTGCCGGTCGGCCGGGCGCGCGGGCCGGACTGTCCGGGGCGTCCCGCAGAATGGGGGAGCGGGCGGCGCCGTCGTACGGCAGCCGTCCGCACGCAGGGGCACCCGGGAACCGCCGGGCGCCGCCGGACGTGACGTGAGGCGAGGTGCGGTCGCGATGACCGTGTGGGACGACGTGGTGGGCCAGCCCGCCGTGGTGGCCGAACTGGCCGCGGCCGCCCAGGCCGCGGACGCGCTCGTGTCCGGCGGCCAGGGCGGCGAGCCCGGCGCCGCCCCCGCCAACGCCTCCCGGATGACGCACGCCTGGCTCTTCACCGGCCCGCCCGGCTCCGGCCGCGCCACCGCCGCGCGGGCGTTCGCCGCCGCGCTCCAGTGCGTCAGCCCGGACCGCAAACTCGGCGCGCCCCCGGGCTGCGGCTTCTGCGAGGGCTGCCACACCGCCCTGATCGGCACCCACGCCGACGTCGAGACCGTCCGCACCGACCTGCTCACCATCGGCGTGAAGGACACCCGCGACCTGGTCCGCCGCGCCTCCCTCTCCCCGGCGGGCGGCCGCTGGCAGGTGATCGTCCTGGAGGACGCCGGCCGCCTCACCGAGGGCGCCGCGAACGTGCTGCTCAAGGCGATCGAGGAGCCCGCCCCCCGTACGGTGTGGCTGCTGTGCGCGCCCTCCGTCGAGGACGCGCTGCCCACCATCCGCTCCCGCTGCCGGCTGCTGACGCTGCGCACCCCCTCCCCGGAGGCCGTCGCCGACGTCCTCACCCGCCGCGACGGCATCGACCCCGACCTGGCCGCCCGCGTCTCCCGCTCCACCCAGGGCCACATCGACCGCGCCCGCCGGCTGGCCACCGACGAGTCCGCCCGCACCCGCCGCGCCAACGTCCTGCGCCTCCCGCTGCGCATCGCCGACATCGGCGGCTGCCTGCGCGCCGCCCAGGAACTCGTCGACGCCGCGGGCGAGGACGCCAAGGCCGTCGCGGAGGAGGTCGACGCCAAGGAGACCGAGGAACTGCGCGCCGCCCTCGGCGCCGCGGCCGGCACCGGCGGGCGGATGCCGCGCGGCACCGCCGGGGTGATGAAGGACCTCGCCGACCGCCAGAAGCGCCGCGCCACCCGCACCCAGCGCGACACCCTCGACCTCGCGCTCACCGACCTCGCCGGCTTCTACCGCGACGTCCTCAACCTCCAACTCGGCGGATCACCCGACCGCGTGGCCAACATCGAGGTCATCGACGGCATCGAGCAGATCGCGGCCGCCTCCCGGCCCGAGCAGAGCCTGCGGCGCATCGACGCCGTGCTCGCCTGCCGGGAGGCGCTCGACCGCAACGTGGCGCCGCTCCTCGCCGTCGAGGCCCTCACGCTCGCGCTGCGCGCCGGCTGAGCCTTCTCCGGGGCCGGGGCGGCGGCGGGGCGGGCCGGACGCCCGGGTCAGGGCGACCTGAGCCGACGCCTGGGCCCGGGACCCGCGCACCCGGACCCGCACCCGGACCCGGACCGCACCTGACCGGACGTCCGGCACCCTCCTCCCTTCCTCACCGTTCCTCCCCTTCCTCCTCCCGCAGATCGTGACCTTGTCCTGCCTTCGGGTGATCACCGCGCCCGGGCGCAGCCGGGTACCGCCCACCGGGGGGCCGCCGATGCAAGGTGCTGGCAGCGCCCCCGCCACCCGCCGTGTCCCCGCGGAGCCGCTGCCGTCCCGGAAGGGCCCTGCCGTGGCCAACGCCGTACTCGTACTCCTCCTCCTGCCGGCGCTGGGCGCGGCCGTGCTGCTCGCGGTGCGCGCGCTGCGGTACTGGTACGGCCAGCGCGCCGGCCGGGTGTACGAGCTGCCCGTCGACCACCGCGGCACCCTGCTGCGCGCGGGCGCCTCGGGTGTGACGGCACTGCTCGCCGCGACCCTCGCCGTACCGCTCCTGCACGACGCCGGTGCCGTCCCGGGCCGTACCCGTGCCGTGGCCGCGCGCATCTCCCGGCCCACCGCCGTGCCGCCGACGCGCGTACGCACCCCGGCCGGCACCCCGGCGCCCGCCCCGCCGCCGGAACTGCGCCTCCTCGGGCACCCCGCGGGCGGCACCCTGGAGGAGCTGCGCGACGGCACCCGCGTATGGCTGCCGCACCGCTACACCACGCCGGCCGCGGCCGGCGTCGCCTATCCCGTCGTCATCGTCCATGCCTCCTCGCTCTCGTCGCCCTCCTCGGCGCGTTCCTCCTCGGCGCGCTCCTCGCCGTCCGCGGTCCCGTCCGGTTCGCCCTCGCCCGGTCCGTCGTCCGGTTCGTCCGCCGCCCGGTCCGGCTCCGCCGCCGCGGCGGACCTGTACTCCGCGTTCGCCGCGCAGACGGACCGCGGCCGTGCCAACTCCTTCCTCCTCGTCATTCCGCCCAGCTGCACCACCGACTCCGCGGCCGTCCTCACCGAAGTGGCCGCCCGCTACCGGACCCTGACCGCCCGCACCGCGCACGGCGTGATCGGGTTCGGCACACAGGCGCCCTGCGCCGTCCGCGAGGCGCTGTCCCACCCGGACCGCTACGCCGCCGCCGTCGGCATCTCCGGCGACTACCCCGCCATCGCCCGCCCGGCCGGCCGCTATCCGTCCCTCCTGCTCGCCGCGGCCACCACGCAGACCGCACAGCGCGCCTCCGCCGTACGGCTGCGCAGCTCGCTCGGGGCGAGCGGCGACCAGGTCCGGCTCTTCGACGGCGTACGCAGCGCGCGGGACCTGCCGGCCAAGGCCGCCGCCTACTTCACCGAGAAGCTGGACAGCCCGGCCCGTACCCCGACGGCGAGCCTCACCCCGACGCCCGGGTCGCCGTTCGCACCGAGCGCCACGCCCACGCCCACTGCCCCGGCCGCCCCGAAGGCCACCTCTCCCGCCGGGCCGCCCCGCCGCCCTTCCACCGCGACGGCACCCGCCAGGACACCTGCCTCGGCACCCGGCACCACATCCGCGGCCGCCACCAAGGCCCCGCGCGCACCCCACTCCGCACCGGCGCCCCGCGCGCCGTCCGCACCCCACTCCGCACCCAGGCCCTCCGCGTCCAGTTCCTCCGCGCCGCCGCCCGCGCACCGACCCGCCACGGCGCCCTGATCACGCACCGTCCACCCGTGCCGCTCACCCGCACCACCCACCCACCCCTACCCCGCGCCCAACCGCGCCCGCACCCTCATCCGCCACTGTGGCCCGGCCAACCCCACCAGCCCCACACCTCTTGAATGCCCACCCACCCCCTCGTCACACCTCGTAACCACCCGTAAAACCCGGAATCACTCAAAAGGCGACAGGCGTGGCGAACCTCGGCGCCCCACGCCGGATACGCTCGCCTCACGTCAACGGGAGGACCCGAGCCGCCGATGCCAGCCGCCAAGCACTCCATGCGCCTGCTCCGCATGCCCGCCACCGTGATCGCGGTGACCGGGCTGCTGCTGTCCGCCTGCTCGGGAGGGGGCGGTCACAAGGCGGCCGCGGACTCGCCCGGCGCCTCCGCGGGGTCCACCGCCGCGTCCTCCGGGGCGGCCGGCTCCGCCGCGGGCGGCATCAGCGCGAACCTGGCGTCGTATTACAACCAGAAGATCAGCTGGCACAGTTGCGGCGTGTCGGGCTTCGACTGCGGCACGATGAAGGTCCCGCTGGACTACGCCCACCCCGTGTCCGCCGACGACCTCAAGCTCGCCGTCGCCCGCAAGGCGGCCACCGGCAAGGGCGGCAAACTCGGCTCCCTCCTGGTCAACCCGGGCGGCCCGGGCGGCTCCGCGATCGACTACCTCCAGTACGCGGCCCTCGGCTACCCCTCCGCCGTCACCTCGCGCTACGACATGGTCGCCGTCGACCCGCGCGGCGTCGCCCGCAGCCAGCCCGTCGAGTGCCTCACCGACAAGCAGATGGACGCCTTCACGGCCGTCGACACCACCCCCGACAACAGCGCCGAGATCAAGGCCGTCACCACCGCCGACCGCACCTTCGACAACGGCTGCGAACACCGTTCCGGCAAGCTGCTCGCCCACGTCTCCACCGTCGACTCCGCCCGCGACATGGACGTGCTGCGCGCCATCCTCGGCGACAAGAAGCTCAACTACATCGGCAAGTCGTACGGCACCTTCCTCGGCGCCACCTACGCCGGGCTGTTCCCCAAGAACGTCGGCCACCTGGTGCTCGACGGCGCCATGGACCCCTCGATCAGCGCGCTCGACAGCAGCCGCACCCAGGCCGGCGGCTTCGAGGTCGCGTTCGACGCCTTCGCGAAGGACTGCGTCGCCCGTTCCGGCTGCCCGCTCGGCACCACTTCCGTCGCCGACGCCGGCAAGCACCTCACCGCGCTCTTCGCCTCCCTCGACGCCCACCCGCTCAAGACCGGCGACGTCTCCCGCCCGCTCACCGAGGCCCTCGGCACCACCGGTGTGATCTCCGCGATGTACGACCAGTCCGCCTGGCCGAGCCTGCGCAGCGCCCTCACCGACGCGACCAAGGGCCAGGGCGACGCGCTCCTCCAGCTCTCGGACAGCTACTACGAGCGCGACGACAGCGGCAAGTACAGCAACCTGATGTACGCCAACGCCGCCGTCAACTGCCTCGACCTGCCCCCCGCCTTCAAGTCCCCCGCCGACGTCGAGAAGGCGCTGCCCTCCTTCCGCAAGGCGTCCCCGCTCTTCGGCACCACCCTCGCCTGGTCGTCCCTCGGCTGCGCGTACTGGCCGGTCGCGTCGACCGGCCACGCCGCGAAGATCACCGCCGACGGGGCCGGCCCGATCCTCGTGGTCGGCACCACCCGCGACCCGGCGACCCCGTACGCCTGGGCGAAGTCCCTGGCGTCCCAGCTCTCCTCGGGCCACCTCCTCACGTACCAGGGCGACGGCCACACCGCCTACGCCCGCGGGTCCTCCTGCATCGACTCCGCCGTCAACGCCTACCTCCTGGCGGGGACGGTTCCGCCCAACGGCAAAACCTGCTCCTGACCCGCCCCCGCCCCGCAACCGGCCCCCCACCCGGCCCCGCCCGGCCCGGTGACCACCCCCGTGACCAGCCCCTCCCCATGATCCCCCCGCGGTCCCGACCACCCCCGGGAACCCTGTAGACTTTCCTCCGCTGCTGCTGACACCCTTGTCCGAAGCAGTGCACCACCCGCACCAAGCCGCCTTAGCTCAGTTGGCCAGAGCAACGCACTCGTAATGCGTAGGTCTCGGGTTCGAATCCCGAAGGCGGCTCACCCGGAACCCCAGGTCGCACAGTTCGCGACCTGGGGTTTTTACCTTTCGCCGGCGCTTCGTCTGTCCGACAGGCCGACCGGTGGCGCTTGCAGAGGTCCGAGGGAGCGCGAGGGGAGCGCAGCGGCGTCGGCACACCGACGTGGAAATACACATTCGCGAGGTGCAGTTCAGCGACGGCTACGTGCCGCTGCGCAGCGGCGAGATCGACGTCCTCCTGTGCTCCCGGCCCGTCGAGGAGCCGGACCTGACCGTCGGACCGGTGCTCGTCCGCGAACCCCACGCGCTCGTCGTTTCGGCCCGCCACCCCTTCGCCCGACGCGCCTGCGTCCGCCTCGACGACCTCGCCCGCGACACCGTGCTGCGCTCACCGCGCTCCCTCCCCGACGACTGGGACGCGCACCACGTCCCGGCGCGCACCCCGGACGGCCGCCTGGTCGGACGCGGCGAGGACGGGGGAGACCGTCCAGGAGCTCATTGCCCTGGTCGGCGCCGGACGTGGCGTCTACCCCGCATCCGCCCACGCTGCCGCCTCCTACGCCCTCCCGACGTGGCCTACGTCCCGCTCGGCGACGCGCCGCCCTACGAATGGGGCTTCGTCTGGCGGCCGCCGGTGGAATCGGCCCGGCTCAAGGCCTTTCACCAGGCCGCACTGACCCACGTCGGCGGCGAACCCGACGGAGGCTGGGGCGTCCCCTGACCTGGCTGTCGCCGAGGGTCCGTATGTGTTCTGCCCGCCGCCGGTGTGGCCGGGGTGGTCAGGGTCCGGTGTCCGCTCGTTCCTGTTCCGTCGCGGCCCAGGACGCGAGCAGCACGAGCGAGTCGTGATCGGGGGTGCCCGGTTCGGCGCTGTACGCGGTGAGGGTCAGCCCGGCCTGGCCCGGTAGCTGCATGGTGTCGAAGTCGAGGGTGATCTCGCCGACCGCCGGGTGGCGGAACGCCTTGCGTCCGGTCTGGTGCAGGCGCACGTTGTGCTTCGCCCATGCCGCGCGGAACTCGTCGCTGCGGGTGGCGAGTTCGCCGATGAGTCCGGTCAGTTCGGTGTCGGACGGGGCGCGTCCTGCTTCGGTGCGCAGCAGGGAGACGGTGGTGTTGACCGAGGTGGCCCAGTCGGGGAAGAAGTCGCGGCTGGTGGGGTCGAGGAACTGGAAGCGGGCGATGTTCACCGGGGCGGGGGCCGTGGCGGTGAACAAGGGGGCGTACAGGGCGCGGCCGAGGTCGTTGACGGCGAGGATGTCGAGGCGGCCGTTGCGGATGAAGGCCGGCGAGCCGGTCATGGACTCCAGGACCCGCCTGAGGCTGGCGGGGACGGTGGCCCCGGTCCGGCGAGTGGTGCGGCGGGTCGGCCGCCGGCGCTGGGCGGTGGCCAGGTCGTGCAAATGGGAGCGTTCGGCGTCGTCGAGCTGGAGGGCGCGGCAGAGTGCGTCGAGGACTTCTTCGGAGGCCCCGGCCAGCTGGCCGCGTTCCAGGCGGGCGTAGTAGTCGATGCTGACTCCGGCCAGGAGGGCGACCTCCTCGCGGCGCAGCCCGGGCACCCGGCGGTTTCCACCGCCGAAGGCGGGCAGCCCGGCCTGCTGCGGGGTGATCCTCGCGCGGCGGGTGGCGAGGAACTCGCGGATCTCCTGGGCGGTGTCCATGCCGTCCAGGCTAGGCGGGGTGGAGCAGAGGTGGGGGGTCCTGTCAGTACCTGTAACGGCGGTGCCTTTCCCGGGCCTGTGAGCTGCGGTTTTCTTGAAGTCGGCAGGGATGCGGCGCCGCGCCGACGGCATCGCGGCCTCCGCTGGAGATGCCGTCGGGCCGCCGGTGGCGGACGGTGGGTCCGAGCCGTATCCGTGCCGGTCCATGTGTTCGTTTCGTTGCAGGGAGTCATCCGATGGCCAAGTTGTCCGCACCCCAGGAGCTGGCCGGTATCGCGCCGAAGCTGGTCGAGGTCAGCAATGACGTGCTGTTCGCCGACGTGTGGGAGCGGCCGGAGCTGTCGCCGCGCGACCGGAGCCTGGTCACGGTCAGCGTGCTGGCGGCTCTGTACCGCACCGAGCAGCTCCCCTTCCACCTGGGCAAGGCGCTGGAGAACGGGCTGAGCGTGCAGGAGCTGTCGGAGGCGATCACACACCTGGCCTTCTACGCCGGCTGGCCCAACGCCATGACCGCGATCACGCAGCTGAAGAAGATCGCCGACGAGTCCTCCGCCTGAGCGCAGGCGCGCACGCGAGCCGGAAAGACGACATCCGGGAAGACGAGACCCCGGAAGACGGCACCCGCACCGCACGGTGAGGCGGGCCGAAACAGACGGAAAGAAAGAACGACATGGCCGGCAACGGATTTGACCAGATCTTCCCGCTCGGGGAGAAGAACGACGCTTACGCGCAGTACTTCGTCGGCCAGAGCTACCTGGCCCCGCTCGCCTCAGGGAGCGTTCCCGTCAGCAACGTCTCCTTCGAACCGGGCTGCCGCAACAACTGGCACATCCACCACGGCACCGCCGGCGGCGGGGACCAGATCCTGCTGTGCACGGCGGGCAGCGGCTGGTACCAGGCCGACGGCGAGGCTCCGGTCAGCATGGAACCGGGAAGCGTGGTCCGCGTCCCGGCGGGCACGAAGCACTGGCACGGCGCGAAGGCCGATGCGTGGTTCTCCCACGTCGCCTTCATCACGCCGGGCGAGAACGTCAGCAACGAGTGGCTCGAACCCGTCGCCGACGAGGTGTACGGGCAGCTGCCGAGGAACGGAGCGAGCGCATGACCGTCCTGGACGAGACCTACACCCTGGCGAACGGCGTCGAGATCCCCACGCTGGGGCTCGGCACCTGGTTCATCGACGACGACAAGGCCGCCGACGCGGTTCGCGCGGCCGTCGAGATCGGCTACCGCAACATCGACACCGCCCAGGCGTACGGCAACGAGCGCGGCGTCGGCGAGGGCGTGCGCACCTGCGGGGTGCCGCGTGACGAGCTGTTCGTCTCGACCAAGCTCGCCGCGGAGATCAAGGACTACCAGCATGCGGTCGACGCGATCGACGGCTCGCTGGCGAAGCTGGGCCTGGACCATATCGACCTGATGCTGATCCACAGCCCGCAGCCGTGGGACGACTTCCGCGGCGGCGACTACGCCCAGGGCAACCGTGAGGCGTGGCGTGCCCTGGAGGACGCCCACCTGGCCGGCACGATCCGTGCCATCGGCGTCTCCAACTTCCAGCAGCAGGACCTGGAGAACGTCCTGGACGGCGCGCGGGTCGCCCCGCACGTCAACCAGTTGCTCGTGCACGCCGGCAACACCCCTTCCGAGCTGCTGACCTACTGCGCGAGCCGGCAGATCCTCGTGGAGGCGTACTCGCCGATCGCCCACGGCGCGATCCTGAAGAACGCCGAGGTCAGGGCGATGGCGGAGAAGTACGGCGTGTCCGTCCCTCAGCTGTGCATCCGCTACACCCTCCAACTGGGCACGGTGTCGCTGCCCAAGACCGCGAACCCCGACCACATGCGGTCCAACGCCGAGGTCGGCTTCGAGATCTCCGGCGCCGACATGGACCTGCTGCGGAACCTGCGCGACGTGGACTACGGCGAGCACAGCGCCTTCCCCGTCTACAGCGGCAAGTGACGCGGCAAGTGACGCCCCCTGTACGGCGACAAGGCGCCCGACGTGCCCGACGCACCCGCCGCTCCCGACGCACCCGGCCTGCCGGCAGTGGCCACGGTGCTGCTCACCAAGGCCGCCGTCGGCGCTGACCATCCGCAAGGTTCCGCTCGAAGGCGCTGCGCCCGGCGGTGAACACGGCGAGGTCGATCGCGAGGAGCAGGCCGGCGACGGTCCACTTCGCGACTTCCCTGAAGCGGGTATGGACCAGCTCGACGTTCTGGTCGGTGTTGACGCGGATCTGCTTCTGGCGGGGATGGTGCGTCGCCGACGCGACGACGTCCCGTTGCCGGCCGCGGTGTCCGTCGACGGTCCAGCTGTAGAGGCAGGTCGGGAGGCCCTCGAAGGTGCCTCCCCTGCATTGCGTGAGGGTGGCCGTGACGGTGGCGGTGGGGCCGCGCATCAGCCGGTGGTCGCCGACCGCACCGTGCGCGAGGTGCAAGGCGCCCCACAGCGTTGCCGCACAGACGGCGGAGCAGACCACCCACACGTAGTTGCGGTGGAAGCCGTGCCACCAGGCCGTCTTCGCCGGCACCACCGCGATCACCACGGTGGCGAGGACGACCGATACGAACACTACGACGCGGACCCGGACGGCCGGTTCGTGGTCGTACCAGGGCCAGGCCGCCCAGAGCACGGGGAGTTGCCACACTGCGGCCGACCTGCTCCAGGCCGACCGCCCGGGGACCCGCCCGGGGACCCGCCCGGTCCGCACCCGCCCGGTCCTGGTCCTCGCACCGCGGCTCACGCCGGTCCACTCCGGCGGTCCCCGACCGACCGCACGAGCCGCCGGACGCGGCGCACGAGCCACTGGACCAGGCGGAAGACCATGCGGATGCGGAGGTAGATGATGACCGTCAGGAACGTCCCGGCGGCCGCCATCATCGGGCCGTTGAAGATGAGGAGCACCACGAACAACAGCAGGGCGGAAAGACAGCCGATCTGCCGCAGGCGGGTCTGGGTCGCCGTCTCCAGTGCCGGGACCGGGCCGCTGCCGCCGAACTGCCGCCGTACGACGTCCCGCTTCCGTTCCAGGGCCTTCCGGTCGGGCTCGGGAGCGACGGCGTACGCCTTCTCGGCGAGCTCGATCACCGTCCGGCGCTGCTTCCCGTTCGGGATGAGCCCGACGTAGTGGTCCTGTAGGTCTCCGACCAGGTCGTCGAGCCCGGCGGCGAGCAGGTGGGCGGCCTCCTCGCGCCGCGGGTCCGGGACGAGCGGGCCCAGGCGGGTCAGCCGTTCGAAGGCCGGCACCACCTCCTGCTCCACGAGCAGGACGGCGTCCTGGTAGCCGCGGTCCGCCCGCTTCCGCTCCACCGCGGCCAGCCCCTCGGCGACCGTCCGCACACCCTCCCGCGCCACCTCCTCGAACACCTCGGTGACCGGCCCGGCGAACACCGCGTGCCGCGCCCACCGCGCGCAGAGCTCGGGAAGCCCGGGCGCGAGGTCGGCGTCCGCGGCCATCTCGCGGAACGGGGAGACCAGCAACCGCGGCACAGCGGCGACGACTTCGTCCGCCTCCACCGCACCGAAGCGCGCGTCACCCAGCGCCCTGACCCGTTCGGCGACGTGCCGCGCGAACTCCGGTCCCCCGCACAGCGCGCCCCAGGCGTCCGCCGCCCACCCCCACAGCTCGACGCGCTCCTCCGGCGCGGCCTCGCGGTGCCCGGCCGCCGCCTCCAGCGCGAGGGCATGGCACCGCACCGCCTCGTCGTGCCGGCGGTGGACCGGGTCCGGGCAGGAGCAGCCGAGAGCCGCGCCGTCCCACAGCCACAGCAGTTCGTCGGCCAACCGCCGCCGCGGGTCCGAGAACGCCTCGAGTGCCGCGCGCACCTCCTGCGCGCCGAAGGGCCCGGCCAGCGGGGAGCCGGCCGCGCCCGGCCAGGTCGCTGCCACGTCCTGCCGGTCCTGCCACTCCTGCCGGAACCGCTGTACGCCGGACTCCCGTGTGTCCGCCGGCAGACCGGTGACGGCGAAGGCGTTGCGCCGGTACAGCCGGATGCCGGCCAGGTCCGCGCACCATGACACCTCCTGCGACACCTCCTGCGGGGCCGGGCCGTCGGCGACCGGCTCACCGGGCGCGGCGCCGCGCATCGTCTCGGCCATCTGTCCTCCGTAGTTCTGTCCGTGCCGTGCTGCCGTCCCGCACAGGCAGGCGAGAACGGCCCGTGGGCCGTCGGTGTCCAGCTCACCCCGGGCACGGGGTTGTTCGACACCTCCGCCCCGGGGGCGAACAACGGCTCACGGGCCCGGGTGCTCCAACGGCGCTGCCGGGACGGGCGGTTCGGGCGCGCGCCGGAGCCGAGGCGGGGCCGGTCCGGGGGCCGCCGGCTTGTTCGCCACCCTCGGCGGGGCTGCCGAACAAGCCCGCCGCGCGGTGGACTTGTCCTGCGGCGGGCCGCGCCAACGCGGTTCGGCCGGCAGATCCTCCACGGGGGTGGGGATCTGCCGTGCCCGCTCGGTCGAGACGGAGGAACGGAGGAGAAGGATGGAAAGGACGGACCGGCAGTCCCGGACCGGCCGGTGGCGGCGCGGGCGGGGTGCCCGCCTCGCCGTCAGCGCGGTGGTGGCGGTGCTCGTCGCCGTGGCGGGCCCGGCACAAGGCGGCCCGCGGGCGGCCGCCGCGGCGCCGTCGGACGACGGTGTCTCAGCGGCGGAGCGGTACGGCTGGGGGACCCCGCTCCCCGACGGCACCGACGAGTTCGACTACGGCTCGCCGTCCCAGCCCGCGCCACCCGACCCGGCCAAGTGGGAGACGGCGGGGGACAGCGACGGCTGCTGGCCGGGCAACGGCGGTCACGGGCAGCGCTGCCCGCAGAACGCGCGGGTCGTGGGCGGCGTTCTGGAGGAAGTCGGTGACGGGGACGGCACCACGGGGTGGCTCGCGTCGCGGTTCGGCCAGCAGTACGGGAGGTGGGAGGCCCGGGTGCGGTCCTACCCCACGGGGGCGGGGGCCGCGTGGACGTACCACCCGCTGCTCATCCTGTGGCCGGACTCCGAGAGCTGGCCGCAGGACGGGGAGTACGACTACCTGGAGGACGAGGTGCCGGGAGGCGACTGCGCGCAGGCCAACATCCACTACCCCCAGGACGCCGGCGTGCCGACGCAGCAGGAGTCGGCGCAGAAGTGCGGTGTCGACATGATGCAGTGGCACGACGTGGCGGTCGAGTGGACGCCGGACCATGTCACCGGCTACCTCGACGGTGCGGAGTGGTACAGCTTCTCCGGCGGCGCCGACGACGTACGCCGGTGCATCCAGTGCGCCGGGTCGCTGCACCAGACCCTCCAGTTGGACGCGGTGCGCGACAACGACACCGACCCCGTGCAGAGCGCCGTGTACGAGGTGGACTGGGCCCGGGTCTACGCCCTGTCCTGACCGCTGCTCGTCACCGGCACGGCGGGGTGAAGTCGAGCGGGCCGACGTATTTCTTCCACAGCGGCTCGGTGAGGGTCGGCCCGACGGCCGCGCAGATCCGGGCGGTGTCGTGGTCGGCGCGCAGATCCGGGCGGTGTCGTGGTCGGCGCGCAGGTCCCACAGCCGGAGCGTGGCGTCCCACGAGACGCTGGCCAGGGTGCGGCCGTCGGGGCTGTAGGCGACGGCGGTGACGGCGTCGGTGTGGCCGGTCAGCGGCTGCCCGAGCGCGGCCGGCCGGGTCGGGTCGGAGACGTCCCACAGCCGCACGGTCCGGTCCAGGCTCCCGCTGGCCAGGGTGCGGCCGTCGGGGCTGAAGGCGACCGAGGACACCCAGTCCCGGTGCCCGGTCAGGGTGCGGGGCCGGCTGCCGCCGGCGGGGGAGCGCTGCGCGGCGGCGACGTTCCACAGTTTGACGGTGCGGTCCCGGCTGCCGCTGGCGAGGGTGCGCCCGTCCGGGCTGAAGGCGAGCGCGGTGACGGAGTCCTCGTGGCCGGTCAGCACCGCGGCGGGCCGCGCCGTACGGCCGGTGACGGTCCACAGCCGCACGCTGCCGTTCTCCTCGCCGTCGGCCAGGGTGCGCCCGCCGGCGGCGAAGGCGAGGGACGTGACCGGACCGCCGTGCGCGGCCAGGTCCTCGCCGAGCGCCGCGGGCCGGGCCGGGTCGGTGACGTCCCACCGCCGGATCACGCCCTCGGCGCCGGCCGCGGCGAGGGTGCGGCCGTCAGGGCTGAAGGCGACCGTGTCGACCTCGCCGGCCAGGCCGGCCGGCGACCCGAGCGCGACCGGGTGCGCGGGGTCGGACACGTCCCACAGCCGTACGGTGCCGGCGTCCCCGACTGCCGCCAGCACATGGCCCCGCGGAGCGAAGGCCACCGCGTGCACCGCGGCCGGGAACTCGAGCGGCGGGCCCACCGCGGCCGCCCGGCCGCTCGTCCGCCACAGTTGGACGCCCTTGTTGCTGTCCGCGGTCGCGACGAGCCGGCCGTCGGGGCTGTACGCCGTCGCCGCGAAGCCGCCGTCGGAGCCGGCCAGGACCGTGTCCGGCAGGGTCCAGAGCCGGGCCCGGCCGTCGTAGCCGGCGCTGGCCAGCCCGCGTCCGTCCGGCCGGAACCGCACCGACCAGATGCCGTCGGTGTGGTCGGTCAGCGGCCGGCCGAACGCGACCGGATAGCGGGGGTCGGTGACGTTCCACAGCCTGATCGTGTCGTCGTAGCCGGCGCTGGCGAGCATGGAGCCGTCCGGGCTGAAGGCCACCGACCAGACCGCGGCGCTGTGGCCGGTCAGCGGCTCGCCCAGCGCGGTGGCCTCGGCGGGGTCGCTCACGTCCCACAGCCGGACCAGGTCGTCGTTGCCCGCGGTGGCCAGGGTGCGCCCGTCCGGGCTGAAGACGGCCTGGTAGACCCCCGCGGTGTTGACGGCCAGCACCCGCAGCAGGACCGGCCGGGCGGGGTCGGTGACCCGCCACAGCCGCACGGACCCGTCGATGCCCGCGCTGGCCAGGGTGCGGCCGTCCGGGCTGAACACGGCGGAGTCGACGTCCCCGGTGTGCCCGGTCAGCGGCCCGCCCAGCGCTGCCGGCCGCCGCTGGTCGGTGACGTCCCACAGCCGCACGGTGTGGTCGTCCGAGGCCGTGGCGAGCGTACGGCCGTCCGGGGAGAACGCCACCGAGGTGACGAAGTCCGTGTGCCCGGACGGCAGTTCGGCCAGGGACCTCGGGTGGGCGGGATCGGCCACGTCCCACAGCCGGGCGCGGTCCGCGGCGTCCGGGGCGCTTCCGGCGGTGGCCAGGGCGGTCCCCGCGGTGGCCAGGGTCCGGCCGTCCGGGCTGAAGGCGACCTGCACGGCGCCCTCGACCTTCCCGAGGAGCCGGGGCCGGGTGGCGGTGGTGACGTCCCACAGCCGTACGGGGCCGTGGTCGTCCGCGGTGGCCAGGACCTGCCCGTCCGGGCTGTAGACGGCCGCGGTGACGATACCGGCGCCGATGTCCAGCGGCGTCGACAGGGCGCTGCCGGAGTCGGTGACCAGGTGCGTGTAGAGGTCGGGCAGCGGGCGCAGCCGGTCGGCCGCGAGGTCGAGGGAGGCGGCGAGCGAGGTCTGCGTGTCGCGGACCGCGTCGGCCTCGGCGGTGATCCGGTTGAAGACGGCGGTGTTGCGCGCCCGCTGGGCGCCGGCCCGCTGCTGGAGGGCCACCACCGCCGCGGTCGAGGTCAGCAGGGACAGCACGGCCAGCAGTGCGACGAACAGGCGCCGCCGGCGTACGGAGCGGGAGCGGCGGCGCAGCGACAGGGTGAGGAACTCCCGCTCCGCGGTGTTGAGGGACGGGTCGCCGGGAGGGAACGCCTCCGCGGCGTCCGCGAGCCGGCTGCCCTGGTACAGCAGCGCGGGGTCCCGCTCCGCCTCCTGCCAGGAGGCGGCGGCGTCGGCGAGCCGCCGGTGCGCGAGCAGGCGGTCGCGCTCCTCGGAGATCCAGGTGCGCAGCCGGGGCCAGGCGGTGATGAGGGCTTCGTGGGCGAGCGCCAGGGTGCCGTCGCTTCCGCCGCCGGGGCCGCCGGGGCCGCCGGGCAGGTGGGTGCCGTCTGCCGGGCTGTCGCCCGGGAGGTGGGTTGCGCCGTGTGCCGTGTCGTCTGCCGGGCCGTCTGCCGGGGCGGCGAGGGCGTCCGGCGCGGTGGGCGGGTGCGCCGCCGCGTCGACCGTGAGCAGCCGGGCCCGTACCAGCTGTTCCACGACGGCGTCGGTGGTCTCCCTGTCCTCGCCGGCGTCTATCTCGGCCCGGTCGGCGGGGCGGCGGGTGTCGGGCGCACCGTTGCGGCCGGGGACGACCAGCCGGAGCAGGATGCGGCGGGCGGTGCCGGCCTGCGCCGGGGTGAACTTGCCGTAGACCTCCTCGGCGGTCCGGGCGACCGCCTGGCGCAGCCCGCCGACCTGCTCGTAGGCGGCCAGCGTCAGCACGTTGCCCTTGCGGTGCCGCCATGTCTCCAGCAGGGCGTGGGACATGAGCGGCAGCCCGCCGGGTTCGCCCTCGACGGCGGAGAGCAGCTGCTCCGTCAACGCGCTCTCCACGCGCAGCCCGCGTACCGTCGCGGGCCTGGTGATCGCCGCTCGCAGCTCGTCCCGGCTCATCGGGCCGGTCAGCACGGAGCCCTCCTGGAGGGCGGCGACGAGCTCCGGGTGCCGGGTGCAGTGGCCCAGGAAGTCGGCGCGCACCGCGACGACCACCCGCAGCCGGCTGCCGGGCTCCTGCGCGGCCAGCAGCCGGCGGACGAACTCCTGCCGCTCCTGCGGGTCGGGACGCAGGGTGTACAGCTCCTCGAACTGGTCGACGATCAGCCAGGTATCGCCGTCGCCGTCGCCGCCGTCTCTGTCGCCGGGGGCCGGCCGCAGCCGGTCGCGGTGCGTCGTGAGCGGGCGGGGACCGGGCGTGAGGATGCGGATCGCCGCGGGGCGCGGGGCAGTTGGGTCGGCGGCGCCGAGCCGGGGGATCAGGCCGGCCCGCAGCAGCGAGGACTTGCCGCTGCCCGACGGGCCGAAGACGGCGGTGAACCGGCGGCTGCCGGACAGGGCGACCAGCCGCTCCAGTACGGCGTCGCGGCCGAAGAACAGGCCGGCGTCGGCCGGTTCGAACCGGGACAGCCCCCGGTACGGCGGGGCACTGCCGCTGCCGGCGGCGCGCAGGGCGCTGTCCTCCTCGGCCGCGCGCCGCCACCGCTGCTCCCACTCGCCGGGGTCCCCGCCGCAGAACCCGGCGAAGGACAGCGCGACGGGCAGTGACGGCAATCGCCGCCCGGCCGCGGCAGTTGACAGGGTGCTGACCGCGAGCCCGGTCGCCCTGGCCATGTCCCGGTAGGTCGGTGTGCCGGACTCCTCCCGGAGCGCGCGCAGTTCGGAGGCGAACCGCTGGACGGGCCCTTCTTCCGGGTCCACCGGGCCCTGGGGTCGACCGGGCTGCGCCGCGTCCGTCATACCGGTGAGCCCCCGCCCTGCTGCGTCTCCTGGCCTGTCCACTTACGCTACTGAACCCGGCAGCGTGGTGGGGGCGGGATGCGGTGGAACCCCGGGCCGTACGCGCGCCCGCGGCACTTGGCGGTGCGGGGCGAGCCCGTCCGAGCGCCCTTCACGGCAGACCGCGGGGAGGGTTCGAGATGATCGGCGGGACGGCAGGGTGTGGCGGGTGAGGGAAGGAGCGGGTGATGGGTGGCGAGGCGGAAGCGGTGCGGGGGTTCTGGCGGGGGCTGGGGCTGGCCGGGGGGATCGACGTGCACACGCACTTCATGCCCGAGCGGGTGCTGCGGAAGGTGTGGGAGTACTTCGACACCGCGGGGCCGCTGGTCGGGGGGCTCGAGTGGCCGATCACCTATCGGCGGGAGGAGGAAGAACGCGTCGCGCTGCTGCGGGAGTTCGGGGTGCTGGCCTTCACCTCCATGGTGTACCCGCACAAGCCCGGGATGGCCCGGTGGCTGAACGGCTGGGCGGCGGACTTCGCCCGGCGGACCCCGGACTGCCTGCACACCGCGACCCTCTACCCGGAGCCGGACACCGCGGACTACGTACGGGAGGCGCTCGACGCCGGCGCCCGGGTCTTCAAGGCGCATGTCCAGGTGGGGGCGTACGACCCGGACGACGAGCAGCTCCGGGCGGCGTGGGGGCTGCTGGCCGAGAGCGGCACTCCCGTGGTGATGCACTGCGGCTCGGGGCCCGCGCCCGGCAAGCACACCGGCCCCGAACCCGTGGCGCGGGTCCTCGCCCGGTTCCCCGGACTGCGGCTGGTGGTCGCGCACATGGGCATGCCCGAGTACGAGGAGTTCCTCGACCTCGCCGAACGCCACCCGCAGGTACGCCTGGACACGACGATGGCGTTCACCGACTTCACCGAGGGCTTCATGCCCTTCCCCCGCAAGGCGCTCCCACGCCTCGCCGACCTCGGCGACCGCATCCTGCTCGGGACCGACTTCCCCAACATCCCCTACCCCTACCTCCACCAGCTCCAGGCCCTGGAACGCCTCGGCCTCGGCGGCGACTGGCTGCGGGCCGTGTGCCACGACAACGCCGCCGCCCTCTTCCGGCCCGGCGCCCCCTCCTGACGCCCGGGCCGGAAGAGGGCGGACGCCGCGACGTCAGCGGTCGGCGGTGCCGGGCGGGACGACCCACCGGGTGGGCTGCTCGGTGAGGGAGGCGATCATGTCGAAGTCGCCGTCGTAGTGCAGGACGGTCAGGCGGTTCCGTTCCGCGGTGGCGGCGACGAGGAGATCGGCCAGGGACAGGGCGCGGTGGAACCCCGCGTTGAGCGCGTGGCGCTGGACCTCCAGCGCGCGGGTGAAGGCCGCGTCGTCCGTGTGCAGGTAGTCGAAGGCGTGCAGCCAGGTGCTGATGCGCAGGGCCTCCGCGCAGTCCCGCGCGGAGTGGACCATCTCGTATTCGGTCGGAGAGCACACCGCGAGCAGGTAGCGCTCGTGGAGGGGCCCCAGGACCTCTTTCACACCGGGCTTCGTCCAGCGCGCCAGGGCGGACTTGTCGATCAGGTAGCGGTCCCGCATCAGGCGGCGCGGCCTCCGTCGTGGCTCCCGTCGCGCTTGAGCGAGCCGTCCGCGTGGCGCGGGCCGGTGCTCTCGACGATCTCGCTGAAGTCGAGTTCACCGGCGTCCATGGCGTCGAAGAACTCCTGGCGCAGGTGGCGCTTGACGGCGTCCTCCATGGCCAGGCGCACGGCCTTCGCCTTCGTCCTGGTGCCGAAGATGCGCATGGCCTCGGTGACCATGTCCTCGTCGAGGTCGATGACCGTTCTCGCCATGAGGATCGCTCCTGTCCCGATGATGCCCTTCCCAAACGATACCTCTTTTTCGGCACAGGCGATATCGTTTGCAGTGGCTTGGCTCAGGCGGAGCGGGTGGTCATGTCGCCGGTGGGCGGGGTGCCGGGGGTGCGGGCGTAGCGGAGGTGGGTGGTGCCCTTGGCGGAGGCGGCCGGGGGGCGGAGGAGGGTGAGGTTGGTGGGCACGGTGCCGTCGGCGAAGACCTTCTTGCCGACGCCGAGCAGGATCGGGTGGACCCACAGGTCGAGGCGGTCGAAGAGCTGCTCGCGCAGGAGGGTCTGGACCAGGTCGAGGCTGCCGACGACCCGTACCTGCTCGTGGCGCTCGCGGACCTCGCGCACCGCCTCGGCCAGGTCGGGGCCGAGCTGCGTGGACCCGGCCCAGGACAGGTCCGGGCGGCCGCGGGAGGCGACGTACTTCGGGACGCGGTTGAAGAGCTCGGCGATCCAGCCGTCCTCGCCGCCCTGCTGGTGCGGCCAGTAGGCGGCGAAGATGTCGTAGGTGCGCCGGCCGAGCAGCAGCGCGTCGGTGCCCTCGTACGCCGCGGTGATCTGGGCCCCGGTGGTCTCGTCGACCAGCGGCGCCTGCCAGCCGCCGTAGGGGAACCCCTCGGGGTCCTCGTCCGGGCCGCCGGGCGCCTGCCCGACGAGGTCGAGGGTCGCGAACAGTTCGATCTGGATGAGGCCCACGGTGTGCTCCCGTCGCTGCGGATGGTGCGGTCGGCGGGTAGACCGGCGGGCGCCCGCGAACTCATCGGTGCGGCGCGTCCGGGTGACGGGCCGGCCGCGCCCCGCCTTCGGTCACACCTTTGGCACGGGCGAGCGGCAGGGCGCCGCGCCGGCGCCGGGGGCTGGGAGGATACGGCCATGGCGACCAACGGGGGCGCGGGCGGGCAGCCCGGGGACGAGGACACGCGGACGGCGACGAGTTACGAGCTGGAGCCGCCCGCGCCACCAGCGGAGAACGGCCGCAGCCCGAACCCGAACCCGAACGAGCCCGAGCGCGAAAGCGGCGGCGGGCGGCTGGTCGGCGGCCGCTACCGCCTCCTCGAGCGCCTCGGCTTCGGCGGCATGGGCACCATATGGCGCGCCCGCGACGAGGTCGTGGACCGCGACGTCGCCGTGAAGGAGCCGCGGCTGCCCGAGCACCTGACGGAGACCCAGCGGGAGACCGCCCACCTGCGGATGCAGCGTGAGGCGCGCGCCGCCGCCCGCATCGACCACCCGTCCGTGGTCACCGTGCACGACGTGGTCGTCGAGGACGAACGGCCTTGGATCGTCATGGAGTTGGTGCGCGGCCGGTCGCTGGCCGAGGTGCTCGCCGAGGGCACGCTGCCGGTGCGCGAGGCCGCGCGGATCGGCCTCGCGGTGCTCGGAGCGCTCGGCGCGGCCCACGAGGCCGGAGTGCTGCACCGCGACGTGAAGCCCGCGAACATCCTGCTCGGCCGGCACGACCGCGTGGTCCTCACCGACTTCGGCATCGCCCAGGTCGAGGGCGAGGAGCCGCTGACGGAGACCGGCGCCTTCATCGGCTCACCGGAGTACATCGCGCCCGAACGGGTGCTGGGCCAGCGGCCGGGCCCCGAGTCCGACCTGTGGTCGCTGGGAGTGGTGCTCTACCAGGCGGTGGAGGGCGTCTCGCCCTTCCGCCGCCAGGCCACGCCGTCGACCTTCCAGGCCGTCCTGCTCGCGGAACTGCCCCCGCCGCGCGCGGCCGGCCCGCTCACCGCACCGCTGCTGGGCGTCCTGCGCAAGGAGCCGGCGGCGCGTACGGCCCCGGCGCGGCTCGCCGACGAGCTGCGGGCCGTCCTCGAACCGCCGCGCGTCCCGCCGCAGTCGGCGCCGCAGCCGACGGCGCGGGCCGGGGCCGGGGCACCGCCCCCGGCAGCGGAGGAGCCGCCGGCCGGGCCCGTCGGCCGCGCGATACGGGCGCTGCGCCGCAGCCGCCGCGCGCAGGCGGCCACCGCCGCGGTGGTCGCGGCAGCCGTCGCGGGCGCCGTGCTCCTGACCGTCGGCCCGTTCGGCGGCGGTGGCCTGCCCAAGGGCTGGAAGTCCTACCGGGAGCAGAGCGTCGACGCCACCTTGGCGGTGCCGGGCGACTACGTGCGCAGCATCGCCGACGCGAAGGTGACGTACACCGACCCGCACGGCGTGTTCACGGTGGCGCTGTCCCGCACGCGCGGCGAGAAGAGCAGCGCCGCGGGCGTCGCCAACGCCAACCTCCAGTGGTACAAGGGCGGTGGCGAGGTCTCCTACTCCGACACCGTCGAGGACGCGGACGGCCGGGTCGTCGAGGCGACCCAGCAGGGCCAGGCAGCGGCGCGGCTCGACGTCCACTACACCGAGCTGAAGGACGACGCGAAGACGGCCCTGCGCGAACTCGAACTCGACGTGGTCAGCGGCGAGGGCGACCTCTACACGCTGGACGTGACGATGCCCGCCTCGGCCGCCCAGTCCGCGCAGGGGCAGCGGATCTTCGACGACGTCAGGAAGCACCTGACGATCCACACCCTGTGAGCCCCGGGCCCGCCCGCGCCCGCCGCGGTGGCGGACGGAGCGGGCGGCCGGGGGCCGGGGTGCCCGGGTGCCGGGGCTGCCGGGGTGCCGGGGTGCGGGGGTGTGCCGTCACAGCGTGAGGTAGCCGCCGTCGACCGGGAGCGCGGCGCCGGTCACGTAGGAACTCGCCGGGCCGGCCAGGAACAGCAGCGGGCCGTCCAGTTCGTGCGGCTCGCCGACCCGGCGCATCGGGGTGCGCCGCTCCACCCAGCCGCGCCCCTCCGCGGTGTCGAGCATGTCCGCGGTCATCTCGGACCGGAACCAGCCCGGGCACAGCGCGTTCACCCGTACCCCGCGCGCGGCCCACTGCGCGGCCAGTTCCCGGGTCAGGTTGACCACCCCGCCCTTGCTCGCCGCGTACGCGGCCTGCGGGAGGCTGCCGCTGCCCACCAGACCGTACACGGACGCGATGTTGACGATGCTGCCGCGGCCCCGTGCCAGCATGCCGGCGGCGACCTCGGAGCTGAGCGCGAAGACCGCGGTGAGGTTCACCGCGACGATCTCCGCGAAGCTCTGTTCCGACTGCCGTTCGGCCGGCTCCACCCGGGACAGCCCGGCGTTGTTGACCAGGACGTCGACCGGCCCCAACTGCCCGGTGACGACCCGCAGCGCCTCCGCGCGGTCCGCCGCGTCGGTGATGTCGCACGGCACGGCCAGGCTGCCGGGCAACTCCGCGGCCAGCGCCTTCAGCGGCGCCTCGCGGCGGGCGGCGAGCGCCACCCGGGCGCCGGCCCGGGTGAGCACCCCCGCCAGGTGCGCGCCGAGGCCGCCGGAGGCCCCCGTCACCAGGACCACTCGGCCGTCGAGGCGGAACTCCCCGGCGGGGTAGGGGACATGGGCGGCCGGGGAACCCTGGGCGTCGTACGTGTCCTGCCGGTCAGCTGCCATCGGGGGCTCCCGCGGCACCGGCCCGGCCGAGCGTGCTGCCCAGCGCCACCCGCATCCTGGCCACGGCCTCGCCGCCCTGCTCGAAGGCGACCGCGAAGGCGAGGCCGCCGCCGTCCGCGGCGGGCGCGCGCAGGATCTCCGAGCGCAGCACGATGTCGGCGTCCAGCTCGGCGAACCGCAGGTACTCGGCGGTGAGTTCGGCGAGGTGGAGCTTGGCCGCGGCCAGTCCGTGGCGCTCACCGGCCAGCAGCAGGCCGAGTTGGCGTGCCGCCTCCATCATCACCGGGCCGGGGACGTGGTCCTGCGGGTGGTCGAACATGCTCGGGTGCCGCAGCGGCACCCGCAGCAGCGCCGTCAACTCCCCGCCCCGCAGCGCCATGTCGTGCAGCACCACGTTGTCCGCGCGGGTCCGGCCGACCAGGTGCGGGCCGATCGGGCGGGCCGGGGAGACGGCGGGCAGGTCGTCGGAGGAGGGCGGTTCGGTGGTGCGGCCGCTCATCCGCAGCGTCCGGTAGATGTCGTCGGGGCGCAGCGCGGTGTCCACCCGGACGGTGCCGATCGGCTGGCCGGCGGCGGCGACGTCCACCTCGTGCACCACCCGGGAGACGGCGCCGCGGTACTCCTTCACCAGCGCGGCGCGGCCGACCAGGTCCAGGTCGAGCGGGCGGGCCGGGGCGTGCAGCGGGCGGGGGTCGGTGATCCGCAGGCCGGCCTCGGCGGTGATGGACTTGGTGCCGGGGCCCGCGTCGTGCTGGAGGTGCATCGCGCAGAGCAGCATCTGCCGCACCGCCTCGAAGACCGCCAACGGGTCGTGGCCGCCCGCGGTGCCCAGCCGGTCGGCGTAGTAGCTGTGGTCGGGGGGCAGTTGGGCCGAGGCGCGGAAGTCCCGCTCCCCGACGGACTGGAAGTCGGTGAGGAACACCTCGGCGACGGCCGCCCGGTGGACCAGGTGCCGGGGGATGGTGCGTTCGGTGCTGAGCACGGCTTCGGGCTCCGCGCCGATGTCGAGTGTGGTCATGGTGCTGCTCCAGCTGTGGGTGGGGTGGTCGGACAGGTCAGCGCGAGGTGCGTACGGGGGCGGCCGGGCGGACCGGTGCGGCCGGGACCGGCGCCGCGTCCAGCGCGGCAAGCTCCTGCGCGGCCTGCGCGGCGTCCTGGAAGTGCACGGCCCGCCAGCCGGCGGCCTCGGCCCCGGCGCAGTTCTTCGCCAGGTCGTCGACGAGCACGCACTGCCACGGCGCGCGCCCGGCCCGGGCGGCGGCGATCCGGAAGATCTCCGGCTCCGGCTTGCGGCAGCCCACCGCGTACGAGCAGACGATGCCGTCGAAGTGCGCGTCGTCCACCATGTACCGGCGGTGCCGCTCCCAGCTCGGCGGCAGGTTGGAGAGCAGGCCGACGTAGGCGCCGCGGGCGCGCAGCGCCGTCAGCTCGCGCAGCCAGTCCTGGTTGGCGCCGCGCCCGGCGAACCAGCGCTCGCCGAACGACGACAGGTCCACGGCCAGGCCGAAGTCGTCCGCGAGGACCTCCTCGACCTCCTTTTCCCAGTCGGGCTCGCTGAGCAGCGGGATGTCCAGCACGCCCATCGAGTCGGTGCCGTGCGCCTCGCCGACGAGGCGCATCGCCTCCTTCAGCGCGTGGACGGGGACGCCGGTCCGCGCGCCGAAGTCGCGGAAGGTGACGTCGACCGGCGGGGTGAGCACCCCGCCGAAGTCGGTCCAGACGGCGAGCCCGGGCGGCGGTCCGCCCGTGCCGGACCGGTCGGTGATGTCGGCCATGTCGGCTCCTTCAGAATCGGTTGCGCGAGAGCGGAAGTCGGGGGACAGCGGGGCGCATACAGCTGACGGGCCGTCACAACTGGTAGAGCAGCCCGCCGTAGTACCAGCCCGAGCCCACCGCGGTGGACAGCACCAGGTCACCGGGCTTGAGCACGCCCGCGGCGGAGAACTCGGACAGCGCGATCGGGATGGAGGCGCAGCCGGTGTTGCCGCGCTCGGCGAAGTTGGTGAGGAACTTCGCCGGGTCCAGGTCCAGGCCCGCCCGCACCCCGGCGTGGATGGCGTTGTTGCCGGGGTGCGGCACCAGCCAGTCGAGGTCGGCGGTCTTCAGGTCGTTGCGGCCCAGCAGCGTGTCCGCCACCCGCAGGCTGGAACCCACGGCCAGTTCGATCAGCTCGGGCCGGGGGCGCAGCCAGCCCTCGGGCGGCCGGGCGGCGACCGCGTCGGCGCGGGTGGAGTCGCAGTCCAGTACGGAGTCCAGCAGGCCCCCGGGCTGACCGGGCGCGCCCTTCTCCAGGACGACCGCCCCGGCCGCGTCGCCGAAGACCAGCTGGCCGCGGGTGCCGGGGCGGGCCCGGTGCGAGAAGCGGTCGGCGGCGACCACCACCGCGCGCCGCCACCCCGGGTGCGCGGTGAGCAGCGCGGCCGCGGTCTGCACCCCGTGCACGAAGCCGGTGCAGGCGCCGCAGACGTCGAAGGCGAGGGCGCCGTGCGCGCCGAGCGCGGTGGCGACCCCGGGGGCGATCTCCGGAATCCACTGCCGGTCGGTCCAGTTGGCCAGGACCACCAGGTCGAGTTCGGCCGCGTCGCGTTCCGCGTTCCGCAGCGCGGCGGTGGCGGCCTGGACGGCCATGTACTCCAGCGTCTCGTCCGCCGCGGCGGTGTGCAGGCCGCGCACACCCAACTCGGCGGCGTCCTGCGGGGTGTGCTCGCGTCCGCCGAGGGTGATCGGACCCTCGTCGTGGCGGCGCCGGGCACGCGGGAAGTAGTGGCCGAGCCCGGCGAAGCGCAGCCGTGACCCGGCCCAGGTGCGGCCCTCGGCGCGGGCGTGGGTGTCGGTGGGCATGGAAGCTCCTGTCGCGGTGAGGTGGGGCGGGGGAAACGCGGGGGGATGTGGGGGGGATGTGGGGGGATTGGGACGTGGGGGTCCCGGGCGTGGGGGCCCGGTGTGGGGGGATCGGATGCTGCGGGCCGAACTGGCGGCGCAGGCAGAGCCGTTGACGGGGCCGGGCGGCCGGGTCAGCGGTAGACGCCGGCCGGGTCCAGCGTGCGCAGCAGCGCCAGCTCCTCGGGCGTGACGGGCTTCTCCGCCTCCGCCCGGGAGGCGTCGCTGTCCCACGAGGTGCGCTCGGCGACCATCCGCTGCGGGTCGGCGTCCTCGCCGCTCGCCGGGGGCAGCCAACTGGCCAGGTGGAAGGGCTCGTTCGGGTCGTCGCGGCGGAACCGGCCGAAGTCGCTGACGACTTCGCGGACCCGGTCGCCGGGACTGGTGCGGTAGGTCAGCGCGGTGACGTAGCGCCGGGGCGAGGCCGGGGCGATCACCACGCAGTCCGTGGTGGAGGCGATGTCGTTGGCGCCCCCGGAGCCGGTCAGCCAGCGGCCGTCCCGGGTACGGCTGGTGTTGATGGCCCCGGACCCGTCGATCTCGGCCGCCGCCAGTACGCCGAGCGCCCGGGGGTTGGCGGCGACCATGCCGCCGAGGATCTCCGGGATGCCGGCGAGCATCTCGCTGTGCTCGGCGTGGTGGAGGCTGAACAGGAACACGTCGCCCTCGGCCGGTGCGAAGCCGCACATGCCCAACTCGGCCACCACGGTGACCTCGTGGCCGCCGGCTCGCAGTTGGGCCGCGGCCAGCCACGCCGCCATGTGCGAGGCGCCGATCCCGGCCAGCAGCGTGTCGTGGCCGCCCGCCCGTACCCGGTCGGCGACCGCCCGGGCGCCCAGCACGATCAGCCGCTCCTGACGGGTCGGCTCGGCCCCGTCCGCGGGGTCCGCCCCGGCGGGAGCGGAGACCGGGGGCGCCGACGGGGAGGGCGCGGGCGCGGAGGGCGCCTTGGCGGCCGTGGACGTTTCGCGGGCCGCGCGGCACGCGGCCAGCTCGGCGCGGGCCACCTCCTCGAACACCGCGAAGTCGTCCGTTCCGTCGTCCGTTCCGCGGGCCGTCGGGTCGGCCGCTTCGCGGGCGGGCAGCGCCAAGGACGCCCGGCGGGACGGCCCCAGACGGCGAAGGTAGCCCTCGTGGCTGCCCGGTTCGGCCACCCACGTCCGGTACCAGTCGGCACCGCGCTGCTCGCCGTGGCAGGACTCGACGATCTCCGTCAGGAAGGCGTAGTCGTCCAAATAGCCCTGGACGCCGCCGAGTCCGCCGGTGCGCAGCGACTGCGGGTGGGCGCCGAGCGGTGCCTCGCACAGGCCGAGGACGCGCTGTCCGGGGATCACGACCCGGTCGGCGAGGGCGCGCAGCACCTCCCGGGGGACGATCCGCTCCACGGAGGCGAGCACACCGCGGCGGGCCGCGTACGCCGCCCAGGCACCCTCGCCCAGCGGCGGCACCAGCGCGATGTTGCCGTCCTCGTCCGCGAGCACGCCGTGCAGCAGCGTCAGGTCCGGGCGCAGCGGCGCGAGCAGGGTGACCGCGCGGTCCGGGTCGGCCGGGTCGGGCACCTGGTGCAGCACACCGTCCTTGTCCGCGGCCAGGTCGGTGCCGGCCAGGGAGGCGGTGACGGCGTACGGCAGGCCCTGCGCGCCGGCGATCAGCCGCTGCTGGTAGCTCAGCAGCGACCACGCCTCGAAGGCGAACGGCCGCCCGGCGAACAGGTCCCGGTAGAGCGGGTTGGGCCGCGGGGAGGGGTAGGTGTCCCCGGCGAACCCGGCGATCACCTTGTCCGCGACACCGGACAGGGCGAGCGCGTGCGCGGAGGAGTGCACCGCGGTGGTGCTGACGGTCAGGTGCCCCTCGCCGCCGAGCACCCGGCACAGCGCGTACGTAAGGGCGTTGGGCCGCGACGGCGTGCCGGCGAGGTGGACGTGGTCGCCGGGGCGGACGAACTCCCGCACCAGGGCGTCCGGGTCGGCGGCGATCAGCGGGCGGCCCATCAGGAGGCTCCCGGCGCGCCGAGCACCGCCACGGAGGTCTGGCTGCCGAAGGCGAAGGACATCGACACCGCCAGTTCGACCTTGGTGGGGCGGGCGCCCTCCAGGACGTGGTCCTGCTCGCACTCGGGGTCGGGGGTGGTGAAGTTGATGGTGGGCGCCAGGGTCTGGTGGCGGATCATCAGGCTGGTGGCGGCGGCGTTGATGATGCCGGCCAGGCCGAACGTGTGGCCGTAGATGGGCTTGTTGGAGCTCAGCGGCGGCAGCAGCCCGGGGCCGCGCTCGGGGTAGAGGGCGCGCACCGCGCGGCTCTCGGCGATGTCGTTGTAGCGGGTGGCGGTGCCGTGGGCGCAGAAGTAGTCGACGTCCTCGGCGTCCCGGCCCGCCTCGGCGAGGGCGCGGTGCATCAGTCCGGCGGTGACCTTGCCGGTGAGGTCCATGGTGGTGGCGTGCGCGGCCTCATTGAGGGTGGCGGCGGAGAGGATCTCGGCGTACGGGCGGGCGCCGCGGGCGGCGGCGTGCGAGGCACGCTCCAGGCAGAGCACCACCGAGCCCTCGCCGAGCGCGAAGCCCTCCCGGTCGGCGCTGTACGGGCGCACCGCCCGGGTCGGGTCGTCGCGCTCGGAGGAGAGCACGCCGTGGCCCATCGCCCGGTAGCAGGCGGCGACTTCGGCGGCGATCGGAAACTCGTGCCCGCCGACCAGCATGACGTCGGCGGCGCCGGAGCGCAGTTCGCGCAGCGCCAGCTGGATGGCCTGGTGGCCGCCGACGCAGGCGTTGCTGACGGTGGTGACCAGGCCCTGGGAGCCCAGGTGGATGGCGGTCAGGGAGGCCGGGCAGCCGGGCAGCCCGCGGAACATGGCGCCCTTGTCGGCGAAGGCCGCCGGGTCGGCGCCGGTCAGTACGTCGCGCCACCAGGCGAACGGCCCCCGCGAGGAGGACATCAGGACGCCGAAGCGCTGCGGGTCCACCCCGCCCGGCGCCAGCCCGGCGTCCCCGCGGGCCTGTGCGGCGGCGGACATCGCGACCAGGATCTCCCGGGAGTACTTCGCGGCGTGGCCGGGCGCGAGTTCCGGCAGGAACTCCCGGTGGTCGAAGTCCCGTATCTCGGCGGCGGCGTGGACCGGGAGTCCCGCCTGTGCGGCGTCGAAACGGGTGAGCGGCCCCACCTGGGAGCGGCCCCGGGAGAGGTGCTCCCACATTTCCTGTGCGTTCCTGGTACCGGGAAGTACGGCACCGATTCCGGTGACGACGATCCGGTCCGTCGGGCCCCCGCGAGAATACGCCGATCGCGGAGCGTCGAAATTCGTTCCGTTTTCCGGTTCTGTGTTCTCCATACCGGAGACGGTACGGAGTCCCGCCGGGCCTTCCCCGTGCCCTCGGGTACCGAATCCCGGGGTCGGCGGTACTTCCGGTACCGGCGGGAATTGCGGCCCTGCCGAAAGGCGGCGGGAAAACGCGGAAGGGGCCGTCGGCCGTGGAATCGGCCGGCGGCCCCATTTCGGGGCGGTGCAGAAGGCGGGTCAGAACGCGTACGCGCGCAGTTCGCGGCGGGCCAGGGACGCGCGGTGCACCTCGTCGGGGCCGTCGGCCAGCCGCAGGGTGCGCGCGTGCGCCCACAGCGCCGCGAGGGGGAAGTCCTGGCTCACCCCGCCGCCGCCGTGCGCCTGGATCGCCTTGTCCAGGACCCATTCCGCCATCGCGGGCACCGCGATCTTGATCGCCTGGATCTCGGTGTGCGCCTGCCGGTTGCCGACGGTGTCCATCAGCCAGGCCGTCTTGAGCACCAGCAGCCGGGCCTGCTCGATCCGCACCCGGGCCTCGGCGACCCACTCCCGGACCACCCCCTGCTCGGCGAGCGGCGCGCCGAACGCCACCCGGCCGCTGACCCGTTCGCACATCGCGGCCAGCGCGCGTTCGGCCATGCCGATCAGCCGCATGCAGTGGTGGATACGGCCCGGGCCGAGCCGGGCCTGCGCCATGGCGAAGCCGTCGCCCTCGCCGCCGAGCAGGTGGGAGACCGGCACCCGGACGTCCTCGAAGAGGATGTCGCCGTGGCCGCCGTGCGGGCCGTCGTCGTAGCCGAAGACGGTGACGCCGCGCCGCACCTGCACGCCGGGGGTGTCGCGGGGCACCAGCAGCATGGACTGCTGCCGGTGGCGCGGCCCGCCGGGGTCGGTCTTGCCCATCACGACCAGCAGCGCGCACTCCGGTGCCATGGCGCCGGAGGACCACCACTTGTGGCCGTTGACCACGTAGTGGTCGCCGTCCCGCTCGATCCGGGTGCCGATGTTGGCCGCGTCGGAGGAGGCGACCTCGGGCTCGGTCATGCAGAACGCGGAGCGGATCTCGCCGGCCAGCAGCGGGTGCAGCCAGCGCTCCTGCTGCTCGGGGGTGCCGAAGGCGGTGAGCAGTTCCATGTTGCCGGTGTCGGGGGCTGAGCAGTTGACCGCTTCGGGTGCGAACTGCGGGCTGTGCCCGGTGATCTCGGCGAGCGGCGCGTACTGCGTGTTGGTGAGTCCGGCGCCGAACCGGCGGTCGGGCAGGAAGAGGTTCCACAGGCCGCGGGAGCGGGCCTCGGCCTTGAGTTCGGTGAGCAGCGGCGGGCGGGTCCACGGCTGGCCGGCCGCGTACTGGGCGGCCAGCGCGCCTTCGGCGGGCAGCACCCGGTCGGTGACGAACGCGCGCAGTTCCTTGCGCAGTTCCTCGGTCCTGGCGTCGTAGGAGAAGTCCACGGTGTCACTCCCCGGTGGCGGTGGCGGTGGCGGTGGCGGTGGCGGTGGCGGAACGGCGGGCGGTCGCGGCCAGTACGGCGTGGCCGCGCTCGACCAACTGCGGTATGCAGGCGGCGAGATGGGCGTCCTCGGAACCGGGGCGCGGGTCGCGGGAGGCGCGGAAGAGGACGTTCTCCAGGATCACGGCGAGCTTGTAGTAGCCGAACGCCGTGTACCAGTCGAGGTGTTCGAGCCCCGCGCCGGTGCCGGCGGCGTACCGCTCGGCCAGGCCGGCGAACTGCGGTCGGCCGGGGGCCTGGGCCGGGCAGCCCAGCGGCGCGTCGGCGATGTCGGCGAAGCCCTCCCAGTACACCCGCAGCAGCCCGAGGTCGGTGAGCGGGTCGCCGAGGGTGGACATCTCCCAGTCCAGCACGGCCGCGATCTCGTCGACGCGGCCGGGTGCGAACAGCACGTTGTCCAGCTTGAAGTCGCCGTGGACGACGGCGGCCCGGCCCTGCGGCGGCAGCCGGTCGGCCAGCCGCGCGTGCAACGCGTCGGCGCCGGGCACCGGTTCGGTGCGCGAAGCCTCGGACTGGGCGCGCCAGCGGCGCAGTTGGCGGACGAGGAAGCCCTCCGGCCGTCCGAAGCCGTCCAGCCCCACTGCCGCCGGCGGCACCTGGTGCAGGGCCACGAGCACGTCCACCAGGGTGTCGGCGGCCGCCGCGACCTGCCCGGGGCTCAGCCGCGCCAGGTCTGCGTCGGTGCGGTGGACCAGGCCGGCGACGTGGTCCATGACGTAGAAGGGGGCACCCGGCACCGCGGTGTCGGCGCACAGGCCGTGGGTGCGCGGGACGGGCACCGCGGTCGGGTGCAGGGCGCTCAGCACGCGGTGCTCCCGGGCGACGTCGTGCGCGGTGGCCAGCGCGCCGTCGAGCGGCGGGCGGCGCAGCACCAGGCGGCGCTCGCCGTACTCCACCAGGAAGGTCAGGTTGGAGCGGCCCCCGGTCAGCGGGCGGACCGCGGTGAGCCCGCCCGCCTCGTGCGGGAACTTCCCGGCGAGCCAGCGCTGGAGTGCCGCTGGGTGCACGCCCGGGGGGATGGGGATCGGCGCGGGGATGTCCATGCTCGCGTACGCTCCTCGGCTGGTTCCAGGGTCGCGGTCGTCTCACGGCCGCAGGTCCCGGTACGGCCGTGCCCGGGCGGCGGACCGTCCGGCGGCGGCCGTACGGGACGTGCGCCGCCGGTGACGCTAGGTCCGGCCGCGCCGGGGCGGCAACGGATCTTCCCCCTAAGCGGGAGGCCCTGGACCCAAGGAGGCAGTCCCGCTCACTCCGCGGGCGCAGGCGGCCGGACCGAAAGGGCGTGCCGGAAGAGGTCGTGCGGGTCCCACTGCCGCTTGACCTGCTGGAGGCGCGGGTAGCCGTCCTTGAAGTACAGCGCGTGCCAGGGGGTGCCCGAGGTGTTCCAGCGCGGGTCGGCGAGGTCGGCGTCCGGGTAGTTGATGTAGCTGCCGTCGGTGGCGGTGTCCGGCGCGGGCACCCCGCCGGTCGCCGCGTACAGCTGCGCGTAGAACTCCCGGATGCGGGCCACGTGGTGCTCGTCCTCCCGCGGGTCCTCCCAGTAGGTGCCCAGGTACGCCTTGAGGATGGAGTCGCGCTGCGCGGCCGCGGTGGCCTGCGGTGCCACCCGGTTGACCGCCCGGCCGTAGGAGAACAGCAGCGCCACGGTGTGGCCCTGGTAGCCCGGTTCGGACAGGTGGCGCCACAGCGTGGCGATCTGCTCCGCGTCGTAGGGCCGCCGCAGGTAGGCGCCCTTGCTCTTGGAACGGGTGGCGGCGCCGCGGTTCTCCACGTCCCGCTGCACCGAGTCCAGCCAGGGCAGCTGCTGGTAGCGGAGCCGGTACGGCGCCCGGACCCCGTCGCCGACCGCCGCCACGTAGGCGCGCAGCCGCTGGTCGGCGTCCGGCAGCGAACCGTCGATCTGCGCGGTGAGCACCACCTGGCCGACGCTGCGCTGGTTGAGGTAGAGCCCGCTGTACAGGGTGTCGTAGCCCCCGTCGCCGGCCGCCTCGTCGTGGGCGTGCCAGGCGCCGTGGTTGCGCACGATCCGGCTGAAGTCGGCCTCGCCCAGGCCCTCCCAGGGCCACTCCACGGCGACGGTCAGCACCGAGCGCGGCGGGCGGGGCAGCGCGGACGCCTCGGCGGACAGGCCGCGCGGGAAGTCGGCGTCGTCGGGCGAGCGGAACAGGTAGCGGGTCACCACGCCGAAGTTCCCGCCGCCCGCCCCGGTGTGCGCCCACCACAGCTCGCGGTGCGGGTCGTCGGGGCGGCGGGTGGCCAGCACCGTACGGGCCCGGCGGTCGGCGTCCACCGTGACGACCTCGATGCCGTACAGGTGGTCCACGATCAGGCCGTGCGAGCGGCACATCGGGCCGAAGCCGGCGCCCTGGACGTAGCCGCCCAGGCCGACCGAGGGGCAGGTGCCCGCCGGCAGCGCGGCGCCCCAACCGAGGTACAGCGCACGGTAGGTGGGGCCGAGCTGGGCGCCGGCCTGCACGGAGAACGCCCGGTGCGCGGCGTCGTAGCGGATCTCCTGGAGCGCGGACAGGTCGACCAGGCTCTGCACCGCCGGGCCGTCGACCAGGTTCTCCAGGCAGTGGCCGCCGCTGCGCACCGCGAGCCGGCGCCCGCCGTCGACGGCGGCCTGCACCACGGCGGCCACCTCGGCGGCGGAGGTGGGCAGGTGGATCTCCTGGGGGCGGCCGGCGAAGCGGGTGTTGCGGCCGCGCCCGGCGAGGTGCGGGTAGCGGTCGTCCGCCGGGGTGACGGCGGGTATCCGGGTGGGTATTCGGGCCGGTGTCCGGGAGCGGGATGTCCCGTGCTCGGCGGGGGCGGCGCCCGCGACTGCGGTCATGGCATGTCCTTGGGGCTGGTGGGAAGCGTGCGGGTACGGGTACGGGCGGACTCGCGCAGCGCCAGCACGCCCGAGAGCAGCAGTGCCGCGGCGGCGGTCAGCACCCCGGTGCGGGCCACGGCCGGCCAGCCGCCGTGCGGCCAGACGGCGCCCGCGGCGGCGGAACCGGCGGCGCCGCCGAGGAAGTAGGCGGTCATGTAGACGGTCGTGATGCGGCTGCGCTCGCCGGCGCCGGCGGCGCCGAAGACGGTCGCCTGGTTGGTGATGTGCGCGCCCTGCACGGCGAAGTCGATCAGCAGGATCGCCGTGACCAGGACCAGCAAGGTGCCCGAGCTGCCGGAGCTGACCGCGAACGAGATCGCGATCAGGGCGAACGCGCCCAGCGTCACCGCGGTCTGCCGGCCCCGGTCGGCCAGCCGGCCGGCGAGCGAGGCGCCCAGCGCCCCGGCCGCGCCGACCAGCCCGAGCGCGCCGATGGCGCTCGCCCCGAAGTGGTACGGGGACTGGGTCAGGCGCAGCGGCAGCGCGGTCCACAGCAGGTTGAAGGCGGCGAAGCCGAGGGCGCCGAGCAGGGAGCGCCGCACCAGCAGCGGGTTGCCGCGGACCAGCGGGCCGAGCGAGGCCAGCAGGCGGGCGTAGTCCCGGAGCGCGGCCGTGGTGCTCCCCGTGCTCGTCGCGGCCGGCGTGTGCGGTGTGTTCGCTGCGTTCGCTGCGTTCGCTGCGTTCGCTGCGTTCGCCGTGTTCGGTGCGGCCGTCGCGGCCGCAGTGTCCGCCATGTCCGCCGTGTCCGGTGCGGCGGGCGGGCGGCCGGGCAGCACCGCCCGCACCAGCAGGCAGGTGCCCACCATGAACACCGCCGCCAGCCAGTACACCGCGCGCCAGTCCAGCAGCTGGGTGAGCGAGCCGGCGAGCGTACGGCACAGCAGGGTGCCCAGGATGAGCCCGGTCATCACCGTGCCCACCACCTGGCCGCGCTGCTCGGGGTGCGCCATGTCGGCCGCCTGCGGCACGATCACCATCGCGGAGACGGTGACCAGGCCGAGCAGGAAGAACAGGCCGAACAGCCAGGCGCCGGAGGCCAGCGGGATCAGCGCGAGCACCGCCGCGGTCGCGGTGAGCAGTACCGTCAGCAGCCGCCGCCGGTCCAGCGCGTCGCCCAGCGGAACCAGGGCGAACAGGCCGAGCGCGTAGCCGAGTTGGGTGCAGGACACCGCCGGGGTCAGCGACTGCGGGGTGCGGTGCAGGGCGGCCGCCATGCTGGGCAGGATCGGCTGGATGTAGTACAGGTTGGCCACGCACAGCCCGCAGGCCACGGCCAGGGCCAGGATGCGGGCGCTGCGCGGGCCGTGGAAGACGGCGGGCCCGGCCCCCGCCGCGGTGGCCGCCGCGGCGGGGGCCGCGGGCGCGGGGCCGGGCCGGGCCGGGGCCGGCGCGTCCGCACCGGCCCCGGCCCCGCTGCCGCCGGTCACAGCAGCCCGCCGCCGTTGACGTGGATCAGCGAGCCGTTGACGAAGGTGTTCTCCAGCGCCTGGAGCACCGCGGACGCGACGTCGTCCGGCTGCCCGACGCGGCCCACCGGGGTGGCCTCCGCGGTGGACTTGAACAGGCCCTCGCGGGCCTCGTCGGGCAGGCCCGACCACAGCGGGGTGTCGATCAACCCGGCCACCACCACGTTCACCCGGATCGGCGCCAGCTCCAGCGCCATCGACTGGCCCATGGCGCCGATGCCCGCGTTGGCCGCGGCGGTGACGGTCAGGCCCGGGTACGCCTTGAAGCCGGCGCCGCCGGAGATCAGCACGATCGAACCGGTCGCCGCGAGCTTCGGCCCGGCGTGCCGGACGCTGAGCAGCTGGCCGACGATCTTGGTGTCGAGGCAGCGCCGGATGTCCTCGGCGGTGACCTCGTAGACGGAGCCGGTGGCCATGTCGCCGGGGCACACCACCAGGTGGTCCAGGGCGTCGACGCCGGCGAAGAAGGCGCGCAGGCTCTCCTCGTCGGTGACGTCGACGACCGCGGTCCGCACCTGGCCGCCGATCTCCTTCGCCGCCTGCTCCAGCTTGTCCTGGGAGCGGGAGGCGATGGTGACCTCGGCGCCGGCCTCGGCGGCCTGGCGGGCGACGGCCTTGCCGATGCCGGAGCTGCCGCCGATGACGACGACGCGGGTACCGGAGAGGGAATTCGAAGGCATGGTTCATCTCCATCGTGACGTGGCTGCCCGGCGGTCGTCGGACGCGTCTCCCGCCGGCCTTGCGCCCTCAGACTGCCGCCCGCCGGAATCCCCCAGGAAGGCAATTCCTTGTACTGGTTGATTCACCACCACCTTCGCGGCGGGCCCCCCATCTGGTGGTCGGAGCACCAGCCACCGGCCTCGACTCCGCCTCGGCGGGGTGCCGATGATGAAGCATCGGCTTTACCCGAAAGCCGGAAATCAGGCCCGGAGAAGGAGGCTCGGGATGACGACAGAATTTCCCCGCCCCGAAGGCGCCCCCGGCACCACCGTCGACACCGTTCGCGGACCGGTTCCGGCGGACAGCCTCGGAGTGACGCTCTCGCACGAGCACATGTTCGTGCTCAGCCAGGAGTTCCAGACCAACTACCCCGCGCTGTGGGACGCGGCCGGCGGTGTGCGCAGCGCCGTCGCCCAGTTGCAGCGCGCCTACGACGCCGGGGTGCGCACCCTGGTGGACATGACGGTCATCGGCCAGGGCCGCGACCTCGACCTGGTGCTGCGCGTGGCCGCCCAGACCCCGCTCAACGTGGTCCTCGCCACCGGCGTGTACAGCCTGGACGGGGTGCCGCTGTTCGCGCGGTTCCGCGGCCCGGGCACCGACCTGGAGTCCGAGGACCCGCTCGTCGAGCTGCTGACCGGGGACATCACCGACGGCATCGGCGACACCGGAGTGCGCGCCGGGCTGGTCAAGTTCGCCTGCGAGAACGCCGAACTCGCCGCCCACGACCACCGGATGGCGGCGGTCGTCGCCGAGGTGCACCGCCGCACCGGCGTCCCCGTCGTGGTCCACTCCAACCCGTTCGAGGGCAACGGCGTCGACCTGGTCCGGCTGCTGGCGCGCGAGGGCGTCGACCCCGAGCGGGTGGTGATCGCGCACGCCGGCGACTCCCCGGACCTCGGCTACCTGCGCGCGCTCGCCGACACCGGCTGCATGCTCGGCTACGACCGGTACGGCATGGTCCCGTTCGCCCCCGACGAGCAGCGCAACGAGACCCTGGCCGCGCTCGCCCGCGCCGGCCACCTCGCCCAGCTGCTGGTCTCCCAGGACTACGCGGTGCACATCGACTACGTCACCCTGGCGCAGCGCCAGGAGATGTGGCCGGACTGGAGCTACACCCACCTGTTCGAGCGGGTGCTGCCCAAGCTCGTCCAGGAACCCGGCATGGACGAGGCCGCGGTCGCCACCCTGCTGGTCGACAACCCGCGGCGGCTGCTGCTGCGCACCCCGGTGCGGGCCGCCGCGCAGGAGGTGCGCCATGCCGTCTGAGGCCGTCGCGCCCCCGGCCGCGGGCGACGAGCCGTGGCTGAGCCTGGGCACCGACCTCCTCGTCGACGAGGAGCACGTCAAGTGCTGGGTGGAGCACGTGCCGCCCGGCGAGCGCCGCCCTCTGCACACCCACCGGCACCCCTGGGTCACCGTGGTGCTCTCCGGTGCGTACGTCGAGTCGCTCGACGAGCACGACAACCGGATCAAGACCGGCACCCTGATGAGTGGTCAGGTCGTGCACAACGACGCGTCGGCCCTGCCGCTGCGCCACTATGTCCGCAATCTCTCCGACCAGCCCCTGGTGATGGTCGCCATCGAGCTGCGCGAGGCGCAGCGACCGGAAGGAAGCGCGCCGTGAGCGACGAGCACTTCGAACCCCCCGCCGGCCCCGCCCTGGTGACCGGCGCCACCTCAGGACTCGGCACCGCCGTCGCGCGGGCCCTGGCCGAGCGCGGCTGGACCGTACTGGTGCACGGCCGCGACGCGCGCCGCACCGACGCCGTCGTCGCCGAGCTGCGCGCCGCGGGCCACCGCGCCCACCCCTACCTCGCCGACCTCGCCTCGCTGCGCGAGTGCGCCGAGCTGGCCCAGCGGGTGGCCGCCGACCACCCCAGCCTGGAGCTGGTGGTCAACAACGCCGGCGTCGGCTTCGGCGCCGACCAGCGCCGCCGGGAGCTGAGCGCGGACGGCTACGAGCTGCGGCTCGCCGTCAACTACCTGGCCCCGGTGGTGCTCACCCGGATGCTGCGGGCCCCGCTGCGCGCCGCCGGCCGCGCCCAGGTGCTCAACATCGGCTCCGTGGGCCAGTCCCCGCTGCCGCTGGACGACCCGCAGTTCACCCACGGCTACAGCGGCTCGGAGGCGTACACCCGCAGCAAGTTCGCGCTGGCCGCCTTCACCTTCGCCACCGCCGAGCAGTACGGCCGCGACGGCATCCAGGTCAACGTCTGCCACCCGGCGACCTACATGGACACCGCGATGACCCACGACTCGGGGATCACCCCCTGGACGAGCGTCGACGAGGGCGTTAGCGCGGTGCTCACCGCGGTGCGCGCCGGGCAGCGCGGCCGTACCGGGCTGTTCTTCAACGGCACTTCCACCGCCCGGGCGCACAGCCGCGCCTACGACAAGGGCTTCCAGCAGCGGCTGGCCGACCTCACCTCGAACCTGCTGTCCCGTGTGGAAGGAGTGGAAGCGGCGGTGTGGTGACCGCGGCGCCGGCGCGTTGCCGCTCGTCGACCATCGCACCGAGCTGCACCAGCACCCGTTCCTGGGCGATGGGCAGGTGCGTCACCAGCGTCGCCTGGATGTCGCCCAGGTGCAGCTTGACGTAGTCCAGCTCGATCCGGCCCAGCACCGGGTGGTCGAAGCGCCGCCGGTCCGGGTGCGCGGTCTCCACGCCCATGCCCTGCCACAGGGTGCGGAACAGCTCGCTGCGCTCCGCCAGTTCGGCGACCAGCCGGGTGAAGGACGGCTGCACCAGGCGGTCGGCGGCCTGCGCCCGGAACAGGGCCACCGTGTGCAGCGCGTGGTCCTCCCACTCCGGGTACAGGTCCTGGGTGCGCGGGTCGAACGTCATCAGCAGGACGTTCCGCTCCTCGGGCGGCAGCGTCTCGAACCAGGGGAAGAGCACGCACAGGCCCTCGTTCCACGCCAGCACGTCGAAACGCTGGTTGGTGATCAGCGCGGGCAGCGGGTCGAGCAGGCGCAGCAGCGCCAGGTAGGTGCCCGGCAGTTCGCGGGCATCCCGCACATGCTGCTCCGGGCCGGGCTGGGGCAGCTGACCGGCCAGCCGGAAGAGGTAGTCGGTCTCCACCGGGTCGAGCTTCAGGGCCCGGGCGAGGCTGGCCAGCACCTGCCGGGAGACCTTGATCCGGCGGGCCTGCTCCAGCCACGTGTACCAGGTGAGGCTGACCCCGGCGAGCGCGGCCAGCTCCTCCCGCCGCAGCCCCTTGGCGCGGCGCCGGCCGAACGGCTGCGGCACCCCGGCCTCCTGCGGGGTCAGCGCCTCCCGCCGGCTGCGCAGGAAACCGGCGAGCTCCCTGCGCTGCTGCTCCTGGAGGTCCGTCTGTCGCGGGTGGTCCATCACGTCACTTCCTGTCCGGCTCCGTCGGCGGCCCCCAGCAGGTCCTCGGCGGACCGGCCGACGCGGGTCACCACGGCGTCCGGCCGGACCCGTACGGCCGTCCCGGATCGTATCCGCAGCGCCGAGCGCAGCCGCGGCGACTCGACCGCCCGCACCGCGGGGGCCCCGCCGGCGGAGGCGGCCGGCGCGGGGGCGCCGCCGCCGAAGAGCAGCACGGTGTCGCCCTCGCCGCCGAGCACGTCATGCAGCCAGCCGCCCTGCGGCAGCGGCAGGTCGGGCAGCCGCCCGCCCTCGGTGATCCGCCCCGAGCGCCGCCCGGCGCCGGGATAGGTCAGGGTGAGCTGCGCCTGCCGCGGCACCACCACCCGGTCCAGCAGCCCGGCGTGCTGCGCACCGCGCAGCAGCGTGTCGCGCACCGCGGCCTTCCAGCCGGTCAGCATCCACAGCCGGGTCTGCTGGTCGGTGTCGCGCACCACACCGCGCGCCACGTGCAGCCGCTCGCGCTCCCAGTCGTCCAGGCACCGCTGGGGTGCGGCGCCGAGGACGACCGGGGCGAGCCGCCAGGCCAGCGCCGAGACGTCCTCCAGGCCCGTGTTGAGGCCCTGGCCGCCGGCCGGGCTGTGGATGTGCGCGGCGTCGCCGGCCAGCAGCACCCGCCCCACCCGCCACCGCTCGGCCATCTTCCGGTGCACCCGGAAGACCCCGGTGCGGCCCTCGCCGGCCAGGTCGAACGGCACCGGGCAGCGCTCGGCGGCGGCCTGGCGCACCACCTCGGCCGGGTCGGCCACCTCGGCGTCCGGGGCGACGCTGACGAACGCCCGGTACAGCCCGCCCGGCAGGCCGACCACGACCAGCACCCCGGCGGGTGTCATGAAGTAGTGCGCCTCGTCGTGCGCGAGGCTCGTGCGCCACTCGCCGTCGGTGAGCAGGAACTGCTGCGGGTAGGACGCCCCGGTGAAGGGCACACCGAGCCGGTCGCGCACGGTGCTGTGCGCGCCGTCGCAGCCGACGAGCCAGGAGCACTCGGCGCCGCGGGCGCCCTGCGGGGTGCTCAGCGCCAGCTCGACGCCGTCGGCGTGCTGCCGGAAGTCCTCCAGCCGCACCCCGAACTCGATCGTGCCGCCGAGCGCCCGGAACCGCTCCCGCAGCACCTGCTCGGTCTGCTCCTGCGGGATGGACAGCGCGTACGGGTAGCGGGTGCCGCGCAGCTTGTCGAAGCGGGTACGGGCCAGGCGGCGCGGCCCCGAGTGGTAGTTCTGCGCCCGGATGACGTGGCCCAGGCGCGCCACCTCGTCCGCGGCGCCGACCCGGCCGAGCGCCTCCAGGCCGCGCGGCCACACGATGATGGCCTTGGCGTGCGGGTGCGGCCGGTCGACGCGTTCCAGCAGCCGGACCGGGACCCCGCGCTGCAGCAGTTCGCAGCCGAGGGTGAGCCCGACCGGTCCGGCCCCCACGATCGCGACGGGTGGTTGGGACATGGCCATCCTCTCCGTTTCCTGCTCTGTCTCCTGTGTGCTGTGCTGTTGCCGATCCGCCGGCAAGCGGGGTGACGCGCTGTCAGATCCCGCCGCCGGTGCTGATCAGGCCGCCGTCCACGGCGAGGGTCTGCCCGGTGACCCAGTCGGCGTCGGAGGACGCCAGGTAGGCCACCGCGGCGGCGATGTCCTCGGGCACGCCCAGCCGGCCCAGCGCGTAGCCGGCCGCGACGCTCTCCTCGCGGTCCTCGTAGAGCTTGGCCGCGAAGCGGGTCCTGACCACGGCGGGGGCGACGGCGTTGACCCGTATCCGCGGCCCGACCTCTTGGGCGAGCTGCGCGGTCAGGTGGATGAGCGCGGCCTTGCTGGCACCGTAGGCGCCGATGCCGGTGGCGGGCCGCAGCCCGGCGACCGCGGTCATGTTCACCACGGCGCCGCCGTGCGCGCCCATCCACGCGTCCCGGGCCCGGGCCGTCCAGCCCACCGCGGCCAGCACGTTGACCTCGAAGACCTTCCGCAGCGCGTCCGGCGGCAGGTCGAGCACCGGGCCGAACACCGGGTTCACGCCGGTGTTGTTGACCAGGACGTCCAGCCGCCCGAACGTGTCGAGGGTGCGGGCCACGGCCTCGGCCTGGTGGTCGGGGTCGCCGGTGTGCCCGCTGACCGCCAAGGCGTGGGCGGGGCCGCCCAGTTCCTCGACCGCCTGCTTCAGGGCGTCCTCGCGGCGGCCGGTCAGGCACACCCGGGCGCCCTCGGCGACCAGCCGTTCGGCCACCGCGCGGCCGATGCCGCGGCTGGCTCCGGTGACGAGCGCGGTCCGCCCGCGAAATCGGGTGCCGTCGTGGTTCACGGTCCTTCGCCTTCCTGGTCGGGAGCGCCGGGTGGCGCGCCGGGGCTGGGGGAACGGGAGTTGGGGGGAGCGGTGGGTGCGGGCCGACCGGGGCCCTGCGGCGTCAGGTGCGGGCCGCCTCGGGGAGCGCGGCGGCCTGCGCGGCCTCGGCTTTCTCCGGGATGCGCACGGCCGCCTCGGCCGGAACCGCCGCCTGCTCCCGGGTCCTGGACCCGACGACCGCGACGAGCACCGTGGCCGCCGCGCAGAACCCGGCCATGACCCACATCACCGTGTGCAGACCGCCGGTGTACGAGTCGACGGCGACCTGCCGGAACGCCCCGCGCGCCGACGGCGGCACGCTGCGCACCGGACCGTCCAACTGCCCCTGGTTCAGTACGGCGGCCAGCGCGGCCGGCCGGTGCCCGTACGTGCCGGTGAAGCCGTCCAGGCTGCCGCCCAGCCGCATCCGGGTGGTGGTGACCAGGAGGGTGCCGGTCACCGCGATGGCCACCGCCTCACCGCCCAGCCGCATCGTGTTGAACATCCCGGCGGCCATCCCGGCCCGGTCCGGGTGCACCGCGGAGACCGCGGCGCCGTCCTGCACGCCGAAGGCGATCCCGACCCCGATCCCGATCAGCGCGTACGGGCCGAGCACCGCCCAGTTGCCGATCCCCGGGTGCAGTACCGTCAGCCAGGCCACGCCCAGCGCGGGCAGCCCGACCGAGACCGTGACCAGGTGCCGGATCGCGATCCACCGCAGCAGCGCGCCGGCGACCAGCGGCATGAAGACGGTGGGCACGGTGAGCATCAGCAGGTCCACACCGGCGTGCATGGTGGTCTGGCCGTTGACGGCGGTCAGGTAGCTCGGCAGGTAGACCAGCAGCGGCGTGAAGCCCGCGACCATCGCGACCGTCGCCACGCACAGCGAGGCGAACCGCGGCTGCCGCAGCAGCGACAGGTCGGCCATCGGCCGCCGCTGCCGCGTCTCGACCACCACGAACGCGGTGAACAGCAGCACGCACACCACGTACGCGGCGAGGTTGAAGGCCGACGCCCAGCCCCACTGCGGCCCCTCCAGCAGCGCCGCGATCAAGGTCGCCAGCGCGCCGGTGAGGGTGAAGGTGCCCGCCCAGTCCACCCGGGTGGACTCCGGGTCGCGGGACTCCGGCAGCAGGGTGGCCAGCGCCACCACGCCGGCCCCGACGATCGCGGGCAGCAGGAAGACCGCCCGCCAGCCGAGCGTGGTGGACAGCACCCCGGACACGAACGGGCCGAACGCCTGCCCGATGCCGACCGTGGTGCCGAAGACGGCGAACGCCCGGGCCCGGGCCGGGCCGTCGAAGGTGTTGGCCAGCACCGCGCTGCCGGAGGTGAGGACGGCGCCCGCGCCGATCCCGGCCACGGCCCGGGCCAGGTCGAGCATGAGGATGCCGCCGGCCAGCGCGGACAGCAGCGAGCAGAACGCGAACACGGCGCTGCCCACCAGGAAGACCCGCCGCCGGCCGAACCTGTCGGCGAACGCGCCGCTGGCGAGCATGAAGCTGGCGAACGTGAGGTCGTAGCCGTTCACGATCCACTGGTTGGAGGCCAGGCTGTTGTGGAAATCCGCGGCCACCCCTGGCATCGCCACCGAAGCACCGGTCAGCGAGATGGGCAGAAGCAGGCAGGCCAGCACCACTGTGACCAGGATGACGGCCGGGTGCCGTGCCGGTGCCGATGTGGCTTTCATCGACTTCCCCTCGGAAAGAGACTCGTGCGGTGAATTCGCATCGTGTTTCGACCCTAGGAGCGCGGCGCCCCGGGGTGAATTCCGCTTCGGATACCCCCGGATACCACTTTCGGGTAATCCCGCAGGCCGGGCGGAGGAGTACCCCGGTGCCGGCGCGCCAGCTACCGGGGGTACCGGATTCCGCCCGGCCGGGGTGGCACATGTGCTGGCATCAGCGGCACCACGCCCGCCGCCGCGTACGGCGCCAGGATGGGAGCCCCAGCGGAAGCACGAGGAGGAGAAATGACCGACACGTCGTCACGACGACTGCCCCGCGCCATGCTCGGCGGCGTCCTTGAGGTCTCCGCGGTCGGACTCGGCTGCATGGGCATGGCGGAGTTCTACGGCCGCACGGACGAGGCCGAGTCGATCCGCACCATCCACGGCGCCCTGGACCTGGGCATGGACTTCCTGGACACCGCCGCGATGTACGGCGCCGGGCGCAGCGAGGAGATCGTCGGCAAGGCGCTGGCCGGCGGGCGGCGCGAGCGGGTGGTGCTGGCCACCAAGTGCGGCCTGGTGCGCACCGCCGACGGGGTGCGGGTGGACGGCCGCCCCGAGCAGATCCGGCGGGACATCGAGGAGAGCCTGCGCCGGCTGCGGACCGACCGCGTCGACCTGTACTACCTGCACCGGATCGACCCGCAGGTGCCCGTGGAGGAGTCGGTGGGCGCGATGGCGGAGCTGGTGCGGGCCGGCAAGGTGCGCTACCTGGGGCTGTCCGAGGCCGGTGCGGCCACGGTCAAGCGCGGGCACGCGGTCCACCCGATCACCGCGGTGCAGAGCGAGTACTCCCTGGCCAGCCGCGACCCGGAGCGCCAGGTGCTGCCGACGGCACGGGAGTTGGGCATCGGGTTCGTCGCCTACAGCCCCTTCAGCCGCGGTCTGCTCTCCGGCGAGGTCACCTCGCGGGCCGACCTGACCGACGGCGACATGCGCAGCGGGCTGCCCCGGTTCAGCGCGGAGAACCTCGGGACCAACCGCGAACTGGTCGGCAAACTCGCCGCGCTTGCGGGGGAGTTCGGCTGCACGCTGCCCCAACTCGCGCTGGCCTGGCTGCGGGCGCAGGACGTCGTACCCATCCCGGGCGCCAAGTGCCAGGACCACATGGCGGTGAACGCGGCGGCGGCCGAGGTCGTGCTCGACGCGGCCCAACTGGCCCGGATCGAGGAGCTGCTGCCGGTCGGCGCGTTCGCCGGGGAGCGCTTCCCCCCGCACCTGCTGGCCACGGTGGAGCAGGACTGACCGCAGGTCCGGCTGCCTGCGGGCCCGCCCACCCGGGGCCGGTCCGGCGGGCGGCCGGTCAAGCGGGCGACCGGTCAGCTCATGGCGAGCAGCTCGCGCCGGTTCGCCACGCCCAGCTTGCCCAGCACGTTGCTCACATGGTTCTTGACCGTCTGCCGGGCCAGGTGCAGTTCGGCGGCGATCTCGTCGTTGGAGCGGCGCGCCAGCAGCAGGCCCAGCACCTCCTGCTCGCGGGCGGTCAGCCGTACGTCGAGCTGCGGCTCGTACGCCTGGAGCAGCGCCTGCGGGGGCCGGTCACCGCGGTCCGGGCCGAGGTACCAGGCGCCGCGGCCGGCGGCGAGCAGCTCCACGGAGTGCAGCAACTGCCCGGCGTCCGCGGACCGGTGCACGAAGCCGTCGGCGCCCGCGATCATGCAGCGGGCCATCAGCCCGGGATCGCTGGACGCGGAGAAGACCAGCACCGACACCGGCCGGGCGAGCGCCTTCACCTGCTCGCACAGCGCGATGCCGTCGCCGGGCGCGGTCAGGTCGGGGTTGGTGACGAGCAGGTCGGTACGCCGCTCGCGTATCCCGCGCAGCGCCGCACCGGCGTCGCCGACCTCCACCACGACGTCCGCGCTGCCCGACCGCCGCAGCAGCGCGGCCAGAGCGTTACGCGAAAGGGGGAACGGGTCGGCCACCACGACGGTGCGGTAGCGGGACAGCGGCGGCGGCACAGCCTCAGTGGACATGGGGTTTCCTCATCAGGGTGAGTGGTGCCCGGTCCGTCGGCGCCGGCGGACGCCCTTGGGTAGGGGAACGCTAACCCCGCCCGCCTGCCGCGGAAGGCCCCGCTGACCGTAAGAGGAACGTGACTTCTCCCTTCTGCGCAGTGCCCGATGCCTCGCCGGTGGGCGGCCGATCTCCCGCTGGTGGCATTTCCCGTATTGGCGGCGGACGCGTTTCCCCGCCGGACTCTTACCGCGGGTTGCCGGGCCACCTGTTGGCAAGAAGCGGGTCGGCTATGCTGGGCGCAGCTCAGCGTCGAAACAGGGGCATGCACGCCGGCCTTCATCGGACACGGGCAGGGGGAGCAGCGTGCACAACGAACAGACCGACCAGGGCTGCCCGGTCGGCGAAATCGCCGAGCAATTCACTGCCCGGATACCGGAGTTGGTGGCGGGTTACCGAGCCCGGCTGCTGGCGGTGAACAGTCCGCTCGCGTGCGACCAGGCCGCGTGGGAACAGTGCGAGTTACAGGCCCTGCGTATCCTCGGCGACTGCGCGGGAACACTCGCCCGGGGTACGGCCACGGTCACCGAGACCCACATCAGCGAGGTGCTGGACCTGGGCAGTGAACGGGTCCGGCAGGGCGTGCACCTGACCCACTCGGTGCGGGCCGGCATGATCCTGTCCGACCTGGCGCTCACCGCGCTGGAGGAGTGCGCGGCGGGCGCCCCCGCGCCGCTGCTGCTCCAGGCCGTGCGGGCCCTTCAGAACGGCGTCGGCCTGCGGCTGGAGTCCGGTTCGATCGGCTACGACTCCTTCCTGCTGCACCGGGTGCGGGAGATCCACGACCAGGACCACCGCCGGCTCGCCCGGGAGATCCACGACCAGATCGGCAACGCGCTGAGCCTCGCGGTCCGGAAGATCGAGCTCTACGAGGTCGAGCGCGAGCGCGCCGGCGAGCAGCTCTCCGGGCACGTCCGACAGTCCAAGGACGCCCTGCTGGAGGCGATCGGCCGCAGTCGGGAACTCGTCACCGAACTGCGCCGGCCCGCCGTCATGGGCTCGCTGGAGACCGCGCTGAAAGGGTTCGCCGCCTCCCTCGGCGAGTCCGGCGCCCCGGTGCAGCTGTGGGTGCGCGGCCTGGACGAGTGGGTGCCGGCGCCGGTCGCCGAGGAGCTGTTCATCATGGTCCGCGAGTGCCTGCGCAACGCCTGGACGCACGCCGCGGCGCCCAACATCGTGGTGCACATCGACATCGCCCCGCACGAGATCCAGGCAGAAGTCATCGACAACGGCACCGGCTTCGACGTCGGTGCCGTGCGCTCCGGCGGCCGGACCAACGGGCTGCTCAGCCTCCAGGAACGGGCCGACCTGGTGGGCGGCACCCTGCACATCGACTCCGCCCCGGGCCTCGGCACCCGGGTCACCATCTGGGTCCCCATCCGTGAGGAGCAGGCAACTCCATGAGCACTGTCAGCGAGCCCGTCGGCGAGGACCCGATCCGCATCCTGGTCGCCGACGACCATGTGCTGCTGCGCGAGGCCCTGTGCGAACTGCTGGACACCGAGCCCGGGTTCGAGGTGGTCGCACAGGCTGGCAGCGGCACCGAGGCGGTGGCCCTGGCCGGCCGGCACCGGCCCGACGTGCTGCTGCTGGACATCGAGATGCCCGAGAACGACCCGCCGGAGACGGTACGCCGGCTCCTGGCCCAGCAGCCCGGGCTGCGGATCATCGTGCTGAGCATGTACGACGGGCAGCAGCTGGTGCAGAAGCTGCTCTCGCTCGGGGTGCGCGGCTATCTGCACAAGGGCGCCGAACGGCACACCCTGGTCTCCGCGATCCGGCAGTCCGCGGGCGGCCGGAACACCGTCACCATCTCCGTCTCCCCGGACAGCCTGCGCCCGGGCGCGGCCCCCCGGACCGGCCAGGAGGCGCTTTCCACCCGGGAGTTGGAGGTCATCACGCTGGTCGCGGAGGCGCTGAGCAACCGGCAGATCGCCAGCCGCCTCGGCATCACCGAGGGCACCGTCAAGCGGCACCTGCGGAACATCTTCGCCAAGCTGGAGGCGGTCTCCCGGATCGACGCGGTCAACCGGGCCACGGCGCTGGCGCTGATCCCGCAGCGGGCCGCCGGAGCAGGGGCCGAGCCCACAGGCCGCCGCTGAGCTACGGCGGCCGCTTCCGCGACCTCTTCCGCGACCACTACCGGCCGACGCAGTCCGCCGGGTCCAACCGCCGCCCGGTGACGTCGGGTTCCGCGTCGCACACCAGGAACTCCACGGCGGCGGCCAGCTCCTCGACCAGCTCGTCGACCTGCTTCTCGCCGGCCCGGCCACCCTCGCGCGGGGGCCGGTGCCCGGCCGCGGCCACGGTGACCGCCGACACCCCGAAGGGACCCAACTCCTCGGCGAGCAGCAGGGTGATGGCGTCCAGCCCGGCCCGGGAGACCAGTTCGGTGACATGCGGCGGCCGCGTGGACGGCGGCGGCACCACGTTCACGATCCGGCCCCGGCCGCTGTCCACCAGGTGGCGCTGCGCCGCCCGGCTGAGCAGCAGGGGTGCGCGCAGCCGGGCCCGGATCACCCCGTCCCAGTCCGACTCCTCCTCCAGCGGGCGCAACTGCCCCGCGGGCCGCACGTGCTGGGGAAGGTTGACCACCACGCTGGGCGGGCCCAGGGCTTCCACCACGCGCAGCACCGCGGCCTCCGCCTCGTGCAGGAAGCCGAGGTCGGCGCCGAACGCCCGTACCGACGCCCGGTGCTCGACCATCGCGTCGAGGGTGCCGACGCACCACGACTCCTTCAGGTCGATCGCCGCCACCGCGAACTGCCGTGCCGCCAGCCGCCGTACCACGGCGGCGCCGACGCCACGGCCGGCTCCGGTCACTATCGCCACGGGGTGGGGGGATGTCGACACAGGAATCTCCTTTTCCGGAAGCGCCGGCAGCCGTTCGCCCGTCCCGGCAGGGCTGCACCGGCCTGCGTGGTCCCACGCTATTCGACGGCGGAGCGCGCCGGGGCGGGGCTGCTCCGTAATCGGCGGGCCGATGCCCCGAAAGTGACATGCGCGCTGCCACCACAGCGGCACGCACCTGGTCCGGCAGCGGGTTCCCGGCCTGATCTCACCCGTCCTTCACCCGATCCGCACCCGGCCCTCACCTGGTCCGGACCTGCGGACATACCGCGGTTCCCGGTGCGGGCTACTCCTTTGGGCGAACTTCCCGTAACCCTTCCAGTGCGCCCGCGTGTGTCCCGGACGAGGAATATATTCGCCCCGGTTGCCCGCATAGTGTCCGAGCCATGCAGACGGATATCGCACTGACTCGAGCGGCTCGCCCGCAGCGAAACGGCGTGGCCGCATTCGCGAACCACGTGCACGGTTTTCTGCTCGAATCCCGGCCCGCCGTCCAGGTCGTATTCATGCTGCGCTTCTTCGCGGCGGCCGCGCTGTCCGGCGGGCCGGCGGACGGGCGGCTGTGGTGGGCCGCCGCGGCCTGGTCGCTGGCCACCATGGCCGTCTACGTCGTCAACGGCGTGATGGACGTGACCGAGGACCGGGCCAACGGCTCCAGCCGGCCGATCGCCCGCGGCGCGCTGCCCGCCCCGGTCGCCACCACGCTGGTCGCCGCCGCGTCGGTGCTGTCGCTGGCGCTCGCGGCCGCGGTCGACGCCCGGGTGCTGCTGCCGCTGGTGGCACTGCACCTGGCGTGCGGCTACGCCTACTCGGGCCCGCCCTTCCACGGAAAGCGCCGCGGCAGCACCACCGCGCTGCTGGTGCTGGGGCTGGGCGTGCTCACCTACGCGGCCGGCTGGAGCGCGGGGGGCCGGCACGCGGGCCTGCCGGTGCTGCTGCTGGGCGCGGCCATGTCGCTGTGGATGGCGGGCGTGGGGGCGCTGGCGAAGGACCTCTCGGATGTCGCGGGCGACGCGCTCGGCGGCCGCCGGACCCCCGTCATCGTCTGGGGCGAGGTGCGCACCCGGGCACTGACCGCAGTGAACGCGGTCCTGATCGGTGCCGGCTTCCTCACGGCGAGCCTGCTGCGGGCCACCAGCCTGGTCCCGGTGGCGGCGGTGCTGCTGCTCGGCGGTGCGGCGGTGGCCGTCCTGGTCGCCACCACCCGCCACGGCGCGACCCGAGCGGTGCGCCGACTGCCCTACCGGGCCTTCATGTTCACCCAGTACGCGGTCCAGCTCCTGGTGCTGGCCCGCTTCCTCCTCGGCCAGGTCCACGGCTGATCCGGCCCCGGCCGCCCTGGGGCTCCCCGCCGACCGCGGGGAGCCCCACCGGCGCGCCCGGGGCCGCCGTGTCAAGGGGATACGGCCCCCCCATCGGGCCGCTGACGGTGCCGCCGTCCCCCGCAGGAGCTACGCGGGAGTGCGCACTTCATGGTGACGATTCCGGCCCGCCCGCTCCGTAGCGTTCCGGTCAACCGCGGTGGACCCGCCGCGGTCGGGATCGGAGGGTGGCGTCGATGAAGCTGGTGTGGCAACTCGGGGCGGTGGCGGTGGTCGCCTTCGCCGGCGGGCAGGTCCTCGGTGCGGTGGAGGGGGCCTGGCCGGCCAGGTGCGCCGCCGGCGTCGCCACCGCGGTGCTCGCGGTGCTCGTCTACGGCTGGGTGGTGCGGCGGACCGAGCACCGGCCGTCACTGGAGGTCTCCCGGCAGGGCGCGGCCGGCGGGCTAGTCCGCGGCATGCTGATCGGCGCCGTGGCGTTCGGCCTGGTGATCACCGACATCGCGGGCATGGGCTACTACCACGTGCACGGCCGCGGCAGCGTGACCGGCGCCGTCGGCCTGTTCGGCTTCATGGCCGCGGCCGCCGCGACGGAGGAACTGATGTTCCGCGGTGTGCTGCTGCGGATCATCGAGGGCCGCTTCGGCACCTGGACGGCGCTGGTGGCCGTCAGCGCGGTGTTCGGCGCGCAGCACCTGACCAACGCCGACGCCACCGTGTGGGGCGCGGTGGCCATCGCGATCGAGGGCGGCGGGATGCTCGGCGCCGCCTACATAGCGACCCGCAAGCTGTGGGTGCCGATCGGCCTGCACTTCGCCTGGAACTTCGCCGAGTCCGGCGTCTTCAGCACCGAAGCCTCCGGCAACGGCGCGAGCAAGGGCCTGCTGGACTCCACCACGTCGTCCGGCCACGCGCTGGTCACCGGCGGCTCCTTCGGCCCCGAAGGCAGCCTGTACTCCGTGGTGTTCTGCTCGCTGGTGACGCTCGGCTTCCTGCTGCTGGCCCGCCGCCGCGGCCACGTCCTGCCCCCGCGCCGGCGCGTCGCCGCCGCCGTCCCGGCCGCCGCTACAGTCGCCCGGTGACCCAAGTCCCGATGCCGCAGCGGTGGCGGCCGTCCGCACGGTGGCGGGTGCCCGAGCGGTGGCGGCGGGTCGGCGCCGCCACCTGGTACGTCCCGCTCGGGCCCGGCCTGCTCGCCGCGTCCCTGCTCGCTGAGCCGCACGGCCACGGGACGCAGCTCGGCGGCGTGGCCGACCGCCACTTCGGCGCCCTGGCGGTCGTCACGATCGCCCTGGAGTGCCTGCCGCTCGTCCTCAGCCGCCGGTGGCCCGTGCACTGCCTCGCGCTGGTCTCGGCGGGCTTCTGCGTCGACCAGCTGCGCGGCTACCACTCGGTGGCCGGCACCGCGCTGCCGCTGGCCCTGCTGCTCGCGGGATACCGCGTGGGAGGCCGACGTCGCCTGGTCGCAGCGGCGTTCACCGCCGGCTACGCGGCGCTGGCGGTGGCGCTGGCCCGGATCGCCGACGGCGAGTCCGCCAGCGGCTTCGTGGCGTTCTACCTCGCACTGGCCCTGGCCTGGGGTGCGGGCGCCTGGCTGCGCGCCAACCGGGCCGCGGAGGCCGAGCGCCGCCGCCGCGTCGCCGAGGACACCCGCAGCGCCGAACGCACCCGCATCGCCCGCGAGTTGCACGACGTGGTGACCCACCACGTCACGGCGATGGTCGTCCAGGCCGAAGCCGCGCGCTACCTGACCGCTGACCCGGACCGGCTCGACCAGGCCCTGTCGGCGGTCACCGACACCGGCCGGCTGGCGGCCGCCGACCTGCGGCACCTGCTGGACCTGCTGGACCCCTACCAGCCGGCCGGCGACCGCACCCCGGTCGTCGGGCGGCTGGCCACCCTCGTCGAGCAGACCCGACGGGCCGGCCAGCCGGTGGAGTTCACCGAGGAGGGCGCCCCGCCAGAACCGGCCGGCAGCTCCGACCTGGTCGCCTACCGCGTCGTCCAGGAAGCCCTCACCAACGCCCTCAAGTACGCCCACGGCAGCCGCACGTCGGTCCGCGTGCGGCACGCCGGGAAGGAGATCACCGTGGAGGTCGGCACCGACCCGGGGCTCGGCACCGCGCCGACCGCGGCCCGCGCCGCCGGGGCCGCCCGCGCCGCGGAACTCGGCGGCAGCGGCCGCGGCCTGGCCGGGCTGCGCGAACGCGTCGGCGTCCTGGGCGGCGAGTTCAGCGCCGGCCCCGGCCCCGACGGCCGCTTCGTCGTCCACGCGCGGATACCCGCCGGGAGCCCGTCGTGAGCGCCCCGATCCGCGTGCTGGTCTGCGACGACCAGATGCTGGTCCGCACCGGCCTGGTGACGATCATCGGCGCCCAGCCCGACCTGGAGGTCGTCGGCGAGTGCGGCGACGGCCGGACCGCCGTCGACCTCGCCGGGCGGCTGCGCCCCGACCTCGTCCTGATGGACGTGCGCATGCCGGTGCTCGACGGCATCGAGGCCACTCGGCAACTGGCCGGCGCGGGCGTCGCGCACCCCGTCAAGGTGCTCGTGGTGACCACCTTCAACCTCGACGAGTACGTCTACGAGGCGCTGCGCGCCGGTGCCAGTGGTTTCCTGCTCAAGGACGCCCCGCCGGCCCGGCTGCTCAGCGGCATCAGGACGGTCGCCTCCGGCGCGGCCCTCCTGGACCCGGAGGTGACCCGGCAGCTCGTCGGCCGCTACGCCGCCCGTATCCGCCCCGCCGACGGACCGGCCCCGCAGACGCCGCTCACGCCGCGGGAGACGGAGGTGCTGCGGCTGATCGCCGAGGGGCTGTCCAACAGCGAGATCGCCGCGGCCCTCACCATCAGCCAGGAGACCGTGAAGACGTTCGTCTCGCGCATCCTCGCCAAGCTGCACCTCCGCGACCGCGTCCAGGCCGTCGTCTACGCCTACCGCCAGGGCCTGGTGACCTGATTCCGCCCGCTGACCGCGTCCCCCGCCGGCGGGGGACGCGGTCAGCGGGCGGACGTGCCGCACCGGCCGAACAGCGCGAGCAGCCGGTCGGTGTCGGTGCACTGCGCCGGCGACGGCGGCCGGCCGGCGCCGAAGAGCCCCGCGCGTTCGACATCGCCCAGCACGACCGGGGCCAGCGCGAGCAGGGTGCTCGCGAGGTCCGCGGGCAGCGGCGCCGGCACACCGGTCGACGCGCCGATGTCCCAGGCGTGCACGGCCAGTTCGAACGCACCGGTCAGCGCGGTCAGCTCGACGTCCCGCCGCCCGCGCGGCGCCCGCCCGGCCACCGTGATCAGCTCCTCGACCGCCGACCCGGCCCGGACGCAGCCGACGTCCGTCCGGGAGACGGGCACGGGGCCGCCGTCGCCGAGGAGTTCGGCCAGCACCTCGGCCGAGTCCGCGACGTGCAGCACCAGCGTGCCCAGGTCCCAGGCGGAACACGGGGTGGGGCCGGCCGGATCGGCCCGCAGGGCCCCGTTCAGACAGCCCCGCATGACGCGCGCGGACCGGACGAGGAGGTCGAGCGCGTGCGGTGCCCCGGTCATGGCCGCCGCGGCGGCAGCGTCAACGGCAGCCCGAAGCCCGGAAACAGCCCGTCCCCGAGGAACACGGTGATCCGCGCCACCAGCCCGTCGCGCGGCTCGACCACCTGGATGGCGTGCGCGGTGAACGTCCCGTCGTCCGCCTCGGTGTACGTCGCGACCGCCGGGTAGCCGTTCGCCGACGTCGCCAGGCCCCGGCGGGCCCGGCTGAACACCCGGCGGACATGGTGGTCGAGCACGGCCGCGCGGCCGCGGAACCAGACGGGGATCGGCGGCATCTCGTACTCCACGTCCGCCACGAGGAGTTCGGCCAGCGCCGCCACGTCCGCGGCCTCGAACGCCCGCAGGTAGCGGTGCAGCAGACCGGAGTCCAGGTCGGGCGGGGCGACCACCCGGTCCTGCACCGGCACGTCGACGGCCAGGGTCGCCCGTGCTCGCTGGAGCAGGCTGCGGACGACGGTGACGGTCACCCCCAGCGCCTCCGCCGCCTCCGCCGGGGTGTAGCCGACCACCTCGACCAGCAGCAGGGCGGCGCGCTGCCGCACCGGGAGCTTCTGGAAGGCGGCGACCAGCGCGAGCCGGGTGCTGTCCCGCAGTGCCACGACCGTGGCCGGGTCGTCCGCCCGCGCCGGCCCGGCGAGCGCGGACGTCGGCGCGGGCTCCAGCCACGAGACGCGGTCCAGGTGCGGGAGTTCGGCAGGACCGGCGTCGGGCACCCCGGTGCCGAGGCCGGAGGGGAGCACCCGGCGGTGGGTGCTGCCGAGCGCCGTGAGGCAGGTGTTGGTGGCGATGCGGTACAGCCAGGTCCGCAGCGAGGAGCGGCCGTTGAACTTCGGGTAGCCGCGCCAGGCCCGCAGCAGCGTCTCCTGGACCAGGTCCTCGGCGTCGTGCAGGGAGCCGACCATGCGGTAGCAGTGCGCGAGCAGCTCGCCCCGGTAGGGGTCGGCCAGTTCGGCGAAGGGGCCGCCGGTCGGCGTGTCGGCGTCACCTGACATCGAACTCCCCTTCCACGCCAGCAGACTTGGCCGCGGCGCCGTCGTGCGTCTCCGCGCCCGGCCCCGCTCCCGTACGGGAACCTGCACCCGCATCCGTACCCGCTTCCCAACGCTTCGCGCGTCCCGGCGCGAACAGGCCGGTCACCGCGCCGGCGAAGGCGAGGACCGCCGTCGTGGCGATCGCCGCGGTGAACCCGTCGGTGAAGTCCGCCGGGGAGCGGTCGCTGCCGTGTGCGGCGAACACCGCGGCGGCGACCGCGATGCCGAGCGCCCCGCCGACCTGCCGCACCGTGTTGAACGTGCCGGCCGCCTTCCCCATCGACGAGGGCGGCGCCGCGCTCATTACCGCGGTCTGCTGGGCCGGCATCGCCATGGAGGTGCCGACCCCGGAGGCCATCAGGGCCGCGGCCATCTCGCCGTACGGGCCGTGCCGGTGGGCCGCGACCGCCAGCCAGACCAGCCCGGCGCCCTGGAGCGCCAGCCCCGCCGAGATCAGCACCCGGGCACCGATCCGGTCCTGCAACCGGCCGGCGACGGGGGCGACGAAGAACAGCGGCACCGTCCACGGCAGGAACCGGACGCCCGCGCCGAGCGGCGAGTTGCCCAGGGCCACCTGGAGGAACTGGGCGAGGAAGAAGACGGTGGCGAACAGCGACGCGGTGAGCAGCAGCGCCGACAGGTTGCCGGCTGCGAACGCGCGGTTCCCGAACAGCCGCATGGGCAGCATCGGCCGGCGCGCCCGCAGTTCCCACCCGATACACGCCGCCAGCAGCACCGCGCCGCCGGTCAGGGTGCCCACCACCTCCGCTCCGGACCAGCCGGCCGCGCCGGAGCGGACCAGACCCCACACGATCGCGCACATCGACCCCGCGGCCAGCAGCAGGCCCAGCAGGTCGGGCCGGGTCGAACCGCCCTTCTCCTCGGTCAGCTTGGCCGACGCGACGACCAGGACGAGCGCGATCAGCGGGACGTTGATCCAGAAGATCCACTGCCAGGCAAGGCCCTGGGCCACCGCGCCGCCGACCAACGGACCGCCGACGACGGCCAGTCCGGTGACGGCGGCGTAGATCCCCATCACGGTGCCACGCCGGTGGCCGGGCGTCGCCGCGGTGAGCAGCGCGAGCGAGGCGGGCAGGATCAGCGCCCCGCCGGCGCCCTGGACAACCCGGGCGGCGATCAGGGTCCCGACGTTCGGCGCGAGCGCGCAGGCCGCGGAGGCCAGCGCGAAGACGATCAGGCCGAGCAGATAGGCCCGTTTGCGGCCGATCCGGTCGCCGAGTTCCGCGCCGGGGATCATCAGCGCGGCGAAGCTGAGGCTGAACGCGTTGACCGTCCACTCCAGTCCGGCCATGGACGCGCCGAGGTCGTGGCGGATCGTCTGGAGGGCGGTGGCGACGACGAGCTGGTCGAGGGCGACGATCAGGCTGGCCGCCGCCGTGGCGGCGAGTACCCAGCCCAGCGGCGCGGGCGGTCCCGGCCGCGCGGTGATGCTCATGGTGAGTGGTCCTTCCGGTAAAGGGGGCCTGGCGGTATCGACTCGCGGGGGCCGCCTCGTTCACCGGTCGGCGGGAGGACTCTTCGGGTTGCGGTCGGGTTGCGGACGGCTTCCCGGGCCCGCGACCGGTGAACCGCGCCCGCGGCCGGGGTCGAAGAAGGAGAGGACGCACACCGCCCCGGCATCCGGGCCGGCGCGGGAGACCCGACGGAGGCCGTTCATGAGCACGATCGCGATCATCAGGTACCAGGTACGCGCCGAGGCCGCCGAGGAGAACCAGCGGCTGGTGGAGAAGGTCTACGCCGAACTGGCCGCGGGCGAACCCGGCGGTCTGCGGTACGCGACCTTCCGGCTCGACGACGGCGTGACCTTCGTCCACGTCGCGCTCACCGAGGGCGCGGGCGACCCGCTGCGGACGGCGAGCGCCTTCCAGGAGTTCCAGCGCGGCATCGGCGACCGCGTCGTGCCCGGCACCCTCACCCGCGGCGAGGCCGCGCTCGTCGGCGCGTACCGCTTCCTCGGCGTGTGACGCGTGACGTGTGACGGGTCCGCCGCGGTGCGGGAGAACTCGCCGCGGAGGGAGGTGTGTTGCCCGTAGCGGCGGCCCGGGACGCTTTTCCCGGCCTTTTGGTTCCCCGGGGATTGCGGCGGAACGCGCACCTGGGAAGATCATGACGCGGGGCGCGGCGGGGGCCGTGCGAGGAAGCGCCCCGGCGGCCGTGCCGTTGGTGGCGTGCGGTCCGCCCGAGCCGTCAAGAGCGGGGAGCGATGGGGTCGTTGGAGGGCGCGCGCGGCGCGGACCGGATCGCACGGGCCGAACGGGCCCGCGAGGCGCAGCGAAGGCGGCACCCGCTCACCGCCGAACCCCCCGAGCGGTCCCGTACGGCGTACGCGTGCGCGGGGCTGGCCGGGCGGGCGCCGAACGGCGGCCGTGACGTCACCACCGTCGAACTCGCCCCCACCGCCCGGCGGTTCACCGCGCTCCTGCTCGATCTGCTGATCGCCGCGGCCTCGCTGGCGGTGCCCGGCGCGCTCGCCGCCGCGCTCCAGTACGCGGTCGACCGCCATGGCCAGGGCTGCTTCCTGCTCGCCTTCTGGCTGCTCGGCTTCGGCTGGCTGACGTGCTACGGCGCGGTGTTCGCCACCCTGTGCGGCGGCACCCCCGGCATGCTGCTCACCGGGCTGCGGCTGGCCCGGCTGTGGGACGGCCACACCCGCCCGACCTGGCGGCAGGCGGTACGGCGGGCCCGCGCCATGGCGACCCTGGGCTGGCTGGTCCCGGGGGTCAACGTGGTGGTCGTGCTCAGCCGGCTCGGCCATGTCCTGGCCCGGCGGCCGTACCACCACAGCACGTTCGACACCGCCGCGCGCACGGTCGTGGTCCGCCGCCCGCCCGGCCGCTGACCTCGGGCCTTCCCCCGGACGCCGACCCCGGGAACTCACCACCGCCGTTTTCCGTCTACAGTCCTGTAGTCAGACATGGCTGGTAGGACGGCGCCGCGCGGCGCCAGGAAGGCGGCGGCCTCGTGAAGCGGTCCCGACACGGCGGCGGTGGCGGCGCGGGCAGGACGGGGGCGGCTGTCGGCGCCGGGGCCGAACTGGCCCTGTCCAAGGTACCCGAGGCCACCGCGCTGTTCTGGCTGACCAAGGTGCTCACCACCGGAATGGGCGAGACCACCTCGGACTACCTCGGCCGCGTCCTGGGGCCGGTCGGCGCCGGGGCGATCGGGCTGTTCGGGCTGGCCGGCCTGCTGGCGCTCCAGTTCCGCGCCACCTGCTACTCGGCGTGGACGTACTGGTCGGCGATCGTCATGGTGAGCGTCTTCGGCACCATGGCCGCGGACGTCGTGCACGTGGTGGCGGGCGTGCCCTACGCGGTCTCGGCGGCCGCCTTCGCGGTGATCCTCGCGGCGCTGCTCACCGCCTGGTACCGCAGCGAGGGCACCTTGTCGATCCACAGCATCCGCACCCGGCGGCGCGAGACCTACTACTGGGCCACGGTGCTGGCCACGTTCGCGCTGGGCACCGCCGTCGGCGACCTCACCGCGGGCGGCCTGCACCTGGGCTACTTCTCCTCCGGCGTGCTGTTCGCCGCGCTGATCGCGGTGCCCGCCGCGGCCCGGTTCGGCTTCCGGGCCGACCCGGTCGCCACCTTCTGGACCGCCTACGTGCTGACCCGCCCGCTCGGCGCCTCCTTCGCCGACTGGATGGGCGCCTCCACCGCCCACGGCGGCCTCGGCTGGGGCACCGGCCCGGTCAGCGGTGTCCTCGGGCTGCTCATCGCGGCGCTCATCACGCTGCTGTCCCTCCGCTCGCCGCAGCGCAAAGGCGGCTCCCCGAGCCCCCGGCCGGGGGTACGGGAAACCGCCTTGCACTGACCGCCGGGGCGGGGGTCAGGTCACAGCTCCGTGGCCGCCGCCGCTTCCGCCTCGGCCTGGGCCCGCGCCTGCGCGCCGGACAGCCGGCGCAGCGGGACCTCCTTGATCGTCAGCATCAGCAGGAACGCCAGCAGCGCGACCCCGGCGACGATGATGAACACCAGGTGCATCGAGTCGGCGAAGCCCTGCTTGAAGGGCGCCGCCAGCGCCGGGTCGAGGTGCTTGAGGAACGACGAGTCGGTGACCACCGACTTCGCGCTCTTCGGCGACAGCGCGTCCGGGTGCGCGGCGACCGCCTTCTGGAAGTCCGGGTGCGACTTGGCCTTGCCGAGGGCCGTGGTGATCTTCCCGCCGACCGTGCTGAACAGCACGGACAGGAAGATCGCGGTGCCCGCGGTGCCGCCGAGCTGCCGGAAGAACGTCGCCGACGCGGTCGCGGTGCCCATGTCCTGCGGCGGCACCGCGTTCTGCACCGACAGCACCAGCGTCTGCATGGTCAGGCCGAGCCCGGCGCCCATGAGCAGCATGAAGCCCATGGTCTCCGGCAGCGGGGTGTCCCACTGCACCTTGAAGTGGAAGAGCAGCATCGCCACGACCATCAGCGCGGTGCCGATCACCGGGAAGATCTTGTAGCGCCCGGTCCGCGACGTGGCCTGGCCGGTGCCGATCGAGGCGGCCATCATCCCGAGCATCAGCGGCAGCATCTCCAGGCCCGACCGGGTCGGGCTGGCGCCCTTCACGATCTGGAGGTACTGCGGGATCATCAGCAGCCCGCCGAACATCGCCATGCCGACGAGCAGGCTCAGCAGGCTGGTGCGGCTGAAGACGTTGTTGCGGAACAGCCGCATCGGGATCAGCGCCTCGTCGCCCATCCCGCGCTCGACGAAGATCCAGGCCACCACGCCGACGACGCCGATCACGTAGCAGAGCAGCGCGCGCGTCGACAGCCAGCCCCACGTCTCGCCCTGCTCGGCGATGAGCAGCAGCGGCACCAGGCCGACCACGATGGTCAGCGCGCCCCACCAGTCGATCCGGTGGTCCCGCCGGGTGTGCGGCACGTTGAGCACCCGGGCGACCACGAACAGCCCGATGATCCCTATCGGCACGTTGACCAGGAAGACCCAGCGCCAGCCGGCGATGCCCAGCACCGAGTTCTGCCCGGCGAGGAACCCGCCGATCAGCGGGCCGGCCACGCTGGAGGTGGCGAAGACCGCCAGGATGTACCCCTGGTAGCGGGCCCGTTCGCGCGGCGGCACGATGTCGCCGATGATCGCCAGCGCCAGCGACATCAGACCGCCGGCCCCGAGGCCCTGGAAGGCCCGGAAGACCGCCAGCTCGATCATCGAGGTGGAGAAGGTGCACAGCACCGAGCCGACGATGAAGATGCTGATCGCCGCGATGAAGTACGGCTTGCGGCCGTGTATGTCGGACAGCTTGCCGTACAGCGGCGTGGCGATGGTCGAGGTGATCAGGTAGGCGGTGGTGGTCCACGCCTGCTGGTTCAGCCCGTGCAGGTCGTCGGCGATGGTCCGGATCGCGGTGCTGACGATGGTCTGGTCGAGAGCGGCCAGGAACATGCCCAGCATCAGGCCGCTGAGGATGGTCAGGATCTGGCGGTGCGTCAGCCCGCCCGGCGCGGCGGCGGCCGCGGGCGCCGCCGGCTCCGGGGCCGCCCCTGACGGTGGTGAGGTCCGGCTGCTACTGCTCACGTGACGTTCTCCTGGATCTGACCCGGGATGCGGGCCCGGTGGCGGTGCTGAGGTCGGAGGGGGCGGCGGTGCCGCCCGGCGCGCCGGCGCCCTGCGCGGGGGCCGGCACGCGGTCGTGGCCCGGCGCGCACACGGGCCGTACGTACTGCTCGCCGAAGTCGTCGTTGAACCGGGCCAGCAGGCGGCCGAGTTCCCGGCGGTCCCGGGCGGGCCAGGCGGCGAGCGCCTCGGCCAGCTTCTGGTCGCGCTGCGCGCGGTAGCGCTGCACGGCGGCGAGCCCCTCCCCGGTCGGGGAGAGCAGGGCGCCGCGGCCGTCCTCGGGGTCGGGGCGCCGCTCGACCAGGCCCCGTTCGACCAGCGAACGGATCTGCCGGCTCACGGTGGACAGGTCGAGCAGGGTGTCGGCGGCCAGGTCGGTGGCCCGGCGCGGGCCGCCCTCGGCGAGCCGGCCCAGCAGCACCCGGTCGCCCCAGCCCTCGTCCCGGGCCCGCTGCTTCCAGGCGCCGATCAGCCGCGTCAGCCGCGCCATCTCGTCGCCGACGGCCGCGCTCTCCTGTATCACGTCGGAAGGGTCGGCCGCGTCCGTTTCGGTATCCGTCGCCCTCGCCCCCTGTTGTCCGATAAGTATTTGTTTGCCTTCAGCAACTTATATTAATTGCTGGGGGCAAGCAACTGAGTAAGCAGGGGCGTCCGGAAGCTACTCGATCGCGTCGTCCTGCGTCGTACTCACCCGGTGTACGCCCCTGAGCTCCGCGAGCGCCGACGCGAGCTCCACCACCGGCCGCGGGCCCTGCACGGTCAGGAACACCGTGACGGTCCCGCGCTGCTCCGGCTCGTGGTCGTGCTCGGCGGACAGGTCGACGACGTTGAAACCCATGTTCGTACAGGACTCCAGCGCGGTCCGCAGCACCCCGCGGCCGTCCTCGTAGTCCAGCCGCAGCCACGCGGGGGAGCGGGTCGAACCGGGGATGCGGGCGGCCAGCGGCGCGAAGCCGAGCACGATCACGAAGTGCGCGGCGGCCACCACCAGCGCCAGCACCGGCAGCCCCGCGCCCGCCGCCATGCCGATCGCGGCCGTCATCCACACCACCGCCGCCGTGGTCAGCCCGCGCACCACGTCCTGCCGGACGAAGATCAGCCCGCCGCCGATGAAGCCGATCCCGGAGACGATCTGCGCCGCCACCCGCGAGGGGTCCAGCACGGTGTGGCCGCCGAGCACGTCGCCGAAACCGTACTTCGACACCAGCATGATCAACGCCGAACCGAGCCCGACGAGCGTGTGCGTCCGCATCCCCGCGCTCTTCTGACGCACCTCGCGTTCGAGGCCGATCGCCGCCGACAGGACGAACGCGAGCCCCAACTCCCCGATCTGCGGCCAGCCCTGGCCGGCCGCTTCACCCCACATCGCCACATTCATCCCGTCACTGTAGTAACTGCCGCCGCGGCAACGGCATCCCCGCGCCCGAACATTCAATCGGCCGGCGCCTCCCGGACCACGTCCGCCGGGTCCTTGTCGTCCCGCAGCCCCAGGAAGCGGGGATGGCGCAGCATCCCGTCCCCGGTCCACTCGGTGAAGGCCACCTGCGCCACGAGCACCGGCTCCGCCCAGTGCGCAGCCCGCTCGCGCACCGGGTCGGCGAACGGCGACGACGGCCGGGCCAGCGCCTCCAGCCGCGCCCGCAACTCCCGCAGCAGGCGGTCGCGGTAGCCGGTGCCGACCTTGCCCGCGTAGCGCAGCGCGCCGCCCGCGCCGCTGTCGTTGTCGTGGTAGCCCACCAGCAGCGCGCCGAAGCCGATCCGCGAGCCCGACGGCTCGGTGAAGCCGCCCACCACGAACTCCTGCCCGGCCAGGCACTTCAGCTTCAGCCAGTCGTGCGAGCGGCGCGGCTGGTACGCGGCGTCCGCGCGCTTGGCGATCAGCCCCTCCCAGCCCCGCGCGCAGGCGTCCGCGAGCAGCGCCGGGGTGTCGCCGTCGTAGTTGCGGTGCGCGGTGTACCGCAGCGGGCCGCCGAACTCCAACGCGTCCCGCAGCAGCGCCTTCCGGGTCCGCTGCGGCACCCGGGTGGTGTCCCAGCCGGCCAGCGCCGGCAGGTCGAATACGTAGTAGTGGACCGCCACCGGGCTGGCGCGCACCGCCCGCGGGTCGGTCAGCCCCATCCGCTGCTGGAGCCGCGCGAAGTCCGTGCGGCCCGCCCGCAGCGCCACCACCTCGCCGTCCACCGTGAACTCCGCGCAGGGCTGCGCCGCCAGCGCCGCCACCACCTCGGGGTACGTCGCTCCCAGGTCCCGCCCGGTGCGCGACAGCAGCCGCACCCCGTCCGCGTCCCTTACGGCCAGCACCCGCACCCCGTCGAGCTTCCGCTCGAACAGCCAGCGGTCGTCGAACGAACGGCGGTTGCTCGGGGTGGCGAGCATCGGCGCGGGCGGCACCCCGGCCCGCGCCGGGTCGGCCGGGCGCAACAGGTGCGCGGGCACCGCCGCGGCGGACGGGACGGGGCCGGCGCCCCTGGCGGCGGGGGTCAACGGTCCGAGTGCCAGGTCGGGCCGCCCGCCTCGGCGACCTGCGCGAGGGTGCGGCCGGTCCGCGTGCTGCGGGCCAGGTGCGGGTCGGGGGTGCCGCGGCGCCGGGCGCGGCGCACGTCCTCCTCCGCCGCCCTGACCAGCAACCACGCCTCGCCCTTGGCGTGCCCGCTGTCGTCCTCGGTGCCGGGCTCGCCGGACCGGAAGCGGGTCAGCGACCAGCGGCCGCGCAGCTTTCCGCCGACCAGCCGGAAGGAGGCGTGGCCGCGGGCCAGCGCCTCGGCGAAGGGGATCTCGCGGCCGGACCGGTCGGTGCTGGCGTTGCGGTAGCCGCCCGCGTCCCAGACGATCACGGTCCCGCCGCCGTACTCGCCCGCCTCGATGACCCCCTCGAAGTCGCGGTACTCCATGGGGTGGTCCTCCGTCGGCACCGCGAGCCGCTTGTCCCGCGGGTCGGTCGAGGGCCCCTTGGGCACCGCCCACGACTTGAGCACGCCGTCGACCTCCAGCCGGAAGTCGAAGTGGGTGCGGGTCGCGTCATGGATCTGCACGACGTAGGCGGGGCCGCCGCCCGCGGGAGTGCCGCCGCCGCGCGGCTCGGCCGTACGGGCGAAGTCGCGCTTGCGGCGATAGGTGGCGAGGCGGTCGCGGCGGCGGTCGCCGCGGGTAGCCCGGCGGTCGGTGGTCACGGCGCCTCCTCGCGGGTGCGGCTCGGTGCTGCCTTCCTGTCGGCTGACCACTCGTACGGCGGACAAACCTCGCCTTGACATGGGTAGACCTGTCTGTCTAGTCTCAGAACAAGCTACTAGACAGGTCTGTTCAGTTCCCCGAGGGATTCACAAGGGAGAAGCCATGTCCGTCCCCCCGGCCAGTGAGGCAGCCACCCGGAGGAGGAGTGCGCCGACGCCTGCGGCGCCGGGTGCCGCGCCAGGTGCGGCGGCCGGCGGTGGGCGGCATCTCGGACCCACCGCCGCGCTGGTCCTGCTCGCGTCGATCATCATCTCGCTGCTCGCCGCCTCCAGCGCCCCCACCCCGCTCTATGCGGTGTACCAAGGCGAGTGGGGCTTCTCGCCGATCACCACCACCGTCGTCTTCGGCGTCTACGCGGTCGCGGTGCTGGTGTCCCTGCTGATCTTCGGAAAGATCTCCGACCACATAGGGCGCAAGCCCGTGCTGTTCGTCGCGCTCGCCGCGCAGGCGGTCGCCATGGTGGTGTTCGCCACCGCGGGCGGGGTCGGCGTGCTGATGGCGGGCCGGGTGGTCCAGGGCGTCGCGACGGGTGCCGCGCTCGGCGCGATAGGCGCCGGTCTGCTCGACATCGACCGGATCAAGGGCTCGGTCGCCAACTCCTTCGCGCCCCCGATCGGGACCGCGGTCGGCGCGCTGGCCTCCGGGCTGGTGGTGCGGTTCCTGCCCGCGCCCACCCACCTCGTCTACTACCTGCTGCTCGGCATCTTCGCGCTCCAGGCGCTGGGCGTGGCGGCGCTCCGGGAGCCGGTGACCCGCAAGCACGGCGCGCTGTCCAGCATGGTGCCGGAGATCAAGCTGCCGCGCTCCGCGCGCAGTGCGATCGCCGTCGCCGCGCCCGTGCTCTTCGCGGTCTGGTCGCTCGCGGGCTTCTACGGCTCGCTCGGCCCGGCGATCACCAGCCGCCTGGTGCACTCCGACTCGGTGGTCTACGGCGGGCTGGGGCTGTTCGTGCTGGCCGGGGCCGCCGCCCTGTCCGTGCCGCTGCTGCGGGAGACCGCGAGCCGCACCGTGATGGTGGCCGGCGTGATCGCGCTGATCGTCGGGGTGGCCGTGACCGTGCTGTCCATAGGCTCGGGCGGGGGCGGCGCCGGTGCGGTGACCGGCTTCTTCGTGGGCAGCGCGGTGGCCGGGTTCGGCTTCGGCGCCGGGTTCCAGGGCGGTATCCGCCTGGTCGTCCCGCTGGTGGAGCCGCACGAACGGGCCGGGGTGCTCTCGCTGCTGTATGTGGTCTCCTACCTCGGCATGGGGGTGCCCGCGGTGATCGCCGGTGTGCTGGTGGTCCATGGCGGCGGTCTGCTCGACACCGTCCGGGAGTACGGCGCCGCGGTGATCGTGCTGGCCGCGGCGGCGCTCGCCGCCCTGCTGCTCGGCCGCCGCACTCCCCAGGCGGTCCGCGAGAGCTGACCCGGCGCGCCGGGCCGAATACCCGGCCGTCGGACCGTTCCTCCGGTACGGTGCCGCGATAGACTAGACAGGGTTGTCTGAGAGGTGATCGGGATGGTGCAGAAGGCCGTGCCGGAAGGACCGGCGAAGGAGTCCAGGCCGACGAGGACCTCCGCCCGCGAACGCCTGCTCTTGGCGGCCAACGAGCTGTTCTACGCGGAAGGCGTGCAGTCGGTCGGCATCGACCGCGTCATCGAGCACGCCGGGGTGGCCAAGGCGTCCCTGTACAACTGCTTCGGCAGCAAGGAGAGCCTGGTCCGGGCCTACCTGGACTACCGGCGGGAGCGCAGCGTCGACCGGATCACCCGGGTCCTGACCCGGTTCCGCACCCCGCGGGAGCGGCTGCTCGGCATGTTCGACGCGCAGGGCGAGTTGATCACCTCCCCGGGGTACAACGGCTGCGCGTTCGCCGCGGCCAGTGCCGAAGCGCCGCGCGGCGGCTCCGTGGAGAAGGCGACGGACGAGTACCGCGCCTGGATGCGGGGCCTGTTCGCCGAACTCGCCGCGGAGGCGGGGGTCGCCGACCCCCAGGGCCTCGCCCGTCAGCTGCACCTCCTCTACGACGGCGCCACCCTCAGCTCCCAGCTGGACCGGGACCCCACGGCCGCGTCCGTCGCCCGCGAGGCGGCCGCCGTGCTGGTGGACGCCGCGCCCAAGGTGGCGCCCGCGGACAGCGAGGCGGCGACTCCGGTATCGGATGCCGCGGCCGCCGCGAATATCGCAAAACTTGCGATCGATGCGGATTTGGGGCGTGTTCGACCCGGGACCCCTGGGTAGGCAGTCCAAAGGACCGCCAATGCGGGCAAACCGTCACGGCGTCGGGTGGCCACAAAGCCGCCAGGAGTTTTACGCTGAGTAAGGATGCGGCAGCTTCGGGATGGAGAACCGAAGGACATCCGGCGTCAGAAGCGACTGCACATGCGAAAGGGAGGTGGCTTAGATGGCCACCGATTCGACTCATTCGCCGACGTCTCCGTCGACGCGCTCCACCATGGAGGACCACCCGGACATCAGGTCCCTGCGGGACCAGTACGCGGTGGTGGGGAACAAGCCGATGGCCGGTGTCATCGAGGGCCTGTGCCTGCTCACCGGCCTGTATCTGGCCATCTCGCCCTGGGTGGTGGGCTTCACGGGCCTCACCAGCCTGCGGGTCACCAACCTCGTGGTGGGCATCGCCCTGGCCGTGCTGGCCATGGGGTACGGCTCGGTTCTGGAGCGGACCCACGGACTCGGCTGGGTCGCGATCGCGATCGGCGTGTGGACGATCATCGCCCCGTGGGTGGTGTCGGGTAACGCCGATATCCACAAGACGATCTGGAACAACGCGGTAGTTGGTGGTGTTGCGTGCCTGCTTGGTCTGGCCACCATGGGCATGGGCCTGATGAAGCGAAGGGTCCGTACCTGACCGGTGCCCGCTCGTAAGAGCGGTCGGCAAGAAAAGCCAGTAGCGCACCGGAGAGAAAAGCGCGGGCGACTCCTCCCTTTCGATCGGAGGGGCCGCCCACGTGTGTGTCCGGGGCCCGTTGTTCGGGGCCACTTGTTCGGGGCCAGTTGTCCGGGGGAGCTGTGCGGGGGTCAGTCCAGGCCGTGCTGACGGGCGTAGCGGGTGGCGGCCGCGCGGTCGCGGGAGCCGGTCTTGGCGAAGATCCGGTTGATGTGGGTCTTCACGGTGTTGCCGCTGAGGAAGAGGTCGCGGGCGATCTCGGCGTTGTTCCGGCCGCGGGCGATCAGCGTCAGGATCTCGGCCTCGCGCCGGGTCAGCCCGTCCGGGAGCGCGCCGCGCCGCGCCGGCTCCCCGTCGGGGTCCGCCTCGGGCGCCGTACCGGAGTCCGGCGCGGCGTTCGGGCCGGTCGCGGCCAGCAGGGTGGCCTGCACCTGGGGGTGCAGCACCGTCAGCCCGGCGGTGGCGCTGCGCAGCGTCTGCGCGATGTGCAGCCGGTCCGCGTCCTTGGTGAGGTAGCTGCGCGCGCCGGCGCGCAGCGTCTCCAGCACCGACCGGTCGTCGGCGTAGGTGGTGAGCACCACGATCGCCACGTCCGGGTGGTCCGCGGTGAGCCGGCGGGTGGTCTCGATGCCGTCCATCACCGGCATGTGCAGGTCCAGCAGGATCGCGTCCGGCCGCTGCTCGGCGACCACCTCCAGCGCCTGCCGCCCGTCGGCCGCCGACCCGACCACGTCGATGCCCGGCAGCAGGTCCAGCATCAGCACCAGCCCTTCGCGGACGGCGGCCTGGTCGTCCGCGACCACCACGCGCAGCGCGGGCTCACCGGCCGCGGCACCGGCCGCGGGAGGAGCGCCGGTCATGCCGTGGCCCGCGCGTGTCGTGGCACGCGCGCGGTGACCTGCCAGCGGCCGTCCACCGGGCCCGCGGTGAGGGTGCCGTCGAGCAGCAGCAGCCGCTCGCGCATCCCGGTCAGGCCGTAGCCGCCGTCCACCGTGGTGAAGCCGGTGCCGCCCGGCCCGGCCGGTGCGGCAGCGTCCCGCGGCGGGTCGTCCGGGGGCGGGGCGCCGCGGCCGAGCGGGTTGGTGAGGGTCAGCGTCACGTCCTGGTCCCCATAGCGCAGATCGACGGTCACGGGCCGGTGCGGCGCGTGCTTGGCGGCGTTGGTCAGCGACTCCTGTGCAGTGCGTACCAAGGCCAGCGCCTGGTCCGGCGGCAGCGCTGTCGCGCCGCCGGCCACGGTCAGCGTCACCGTACTCCCGTGCCGCTGCTCGTGGGTGGCGGCCATCCGCGCCAGTTCGTCGGCGAGCGGCGGGGTGTCGGTGCGCAGCGCGTGCACGGCGCGGCGGGTCTCGGTCAGCCCGTCGGAGGCGATCCGCTGCGCGGTGGTCAGCACCTCGACCGCCCGCTCGGTGTCCTGGTGGTCGGTCAGCAGGGCGCGGGCGGCCTGGATCTGGATGCCGAGGGCGCCGAGCGAGTGGGCGAGCACATCGTGGATCTCGCGGGCGATCCGGGTGCGCTCGTCGAGCACGGCGACCCGGCGCTGTTCGGCGCGCAGCCGTTCGGCCTGGGCGAGCAGCGCCTTGTTCTGTTCGGCCCGGACCCGGTAGGCGCGGCGGTTGAAGCCCGAGAGCAGGCCCACGGCGAGCAGCAGCGGGATGCCCTGGGCGGCCTTCGGGTCGGCGGCGCTGAAGAGCAGGCCCACCTCGGCGGCGAGCACCGCCGAGGCGAAGACGCACCAGCCCTCGAAGTGCCGGATGCCGGTGGCCGCGTCGATGACGGCGATCATGGCGACGCCCACCAGCGTGGTCGCGCCCGGCTGGACCGCCACCGCGGTCGAGATCGACACGGCCAGCGACTGGACGACGGTGCGCCGCACAGTGTGCTCGTCACGGGTGAGCAGCAGGGCCCAGAGGGTGAGCGCCCCGGACAGCAGGTAGCCGGCCACGACGGAGGGGTGTTCCACCGGGCCGTAGGTGTGGTGGGTGAACAGGTCGACACCGAACAGGACGTAGGCGCTCGCGCGGATCAGCCAGGTCGCGGAGGTCAGCACATCGGCACGATAGTCGGCCGGGTCGTGGCCGGGCCCCGGCCGGACCCCGACCCGGCCCTGTGCGGCGGGCGCGGGGCCGGTAGTACGGGCATCGGCCCGGGAGCAGGGCTGCGGGTCGTCGGGCTGCGGGTCGGGCTCGGTGGCGGGTCCGGTCGTCGGCATGGTCGTGGCGGTGGTCGCGGGTGCGGCCGTCACAGGAAACGCCGTGCGGCCCGGCGGCCGACCCGGCTCCGGCGGTCGTCGCGGTGTCCCAGGCCGCCGTGGTCGGGGGCGCCGTACCGGCCGCCGTAGCCCGGGCCGTACGCTGGGCCGTGCCCCTGGCCGTAACCCTCGTCGTAGCCGTGACCGTACCCGTGGTCGTACGCCTGGTCGGACCCCTGGCCGTACCGGTCGTCCTGCCGTTCGTACGGCGCCCGCGGCCGGTGCGGGGCGGCGTCGTCGTGGCCGGTGAGGCGGGCGCCGAGGTCGGAGAGCCGGCCGGCGAGGAAGACGGAGCCGTCCTTCTCGCGGGCGAAGGGGATGCCCGCGGTCAGGGCGCGGCGGGTGATGATCGCGGCCTGGCCGAGCCGGTTGACGCCCAGCAGCAGGACGACCGGCGCGGTGGAGGCGGCGACGTGGGCGCCCAGCGCGCTCGCCAGGAGCGTCATGACCAGCCGGGAGGCGACCAGCGCGGCCCACAGCAGCAGGCCGCGGACCGGCATCCGCCCCCACAGGCCGCCCTCGCGGTTCTCCAGCCGCATCATCGCGCCCTGGCCGGCGCCGATCGCCGCCGCGATCAGACCGCCGACGACCAGGCACGCGATGTCGGCCGCGTGCACAGGGTGGCTGCCGCTGTCGAGCCGGGTCAGGCCGACGACCACGAGGATCGCGGGCAGCAGCAGGACCCGCTTGCCGCGCAGCGACTCGCCGAGGAGCTGGCGGCCGATCACGTAGGCCACGATCGCGATCACGGCCAGTACCTCGAGCACGGGAAGCTCCTCCGGTGGGTGTCGGCGGCCCGGTCGGGCCCGTCGGCGGCGACGTTACGGAGCGGGGCGGGCGCGGGCGTCACACCGCGGGGTGAGGCGCGGGGTGATCCCGGGGGTGAGGGCGCGGGGTGACCGCGCGGCGGGCGGGCGGCGCCGGTCACCCCGGATCTCGCCCCGCGCTACGGCGCGGTCGTACCGGTGCGGGGGCGAGTCTGTGGGCGCCGCGTACGCCACGGCCGGCCCCAGGTCCGGCCTCGATGACAGGAATCCGCTCATGTCCACGCTCACCCAGGCCATGGTGATCAACGCCGCCGTCCTCTTCGCCGTGCTGGAGGCGGACCTCGGGCCGCACCGCAAGGTCGGCGCCTTCCGTATCCTGCGGCCGCTGCTGATGGCGGCCGCGATCGTGCCGCTGTTCGTCGAGTCGCCCGCCACCCGCGGGTACGGGCTGGGGGTGGAGGTGGTCGCGGTGGTCGTCGGGGCGGCGTGCGGGCTGTGCGCGGCGGGCCTGACCCAGGTCTACCGCAGCCCCCGCACCGGGCGGCCGGTCAGCCGTACCGGATGGGCGTACGCGGCGCTGTGGGTGGTGGTGATCGGCGCCCGCGCGGCCTTCTCGTACGGCTCGGAGCACTGGTTCTCCGCGCAGCTCGGGCACTGGATGCTGGCGCACCGGGTCACCGCCGACGCGCTCACCGACGCGCTGCTGCTGATGGCGGTGGCGATGACGCTGACCCGTACGCTCACCCTCGCCGCGCAGGCCGCGGCCGTACGGCGGCAGGGCCGGGGCGCGGGACCGGCGGCGCTGGCCTCCGCCTGATCCGCGCCGGTCCGCGCCGGTCCGGGACGGTCCGGGACGGTCATGGACGGGTCACTCCGGCGCACCGCCCGGGGTGCCCCGCAGGGCGGAGGCGGTGGCGGCGAGCAGCGACATGCCCGCCGCGGTCGCGAAGACGATCACCAGGCCGTGGTGGAAGGGCGCGGAGATCAGGTGCGGGAAGAACTCCTTGCCGGTGAGCACGTCGCGGTTCTTCGCGGGCAGGGCCGCCAGTGTCCCGGAGGGCTTCAGCAGCGTCTCTACGGGGTTCACCCCGAGGAACGCGGAGAAGACCGTGGAGACCGGCGGGAGCGTCGCCGCCTGGTGGGCGACGTCCGCGGGCACGCCCTGGGCGCGCAGCCCGGCCTGGAGCGTGTGCGGCAGCCGGTCGGCGAGCCCGACGATCAGCAGGGAGAAGAAGACGCCGATCGACAGCGAGGTGCCGGAGTTCTGGAAGGTGGAGCGCATCCCGGAGGCCGCGCCGCGGTGCGAGGCGGGCACGCTCGACATGATCGCCGAGGTGTTGGGCGCGGAGAACATCCCCGAGCCCATCCCGTTGAGCAGGATGAGCAGCGCGAACGCCCAGTAGGGGAAGTCGATCGGCAGCAGGAGCAGCCCGACGAAGCTGGAACCGAACAGCACCAGCCCGCCGGTGGTGAACCAGCGCACCCCGAACCGGTCGGAGAGGGTTCCCGACACCGGGCCGGCCAGCAGGAATCCGGCGGTCAGCGGCAGCAGGAAGATGCCGGCCCACAGCGGGGCGTCCTCGAAGGCGTAGCCGTGCAGCGGCAGCCAGATGCCCTGCAACCAGATGATCAGCATGAACTGGAGGCCGCCGCGGGCGACGGAGGCGAGCAGCGCCGCGGCGTTCCCGGCGGCGAAGTGCCGGTCGCGGAAGAGCCCGAGGTGGAACATCGGCTGCGCGACCCTGGTCTCGATGAGCGCGAACGCCAGGAGCAGCACACCGCCGCCGATCAGCCCGGTGAGCACCTTGGGGCTGCTCCAGCCCATGGTGTGGCCGCGGTAGGGCTGGATGCCGTAGGTGATGGAGACCAGGACCAGCCCGCAGCCCGCAGCGAAGGTGAGGTTGCCCCACCAGTCGATGCGGGCCGGGTTGCGGGTGGAGATCTCGCGCAGCGAGCGGTAGGCCCAGATGCTGCCGAAGATCCCGACGGGGACGTTCACCCAGAACACCGCGCGCCAGTCCCACGCCGACAGCAGCCCGCCGAGCACGAGCCCGATGAACTGCCCGGACAGCGCGGAGATCTGGTTGATGCCCAGGGCCATGCCGCGCTGGCGGGCCGGGAAGGCGTCGGTGAGGATCGCTGCGGAGTTCGCCATCAGCATCGCGCCGCCCAGCGCCTGGACGATCCGCCAGCCGATCAGCCACAGTGCGCCGTGCGTGCCGCGCGCGGGGTCGAAGGAGAGCGCGACGGAGGCGAGGGTGAAGACGACGAAGCCGAGGTTGTAGATCCGCACCCGGCCGACGATGTCGCCGAGCCGTCCGAGGCTCACCACGAGCACCGCGGTGACGAGCAGGTAGCCCATGATCATCCACAGCAGGTAGCTGATGTTGCCCGCCGCGAAGGGGTCGAGGTGGATGCCGCGGAAGATCGCGGGCATCGAGATGATGACGATCGACGCGTCGACCATCGCCATGAACATCCCGAGGCTGGTGTTGGACAGCGCCACCCACTTGTAGCGGTCGGGGCGGGCACCGGGGCCGGGCGGCGGCTGCTGTTCGGACACGTCGGATGGTCCTCTCCCTGGGTTCCCGCGATGCTCCTGTGTCGATTGTCGTCACGCCGATGGCGTTGTGCCACGGGGACGTAACAGGCGCTGACTTGGGCGGATGAGCCGTGCCAAGGTCATCTTGTCAGCAGGGCGGGCACCTCGTGAGGGGCTCGGGCCGCCCGCACCGCCACCGCTTCCGGTGGGGGAAGCGCCGAAGTGAAAGAGGGACACCATGCGTATCCGGACTGCTCGTTGGGGACTGTCGGCCGCCGTACTCGTCGTCGCGGGGCTCGCGCTGACCGCGTGCGGACCCGAGGACGCCACCGACGCCGCCTCCACCGGCACCCCGGCCGCCACGAGCACCGCGCAGGCCGGTCAGCCCGCCGCCTCCACGTCGTCCGACAACGGCAAGGGCTCGTCCTCGGGTTCGCAGTCCGGCGCCGCCAAGCAGTCCGGGGTGAAGTGCACCGACCAGATCAACTACGCGGGCGACCCGCGGTCCAACGCCGAGATCAACAGCATCGGTGAGGAGACCGGCACCTGCCCGGCCGTCGAGTCCTCGGACTCCTCCGGCTCCTCCAGCTCCTCCGGCGGCAGCGACGACGGCCAGCAGAGCACGCTGGTCGGCAAGATGAGCTACCTCGCGCCCGGCAAGCTGATCGTCAAGCCGGACAACGGCGGCACCGACCAGGCGTTCATGATCTCCAACGCCACCACGATCCTCGGCGCGGCCGCCATCTGCGGCGCCGACGACGGCAACGTGACCATGGACAGCAACGGTTACGGCACCACGAAGTGCACCATCGACCAGCTGGAGACCGCCGCGAAGACCGGTGCCGTCACCGTCCGCGTCACCCTGGACTCCTCGCTGGCCGCCGCGGTGACCATCGCCGAGAAGTACCACCCGTAAGCAGCACCGGCGAGTCGCGCGCGCGGGCCGGCCGGCCCGCCCGGCGCCGGGCCGTGTCCGCGAAGCCCCGTACCTGAGACGGGACTTGGCGGACACGGCCTACGTCGTTGCGGCGTCGAGGGCGGCCAGGCCGCGCAGCACCGCCGCCTCCTCCGCGCTCAGGCGGTGCGCCCGGGCCAGGTCCAGCGCCTCCTGCCAGCAGGCGCGGGCCGCCGCGCGGTCGCCGCGCGCCAGGTGGGCGCGGCCCAGCACCTCCAGGACGTCCGCCGCGGTGGCGCGGTCGCCCAGCCGGTCGAGCAGCGCCAGTGTCTCGGTGAGCGCGTCGACCGCCTCAGCCGGGCGGCCCCGCGCGAGCTTGGCCTCGGCGAGGCTGGTGAGGGTGCGGGAGATGCTGGTCAGCGAGCCGCGGGCGCGCCAGGCGGCCAGCGCCTCGCGGTAGCACTCCTCGGCGGCCACCGGGTCGCCGGCGAACAGGTGGGTGTCGCCGAGGTTGCCCAGCACCGTGGCCACCCGGTCGACCGCCCCCAGCGAGCGGTGCAGGGCGAGCGAGCGGCGGCCGTGCTCCAGCGCGAGGCCGTACTCGCCCGTACTGCGGTACAGGGCGGTGAGGTTGGTGAGGATCGCGGCGACGCCGTGCAGGTCGCCGGACGCCTCGAAGCGGCTGCGGGCGGCGAGCAGGTGCGTAAGGCTCGGCCCGTACCGCTCGGCCATGCCGTGCGCGACGCCGAGCCGGCTGTGCATCCAGGCCAGCCCGAGCGCGTCGCCGCGCGCGGTGACGCAGGCCATCGCCTCCTCCAGGCAGGCGGTCCACTCGCCGTTCCACCAGTACGCCTGCGCGTAGCCGAACAGTCCGGCCGCAGTGCGCCAGGCCACGTCGGACCAGCCGTTGGCGACCGCGACGGTCAGCGCCGCCTTGATCGCGGGCAGTTCGCGGACACACCAGTGCAGCGCGTCCTCGTCGCCCGCGAACCCGACGGGCGGCAGGGGCGGTTGCTCGTCGAGCGGCGGCAACGGGTGGCCCTCGGGCGCGAGTACGGCCAGCGCGGACGCGACGGTGGCGGCGTACCAGACGGTGACGCGGCGCAGCGCGGACCGGCGCTGCCCGGCGGTGAGTTCGGCGCGCCCGCACTCCGCGGCGAACTCGCCGACCAGGTCGTGGAAGCGGTACCGGCCCGGCCGGGGCGCCTGGAGCAGGTGGGCGTCGACGAGCGCTTCGAGGACGTCGTCGGCCGCGTCCGCGGAGCCCAGCCCGAGCAGCGCGGCCGCGGCCGGTGCGTCCAGGCCGTCGCCCGGCCACAGCCCCAGGGTCCGGAACGCCTCCGCCGCCGCCCGGTCCGCGGACGCCGGGCTGTCCCGCATCGCCACGTAGCTCATCGCGAAGGTGTCCCGGACCGCGAGGCCGCCGGTGGACAGGGCACGCAGCCGGGCGCCGTCCGGGCCGTCGAGGCGCGCGGCGAGCGCGCTCAGCGGCCAGTGCGGGCGGGCCGCCATCCGCGCACCGGCGATGCGCAGCGCCAGCGGCAGCCCGCCGCAGGCGGCCAGCACCCCTGCGGCGGCCTCGGGTTCGGCCGCCACCCGCCGGCTGCCGCACAGCGAGACCAGCAACTCCCGCTGCTCGCCCGCGGACAGCGGCTCCAGCGTCAGCCGGGTGGCGCCGGGCAGTTCGCCCAGGGCGCGCCGGCTGGTGATGACCACCGCGACGTCGCCGCCGCCCGGCAGCAGCGGCGTCACCTGGGCCGCGTCGCCGGCGTTGTCCAGCATCAGCAGCACCCGCCGCCCGTGCAGCGCGTCGCGCCACAGCACCGCCCGGTCGTCCGGGTCCGCGGGCAGCGGCTGCCCGTCGGCGCCGAGGTCGCCGAGGAAGCGGGCCAGCAGGTCGGCGGGGTCGCGGGCGTCACCGGCGCCGAAGCCGCGCAGGTCCGCGTAGAGCCGGCCGTCGGGGAACTCCGCCCGCAGCAGGTGCGCGGCGCGGACGGCGAGCGCGGTCTTTCCCACCCCGCCCATGCCGGAGACCACTGCGATCCGGGGCCCGCGCCTTTCCGGGCCGCCGCGCAACGCGGCCAGCAGTACGTCGAGTTCGGCCGCGCGCCCGGTGAAGTCGGGTGTGTCGGCGGGGAGTTGCGACGGTGACCCGGCCCCCGTGCCGGTCCCTGCCCCTGCCCCTGCCCCTGCCCCAGCCCCGGCCCCGGCCCCCGCCTGGGCCCCCGTCCCGGCCGCCGCCGTATCCGTGCCCGGTGCCGCTTCCGCGGCTGAGTGGGCCGTCACCTCGGCGCCGCCCGTACCGCCCGCGCCGCCGGCCGCAGTCTCCTTCGGGTCCGCGGGCGCGGTCAGGATCTCCTGGTAGGCGGTGCGCAGCGCGATGTCGGGCTCGACGCCCAACTCCTCGACCAGGGTGCGGCGCAGCCGGTGGTAGACGGCCAGCGCCTCCGCCTGGCGGTGGGTGCGGTGCAGCGCCAGCATGAGCTGGCGGTGGAAGGTCTCGCGCATCGGGTGCGCCGCGGCCAGGCCCGCCAGTTCCGCGGCCAGGCCCTGGTGCCGGCCGAGCGCCAGCTCCGCGTCGAACCGCCACTCCAGGGTGAGCAGCCGCGCCTCGGTCAGATGGGCGGCCAGCGCCCGCAGCGCGTCGGAGCGCAGCGGTACGTCCGACAGCGGGTCGCCGCGCCACAGCGCCAGTGCGGCCCGGCACTCGTGGAGCACCGCGGTCCAGTCGGCGGCGCGGTGCGCGCCGCGGGCGGCCGCGTGGTGGCCGAGGAAGGTCCACACGTCGAACTCGCCGTCGGCGACGTCCAGGACGTAGCCGGACGGGGCGGCCCGCAGCCGGGAGCCGTCGCGGCCGTCCTCGTGCAGCACCCGGCGCAGCCGGGCGACGTGGTTGTGGAGGGACGCGGTGGCGGTGGCGGGCGGGGCGTCGCCCCACAGCGCGGACTTCAGCTGGTGCAGCGGCACCGCGCGGCCGGGCGCGGCCAGCAGCGCGGCGAGCAGGGCCCGGACCTTCGCCGAGCCGATCGTCGGGGGAGCGCTGCCGGGGCTCCCCCCGGGTATGTGGCCGCGGCGCCCGCCGGGTACGTCGCCGGGGCGCCCGCGGGGTATACCGCCGGGTCTGTCGCCGTCCGGGTCGTCGTCGGTGACGACCGTGACCGTGCCGAGCAGGCCGAACCGCATCCGTGGACCTCCCAGGCCGGATCACTCGCCCGCGGCCCGCCGCTCGCTTCCGGACGGGGCCGGTGGGGACGAAGCGTTAGCCGCATGTTAGCGGGCGGTTGGCGGGCGTCCCCATGATGAAGCCGTCGGGTCCGGCCGCCGCGGGTGCGTGCGGAAGCCCACCTTCCGCGGTACGGGGGCAACCGGTGCCGCGGCCGGACCCACACACCGCCCGCCCCTCCCGGCCGCCGCTCCCACCCAGGTGCGGGCATGGCGTTGCCGGGCCGCGGGCCCGCCCGCTGCCAGACTCGGGCCATGCGTAAATTCTCGCTGGACGCACAGGTGCGCGAACACCTCCGCCAGGCCGCGGCCGCCTCCAACGGACGCAGCGCGCAGACCGTCTACGGCGGCCACGAGCAGGCACTGCGCCAGACGCTCATCGCGCTGACCGCGCAGACCGTGCTCTCCGACCACGAGAACCCGGGTGAGGCGACCCTGCTGGTGCTGCGCGGCCGGGTCCGGCTCACCTGCGGGGAGGACGCCTGGGAGGCGATGGCCGGGGACCTGCTGGTGATGCCGCACGATCGGCACGGCGTGGAGGCGCTGGAGGACAGCGCGGTGCTCCTGACGGTCACGAAGCGGCGCTGAAACCTCCGCAACGGTGGCTTTTGTCACGCGGACCGGGGGCATTGCGGAAACCCGCCGCCCGGCCGCGTACGGGCATTCCCGCGCAGGTCACGGCGGGGGTGGCGGCACCGCACCCGGGTGTCCGGAAGGCGGGAAAAGGGTGGCTGGGTCTTCCCGTTCACGAGCTTTTTGCGCATGCTTTGAGTACCCGGGTGTCCGTCCGTAGGGCTGACCGGGTGACAATGCGACACTAGAGAGCTGTGAGTCGGCCATAACGAAACGAGGATCATCCCATGTTGCGAAACGGGTTGGAGCCGTGGCACCTGATCGTGGTGGCGATCGTCGTCATCGTGCTGTTCGGTTCGAAGAAGCTTCCTGAGGCCGCCCGCGGTCTCGGCAAGTCGATGCGCATCCTGAAGTCCGAGGCGAAGGCGATGAAGACCGACGACGGCGGCTCCGCCGGCGGCGCGCCCACCGCCTCCACCACCCCGGCGCCCGAGGCGATCACGCCCAGCGACGTGGTGACGGCCAACCAGGCCCAGACGCAGGAGCCCGCGACCGGCTCGGTGAAGTAGCACCGGCGGCCGGCCACCGGCCCCGACCACCGACCCCGCCCATCGGCGCCGCGGTCGCGCGCGCCCATCGACAGGCCCCCCGCTTCCGGGACCCGGCAGTCTTGGTACGTTCAGGACGTCCGGGTGCGGGAAGCGAACGAGGGGGCCTGTGGTGTCGTCGGGGGCGGGTACGGGGGCTGGGCACGCGGGGGGCCGGGAACGCGCGGGCAGAACCGGCCGCGGCGCGGACGGCGGAGCCGGCACCGGTGCCGTACCTCCCGAGTTCATCGCGGGATTCCCCGAGACGCTGGCCGAGATATCCCGCAGCTGCCGCACCCTCACCCGCGCCGAGCGCGAGAGCCGCCGGGTGCTGGGCGAGCACGCCGCCGACTCCGGGTTCGGGCTGCGCGAGCTGACCGCCGTCCACCTCGCCGAGGCCCGGCGGGCCTGGCCGCAGCTGCCGGGGGTGGCCGGCGCGCGGGACGCCGGCGAGCTGCGCCGGGTCGGCAGCGCGGTGCTCGCCGCGCTGGAGACCGGGATCGCCGCCCTCGCCGAGGGCCACGCCCGGGCCCAGCGGCACGCGGTGCGCCGTGCCGCGGCGGCTCGCCGCACCTTCATCGACGACCTGCTGTACGGCCGTACGGACCCCGGGCGCATCGCCGAGCAGGCCGAGGAGTTCGGGCTGCGGCTCGCCGACCGCCATGTGGTGGGGGTCGCCGCGGCGCCCGCCGGCGAGGACTACCACGAGACGCACCCGCTGCTGCACCGCGTCGAACGCGAGCTGGCCGGGCGCTTCGGCGACCACGACCTGCTGGTCGCCGCGAAGGACGGCCGGATCGTGTGCGTCGCCCCCACCGGGCAGCAGCCCGCCTTCGACGCCTTCGTCAAGCTCGCCGCCTCCTCCGGGCGGGTCGCCGTCAGCCGCCCGCACAGCGGTGCCGCCGGGGTGGTCCGCTCGTACGAGGAAGCGCTCAGCGCGCTCGACCTCGCGGACCGGCTCGGGCTCACCGGGCCCGTCCTCAGCTCGGCCGACCTGCTCGTCTTCCCCGTCCTCATGCGGGACCGGGCGGCCATGTCCGACCTCGTCCGCACGGTGCTCGGGCCGCTCGTCCACGCGCGCGGCGGCGCCCAGCCCCTGGTCGACACCATCTCCGCGTACGCCGCCGCCGGCTACGTCAACGCGGAGGCCGCGCGCCGGCTCGACCTCAGCGTCCGCGCCCTGTCCTACCGGCTCGAACGGATCGCCTCCCTCACCGGCTTCGACCCCGACGACGCGCTCCAGCGCTACACCCTGGAGACCGCCGCCCTCGGCGCCCGCCTCCTCAACTGGCCCACCCGCCCCCTCTGACCCCCGCCGACGGGGTCCTGCCCCTTGCGGCCCGTCCTCGGAGTGCCGGTCCCCTGTGGCGTGCCGCGCAGTTCCCCGCGCCCCTGCCCATGTGCAGCTGCTCCGCAGCGCACACCACCCACCCGCAGAGGACGGCTACCGCCAGGGGCAGCCAGCCCCCCAGGGGCGCGCCAAGCCACAATGCAGCCGCAGACAACATCGCACCCCGAGGGGCAGCCCCCCAGGGGCGCGGGGAACTGCGCGCCAAGCCACAATGCAGCCGCAGACAACATCGCACCCCGAGGGGCACCCCCCAGGGGCGCGGGGAACTGCGCGACAAGCCACTACGCACCCGCGGACGACATCGCACCCCGAGGGGCAGGAACTACTCCCCGCACCCCGCCGCATCCTCCGCCTGCGCGGCAGCGCACTCCGTGCGCAACCCCGCACTGATCGCGCGCCCGATGTCGCGCAGAACATCGAGCTGCTCGGGCGTGAGCACGTCGAAAAGATGCTCCCGCACCGCCGTGACATGCCCGGGCGCGGCAGCCGCAAGCGCCTCGAACCCCGCGGCCGTGAGCTCGCAGACCCACCCCCGCCGATCCCCGTCGGCGGGCCGCCGCCGCACCCACCCGTTCTTCTCCAGCGCGGACACCGCATGGGAGAGCCGGCTGCGCGAGGAGAGCGACGCCTCCGCCAGCTCACTCATCCGCAGGCACCGCCCGTCCGCGTCGGACAGCCGCACGAGGATCTCGTAGTACGCCATGGGCATCCCCGAGTCCCGCCGCAGCTGACGGTCGACGTAGGCGTTGAACTCCACGCTCGACGTCATGTAGGCCCGCCAGATCTCCTGCTCCTCGTCGGTCAGCCAGCGCACGTCGTCCATGTCCCCAGCATACGGGTGGTTGAACTCTCAATACCAGCGAGGTAGTGTGTGTGAAAGCTCAACGAAACGACTTGCTGATCTCCGTACCATTCCGAGGAGCCCTCCCCATGAGCACGCAGACCGAAGTGATCGACGGTTACGTCGCCGGCACCTGGAAGATCGACACCGTGCACTCGGACGTGTCGTTCTACGTCCGCCACCTCGGCGTCTCGAAGGTCCGCGGCCACTTCGCGGCCTTCGAGGGCACCATCGTGACCGCCGAGGACCCGCTGGAGTCCACCGTCAACGCCGTGATCAAGACGGAGTCGGTGAGCACCAACAACGAGGGCCGCGACGCCCACGTGCGCGGCGCGGACTTCCTCGACGTCGAGCAGTTCCCCGAGCTGACCTTCTCCTCCACCGGCATCCGCGCCAAGTCCGCGGAGGTCTTCGAGGTCGACGGCGACCTGACCCTGCACGGCGTGACCAAGCCCGTCACCCTCGCCCTGGAGCTGAACGGCTTCGGCACCAGCTTCGACGGCAGCGCGATCGCCGGCTTCTCGGCCGCCACCGAGATCAGCCGCGGTGAGTTCGGCGTGACCGGCGGCGCGGCCGGTGCCGCGGTCGGCGACAAGATCCGCATCGCCCTGGAGATCGAGGCCGCGAAGGTCGACGCCTGAGCTTCCCGATCTCCGCTGCCTGACCGGGGCACGCCCGCCCCACCCCGCGTACGACGGCCGTCGCAGGTGCCTGACCGGTGCCTGCGGCGGCCGCCCGCGTTTCGGTTGCAGGCGGACCCGGACATCTCGGTGGCGCCAACTCTGCCGGGATGCGGAAATGCCGTACCCGCCCGGACACTGCCACGATCTGTCCCGGCAGGACCGACCGGCAAGGCGGTACGGCAAGGGGGAGGCGCATCCGGCATGGGGGAGTTCGTCGATGTGTGCCTCGGCTTTCCGACGGTCCTGTTCGGGGGGGCGCTGGTGGTCGTGGTGGGCTTCTGGGGTCTGGTGCTGGTCGGCGCGGCCGACTCGCACGGCCCGGGGCACCACGACGCCGCCGGCGGGCACTCCATGGAGTACGGGGGTTCCCATGGAGCAGCCCCCGCCGGCGGCCACGGCGTCGTGGGACACGACGCGGGCCCGTACGGCGGGGGCTCGTACGGTGCGGGCGCGGACGGCCACCCGGGCGTATCCGCGCCCGGCCACCCGGACGCTCACCCGCACGGCCACCCGGGCGCCGACGGTTCCCACGGCGAACACCCCGGCGGCTCGGGCCTGCTGGCCGCCGCCGGACTCGACGGCGTACCCGTCACCGTGGTGTTCTCCCTGCTCGTCGCGCTCGGCTGGTTCCTGAGCCTGGCCGGCTCGGCCGCGCTGGACGGCGCCGGGCTGCACGGCCCCGGCCGCGCCGCCGCCGACCTCGCCCTGGTCGCCGCCGCCCTGTTCGGCGCGTGGCTGGGCACTTGGGTGCTGGTCCGCCCGCTGCGCCGCCTCTACCCGCACGAACGGCCGCCCTCCCGGGGCGACTTCGTCGGCCTGGTCTGCGTGGTGCGCACCGGCACCGTCACCGACCGGTTCGGCCAGGCGGAGGTGACCGCGCCCGACGGCTCCACCGCGATCGTTCAGGTCCGGCGCCCCGACGGCGACACCGGCGGCCCGCTGTCGGCCGGCCGTACCGCGCTGCTCTACGACTACGACCCGCAGGGCGAGTTCTTCTGGGCCGCGCCCTACGCGGACCCCGCGGCCGGACCGCCGCCACCGGGCGCCCGCGCGCTGCCCTGACCTCGGCGCCACCCAATCCCCCCAACCGCCCCCGCACGCACGGCACCTACTCATATCCGCTTCACCGCATCGAGGTTGATCCGTCATGGATGCCACCGTCATCGGGATCGGCGTGCTCGTCGCCGTCCTCCTGCTCATCGCCCTGGGCGTGGCCGTCACCGTCACCAAGCTCTTCCGCAAGGTCTCCCAGGGCCAGGCGCTGATCGTCTCCAAGTCCAAGCACGTGGACGTGACCTTCACCGGCACCGTCGTGCTGCCGGTGCTGCACAGCGCCGAGGTGATGGACATCTCGGTGAAGACCATCGAGGTGCAGCGCACCGGGCGCGAGGGCCTGATCTGCCAGGACAACATCCGCGCCGACATCCATCTGACGTTCTTCGTCCGGGTCAACAAGACCAAGGAGGACGTGATCAAGGTGGCGCAGGCGATCGGCACCGAACGCGCCAGCCACCAGGACACGTTGCAGAAGCTGTTCAGCGCGAAGTTCTCCGAGGCGCTGAAGACGGTCGGCAAGCAGCTGGACTTCGTGGACCTCTACACGCACCGCGAGCACTTCCGCGACCAGATCATCCAGGTGATCGGCACCGACCTCAACGGCTACCACCTCGAGGACTGCGCGATCGACTTCCTGGAGCAGACCCCGCTCACCCAGCTCGACCCGGCCAACATCCTCGACGCGCAGGGCATCCGGAAGATCACCGAGCTGACCGCGATCGAGCACGTGCGCACCAACGAATTCCAGCGCACCGAGCAGAAGGAGATCACCCGGCAGAACGTCGAGGCCCGGGAGACCATCCTGGAGCTCGAACGCCGCCAGTCCGAGGCCGAGATCAAGCAGCGCCGCGAGGTCGAGACGCTGCGGGCGAAGGAGGAGGCGGTCACCGCCAAGGTGCAGGAGGAGGAGCGCCTCGGCGCCCAGGGCGCGTTCCTGCGCACCGAGGAGCAGTTGGGCGTGCAGCGGGAGAACCAGGCCCGCGAGGTCGCCGTCGCGCAGAAGAACCGCGAGCGGGTGATCGCGGTGGAGAACGAGCGGATCGAGAAGGACCGGGTGCTGGAGGTCATCGCCCGCGAACGCGAGACCGAACTCGCCCGGATCTCCAAGGAGCGCGAGGTCGAGGGGGAGCGGCGGGACGTCGCCGACGTGGTGCGCGAGCGGATCGCGGTGGACCGCACCGTCGCCGAGCAGGAGGAGTCGATCAAGCAGCTGCGGCTGGTGCAGGAGGCCGAGCGGGAGCGGCAGGCGCTGATCATCACCGCGGAGGCGCAGGCGCAGGAGCGGCTGGTCAAGGACATCAAGGCCGCCGAGGCCGCGGAGCAGGCCGCGCAGCACAAGGCCCGCGAGTCCCTGACGCTCGCCGAGGCCCGCCGGCAGGCCGCGCAGATGGACGCCGACGCGAAGATGCGGCTGGCCGAGGGGGTGCGCGCGGAGGCCGCGGCCAAGGGACTGGCCGAGGTCGAGGTGCGCGAGCGCAGCGCCGCCGCCATCACCAAGGTCGGCGCGGCCGAGGCCGAGGCGACCACCGCCCGGCTGAAGGCCGAGGCCGAGGGCGCCCGCGCCAAGTCCCTCGCCCAGGCGGAGGGCACGGCGGCGCAGGCCACCGCGGAGGCCGCGATGATCGGGGAGAAGCTGAAGGCGGAGGCGGCCGGGCTGACCGAGAAGGCCGCCGCGATGGCCGCACTCGACGACGCCTCGCGCGGCCACGAGGAGTACCGGCTGCGGCTGGCCGCGGAGAAGGACGTCCGGCTGGCCGGGCTCGACACGCAGCGGCAGATCGCCGAGGCGCAGGCGGCGGTGCTGGCCACCGGGCTGGAGAAGGCGGACATCAGCATCGTCGGCGGCGAGGACGTCTTCTTCGACCGGCTGATCGGCGCGGTCAGCGCGGCCCGCTCGGTGGACTCCTTCGTCGCCAACTCCGAGGCGGTGCGGACGGCGGCCGCGCCGTGGCTGGACGGGTCGGAGCGGTTCACGCAGGACGCGACCCGCGTGCTGTCCTCGCTGGGCGCGGGGTGGGGCGGGATGAGCGTGGCCGGGCTGCTCGGCCGGCTGATCGCGGACGGCGGCCCGCAGGCCGGCGGGTTCCGGCAACTCCTGGAGCAGGCACGGGCGATGGGGATCGCGGACGAGGTCCTGTCGGGGGTCGTGGGAGCGGCTGCCGGGGGCGCCGCGGGGGTTCCGGGTGCGGCGGGTGCCGCCGGTGGGCCCGCGCCGGTGCCGGCCGCGGCGACCGGCTCGGCGAACGGACTGGCGAAGAAGTGAGCGAGCAGGTCTCCACCGAGGGGCCGGCCGGGGACGCCTACCAGGTGCTGCGCACCCGGCTGACCGGGACGGCGCACGAACTCGCCCGCCGCGCCGAGGCGTTGAACGCGGCCCGGCAGGAGGTCTTCGGCTCCGCCGAACTGCGGCTGGCCGGCGCCGAGCGGATGCGCACCGCCCGTCCGGCGCTGCCCGGCGACATCGCGCCGGTCGGCTCCTGGCTGCTGTTCGCGGCGAACCCGGCCGAGGTCGAGGACGTCGCCGACGTCTTCCAGGTCCGCCCGGCGGACGACCTGGAGGGGGCCGGGGAGGCGGCCGGGGAGGCGGCCGGGGAGGCGGCCGGGCCGGCCGGGCTGCTCGACGACCCCGGCTTCGTACGGGACTTCCACGAGTTGTACCGCTACTACCGGCAGACCCGGGTGGTGCGGGTGCGGGCCTGGGAGGGGCGGCTGCTCGCCGTCTTCCGGACCGGCGCGGGCGCCGCCGACGTCAAGGCGCTGGGCTGGCGGATCGGCCGCGACGGCCGCTGCGCGTACGAGGGCACCGCCCGCGAGGAGCCCGCCGAGCCGGCGGAGACGGTGCGCTGGAGCGCGGTCGGCCGCGAGGCGTACGTCCCCGGCCGCCACCCGCACATCGCGCTGGCCGCGCCCGACGGCGGCACCCTCACGCTCGACACGACCGGCGGCGTCCTCGCGCTGCGCACCGGCGGCGCCGTGCACGAGGAGCCGGTCGACGACGCCCTCCAGTCGCTGGCGGACGCCGACGTCGCGTACGCGGGCGCCGGGCCGCTGGTGCTGCTGCGGGTGCGCCCCTACCGGGAGTCCGCCGACCGGCACTTCGCGGTCAACACCCGCACCGAGCAGGTCGAGCGGATCGACGCGCTCGGCCAGGTCTGCCTGCGGCTGCCGGACGACCAGGGCGTGGTCTTCCCCGGCGGCTACGTGCTCGCCACCGGCGGCACCCGCACCTTCGACCTGGCCGACCTCGCCGGCCGCGCCGAACCGGCCGCCGAGCCGGGCGCGTTGCCCGTTTCCGGCGAAGTCGCCCCGGCCACCCTGGAGTTCGAGCGCGTGGTGCGCTCGGCCAACGGCGAGGACGTGCTCTACGTCTTCCACGCGCCCGCCGACGGCCACCGGCTGCTGCTGCCGTACAACCTCATCCGCAAGGAGGCCGCGGCGCCGCTGCACGTCCAGGGCAGCGCGCTGTACGAGGACGGCACCCTGATCACGCTGCGGCCCGCGGAGGGCGGCGAGCCCGGCCGGGTGCACACCCTCCAGCGCTGGCACACCCCGTTCCTGTCCGACACCTGCGCCGCCGCCCGCCCCGTCGGCGACGGCCCGCTGGCCCGGATCGGCAACCCGGACCTGGTCCGGGCGGTCTCCGACGCGCTGTCGGTGGCCCGCGCGGCGCTCGCGCCCGAGCCCGCCGCGGCCGTCTACGAGGCGCTGGGCAGCGCCGCCGAACGCGTCCTGGACCGCCACCACTGGCTCGCCGACCCGGCCGCGCAGGACCTGGCGGCCCCGCTCACCGTGCTCCGCGACACCGCGCGGCAGGTGCTCGCCGAGTACGCCCGGGTGCGGGAGTCCGCCGCGCAGGCCGCCGCGGCCGCCGACGAGGCCGAGGCGCGGATCACCGCGCTGGGCCGCCGGGTACGCGGTGAGGCCGCCGCGTCCGCGGACGAGTGGGTCGCCCGACTCACCGAACTGCGCTCCTGCCAGGGCCGGTTGGCAACCCTGCGGGAGATGCGGCAGGCCGACCCGGCCCGGCTGGACGCACTGAACGCCCTGCTGGCGACGGAGTTGGCCGAAGCGGTGTCCCGCGCCGCCGCGCACTTCGCCGACGAATCCGCCTTCGACGGCTACCGGCAGCGCGTCGCGGACATCGCCGCGCAGATCCCGGCGGCCGGGACCGCCGCCGGCACCGAGCCGCTGGCCGACGCGCTGGACGAGCAGGCCGCGGGCCTGGCCACCGTCACCGAGACCGCCGGCACCCTGGAGATCACCGACGCCACCGTCCGCACCCGCATCCTGGCCACCGCCGCCGACGTGCTCGGCGCGGTCAACCACTCAAGGGCCGTACTCGCCGCCCGCCGACGGGAGTTGCTGGCCGCGGAGACCGGCGCGGAGTTCGCCGCGCAGAGCGCGCTGCTCGCCCAGAGCATCGGCGCCGCGCTCGACGCGGCGGGCACCCCCGAGGCGTGCGAGGAGCAGCTCGGCCGCCTGCTGGTGCAGATCGAGAACCTGGCCACGCGCTTCGCCGCCGACGAGGAGCGCCTCGCCGCGCTCGACGCGCGCCGCGAGGAGGTCCGGGAGACCTTCGCCGCCCGCAAGCAGGCGCTCGCCGACGAACGGGCCCGGCGCGCCCAGCGGTTGACCGCCAGCGCCACCCGCCTGCTCGACGGCATCCGGCGCCGCGCGGCGACCCTGGACAGCGCCGACGCGATCCACACCTACTTCGCCTCCGACCCGCTCGCGGCCGAACACCAGCGGATCGCCGCGGAGTTGCGCACCCTCGGCGACCCGGCCCGGGCCGCGGAGCTCACCGCGGCGCTCGCCGCCGCCCGCCAGGCCGCCACGGCCGCCCTGCGCGACCGCCTCGACCTGTACGAGGACGGCGGCGCCGCGATCCGCCTGGGCCGGCACCGCTTCGCGGTCAACACCCAGCCGCTGGACCTCGCGCTCGTCCCGCACGCGGGCGGCCTCGCCTTCACCCTCACCGGCACCGACTACCTCGCGCCGGTGGCCGACCCGGCCTTCGCGGCCACCCGCGCCTTCTGGTCCCGGCCGCTGGTCTCGGAGTCCCCGGAGCTGTCCCGCGCGGAGTTCCTCGCCGGCGGCCTGCTGCTGGACCGGCTCGCCGACGGTTCCCCGGCCGCCGCGGACATCCCCGGCGCCGTACGCTCCGCCGTCGCCGAGCGCGCGTCGGAGGGGTACGAACGGGGCGTGCACGACCACGACGCGGTACTGCTGCTCACCGCGCTGGCCGAACGCGCCGCGGTCGCGGGGCTGTTGCGGTACTCCGCGGCCACCCGCGCGGGCGGACTGCTGTTCTGGACGCAGGCCGCGCCTCCCGCCGAACAGGCCGCCTGGACCGCCCGGGCCCGCTCGCTCAGCCGGGCGAGGGCCGCCTTCGGCGGGGCGGGCGCCGGGCAGGCGCTCGGCGAGCTGGCCGCGGAAGTCGGCGCGCGGGCCCGGTACTTCCTTCTCGGCGCCGACCTGCCCGCGCCCCTGGCGCCGGAGTCGGCGACGGACGCCCAGCTGCTGGGGGAGTACCTGGTCGCCGAACTCGCCCACGACCAGGAAGGGTTCGTGCTCGGCCCGGGCGCCCGGGCGGTCGTGGCGCGGCTGACCGAGGCGCTGGGCGGGCCGGACGCGGTGCCGTACAAGGAGTTCGGCGCCGATCTTGACGCGCTCGGCGGGGAGTCGGGCGCGGGCCTGGGCGCGCGCTGGCAGCTCGCCCGCGCCTGGCTGGACCCGTTCGCGGACGGCCCCGACCTCGTGGAGGCCGCGGCCGGGCTGCTGTGCGGCGCCGGCACCGTACGGTACGAGGTGGACGCCGACGTCGAGGTGACCGTACGCGGGCTGCTCGCCGCCCACCCCCGGGCGGTGGACGGCACGATGACCCTGCGGCTGGACGAACTCCTCGCCCGGGTACGGCGGTTCACCGCCGAGGACGTGCCCGCGTACCGCGCCTACCAGCGGCACCGTACCGCCGTGGTCGCCGCCGAACGCGAACGGCTCGCCCTCGACGGCTACCGGCCGCGCCCGCCCGCCTCCTTCGTCCGCAACCGGCTGCTCGACGAGGTCTACCTGCCGCTGGTCGGCGACAGCCTCGCCAAGCAGTTCGGCCCGGCCGGCGGCCTGCTGATGCTCATGTCCCCGCCCGGGTACGGCAAGACGTCCCTGGTGGAGTACGTCGCGAGCAGCCTCGGGCTGGCGCTCGTCAGCGTCTTCGGGCCCGCCCTCGGCAGCGGCACCACCTCGCTCGACCCCGACCGCGCGCCCGACGCCGCCGCCCGGCGCGAGCTGGAGAAGGTCCGGCTCGCCCTGGAGATGGGCTCCAACGTGCTGCTCCACCTCGACGACATCCAGCACGCCTCGGCGGAGTTCCTCCAGAAGTTCATCCCGCTGTGCGACGCGCAGCGCCGGATCGAGGGGCCCACCGGGGCGTACGACCTGCGCGGCAAGCGGTTCGCGGTCTGCATGGCCGGCAACCCCTACACCGAGTCCGGCGCGGTCTTCCGGGTGCCGGACATGCTGGCGAACCGGGCCGACGTGTGGAACCTCGGGGATGTGCTCACCGGGCGCGAGGAGCTGTTCGCCTTCTCCTACGTCGAGAACGCGCTCACCGCCAACCCCGTGCTCGCGCCCCTGGCCGGGCGGGACCGGGCGGACCTCGACCTGCTGGTGCGGCTCGCCGCCGGCGACCCCACGGCGCGCCCCGCCGACCTGGTCCACCCCTACGCCCCGGACGAGCGGGACGAGATCCTCGCCGTCCTACGGCACCTGCTGCGGGTCCGCGACACCCTGCTCACCGTCAACGCCGCCTACATCGACTCCGCCGGGCGCTCGGCCGAGTCCCGCACCGAGCCCCCGTTCCTCCTCCAGGGCTCCTACCGCAACATGAACCGCCTCGCCGCGCGGATCACCTCCACCATGAACCGCGCCGAGGTCGACGCCGCCCTCACCGACCACTACCGCGCCGAGGCCCAGACCCTCGCCCACGGCGCCGAAGCCGCCCTCCTCAAACTCGCGGAGCTGCGCGGCACCCTCACCCCCACCGAAGCGCTCCGCTGGTCCCGCCTCAAAGCCCCCTACACCCCCTGACCGCCGCCGCGGCCGAGGGCGGGGTGCCGCCGGCCTGCGGCACCGCCCACGCCACGGCTCATGAGAACGGCTGTGCCGCGGTGCGGTGGTGGGATTCCCAGTCGTCGTGGATGGCGGTGAACGCGGGTCGGACGTGCTGGTCGAGGTAGTCGATGCGGGTCCGCAACCTTGTGATGAGCGCGGCGAGTTCGTCCGGGTCGTGGCAGATCGTCTCCTCGGTGTCGCTGACCTGGATGGTCAGGACCGGGTGCACGGGCCGCTCGGGGGATTCACGGTCGACGCAGGGGTGGCAGGTGATCGCGCCGAAAGGCGTCGCGTAGCCGTCGATGTCCGTACCGTGGTCCGAGCCGGTGAGGGAGCCCGGCACGCCGTCGAAGTAGTGGAACAACTCGACATCGACTGCGGCGACGGGAAGACGGGCAGGGGCGACGTCGGAGGCGCTGGGGTCCTCGAACACCCACGGAGGCAGGTATCCCGACACGGTCACGCCGTTGGTGGCGGTGAGGCGCCATGTGCGGGGTGTGCCGGTGGTGCGTAACGCGGCAACGGCGTCTTCGTGACCGTTCACGGTTCCACGTCCTTCGACGGCTCGTCGGCGTGCGCGGTGTGCTCGTCCAGTAGGGCGCGGAGGAAGGTGAGCGATGCCGCCGGGGGCAGTGCGATGTCGCGTAGCGCGTCCAGCATGCCGCGCAGGGATTCGATGTCTTCGGGGTCGTCGGTGAGGTGGTCGCGCCAGCCGCCCTGCATGGAGGCCACGGCGCCTCCGTCGTGGAGGTAGGCCAACTCCAGGGGGCAGCGCACGTGGTGGGGACCGGCGTCGAGCGGCACCACGTGCAGGACTACGCCCGGCCACTGGGCGGCCTCGATCAGGTGCTCCAGCTGGGCGGTCCAGGTCTTCGTGTCCCGTGCTGTGCGGCGCAGTGCCGCTTCGTCGATCAACGCCCGGTAGCGCACACGCGTACTGGTCAGGCGTGCTTGCCGGTCGTGGAGGGCCTCGATCCGCTGGTCCGTCTGCTCGTTGCCGAGCTGCGCGAGGTGGAGGAGTTCCCGTGTGTAGGCGCTGGTCCGGAGGAGCTCGGGGAGGGTGGTGGGGGCGTATTCGAGGATGTTGGTGGCCTTCGCCTCGTACGGTCCCATGTCCCCGGTGAGTCGGCGGTCGTGGAACTCGTATTTGGCCAGGTGCCACAGCCGCTCCAGGAGGTCCCCGGTGCCGTACACGGTGTCCAGGGTGCGGGCCACGAGCACGTGCCCCAGCCGTTCTCCCTTCTCCAGCCGGTGCAGATACGACTGCTCGTAGGTGCACCGTTTCCCGAGCTCCATCAGGCTCATCCCCGACTTCTCCCGCAGCACGGCGAGTTGGTACGCGTACATCGCCCGCGCCGAGAACCACTCCTGCGGAATCCCTTTCCTCCACCCGCCGCCGGCGCTCGCACCTACGTCATCGGCCATACGAATGCCCCTTTCTCTTTTTCTGGAGTCGTCCGGGAGGCAAGTCAACGGCGGTGTGAGCCGGAGCGGCAGCGTTCGCCGAGGGGTGCGTTCGCACGGGAGGTTCGGTGCGGGACGAGGGGGTTCATCGATGAACCCCCTGTCGCACGCCATCGCTGCGTGACAGCATTGCCACGTGCCGTCACTGTGCGATGGCGGGGGGATCATGGACAGAGGGCCCAACCACCGGCTCGCCATGCTGATGGCGGAAGCCGGCGCTTCCAACAAGGGCTTGGCCCGCCGTGTGCGTGATGTCGCGATGCGCCACGGAGCGCGTGTCGGCACGACGCATGTGTCGGTTCAGCGCTGGCTCGACGGCGCAGGCATCCAGGCGGACAACGCGGCCTACGTAGCCGAAGCGCTCGGCGCCAAGTTGGGCCGCCGGATCACGGCTTCCGACCTCGGCTTCGTCGGCCTCACGATCAGACCGGCACCAGTCGGCATCAGCTACGCCGTGTCCCTTACTGACGCGCTCGGCGTCCTCGACGGCCTGACGCAGCTCCGGCCCGAGGACAGCTCGCCCGCCGAGGAACTGCCGCACGACAACGAGGTCGACTCCGCGGTCCTGTCCTGGATGGTCTCGCGCCCGGACGGGCTGCCGACCGGCAGAGAAGGGCCTCGGCGCATCGGCATGCGGGACGTGGCGGCCGTACGGACGGCCAACGCGATGTTCATGCGGCTGGACTTCCTGTTCGGCGGCGGCCACGGCCATGCCGCGCTTCGGCACTACTTCCGCCAGGAGGTGCTGCCGCTGCTGAACGGCGGCTACTCCGAGAAGGTCGGCAGGTCCCTCTTCGCGGCGGCCGCCGAAATGGGCGAAGTCCTGGCGTGGACCGCCTACGACGTCGGCAATCACCAGCTGGCCAACCGCTACCTGCTTGCTTCGCTGCGCCTTACCCAGGTCATCGACGACCGCATGATGGGCGCCACGATTCTCGCCAACATGAGCCACCAGGCGAACTACTTGGGCAGAATCCCGCGAGCCGCCCGGCTTGCGCGGGCGGCTGTCGAAGGAGGCCGGTACCGGGCAACCCCGCGTGCCCGCGCCATGTTCGCCGCCCATGAGGCGCGTGCCCTGTCCAACTCACAGGACTCCGTCGGGGCTTCGCGCGCCATGAACGAGGCAGAGCACCACTTCGAACAGGCGGACTCCGCCACCGATCCGGAGTGGCTCGCCTACTTCGGCGAGGCCGAGCTGATCGGCGAGTTCTCGCACTGCTTCCGCGACCTCGAGCGTCCGGCCGACTCGATGCGGTTCGCGCAACTCGCGGTCGAGAAGACCGCGCCCCAGTACGCCCGCACACTCGCGTTCTGCCGGATGGTCCTTGCGCAGAGCCAGTATCTGAACGGCGACATGGACGCCGCCGTCGCGACTGCCACGACAGCCGTGCGGGAAGGGGAGTCCTTGCGGTCGGCCCGATTCAGGCACTACGTCACCGCATTCCAGCGGAGGATCTCACCGCACGCGTCGCACGCCGTCGTGCGCGACTTCAACGAGCATGTGCGGGTCGCGCTCGCCGATTCGGAAGACGAGTAAAGGGACTATCCAGGCTGCCAGTTGCGGGGTGTGCGGTCATCTCGCAGCGAAGCGATCCGCCGAGTGTACTCGGCGGCTGTCTCCGCGTTCTCCTGGACGTTCTGCATGAGCCAGGTGGTCATCTTGAACTCCTGGATCGCACACAGCGTCTCGAAGCCCGGCCACTCCCGCAGATCCCGGCCGTACGCATTGCTGAACGCCGTGTACTGCGCGTCGGACATCCAGCCGAGACGGTCGTATTCGTGAGCCGCGACCATGAGGTCCCACTCGCCGTGGTCCCAGCAGAAGGTCTCGAAGTCGATCAAGTGGACACGGCCCTGGCGGTCGACCATCAGGTTGCTCGTGTGGGCGTCGCCGTGGACCGGCCCACGCGGGAGACCGAAGTCCAACTTCGTCATCGAGCGGCCGAGTTCGACCCGACGTTTCCGCAGGAAGTCGCGGTCTTCCTCCGGGATGCCGACGGCCTTCTCGATCCTCAGCGCCGAGCGGCCCAGAGCGTCGAACCGGGGCAGATCCAGGCCACGAGGCACGGGCAGCGCGTGAAGGTCACGGAGTACCGTGCCCAGCTCTCCGTAGGTCGCCTCCCGGTCGCCTTCTTCGATCAGGTGCCAGAACGTCACCGGGTGGCCTGACACCATGACGGTCTGCTCGACATCCTCGACGATCCGTGCGGCGGGGAGCCCTTCGTCCGCAAGCCAGCGTGCGACCCGCACTTCCAGTTGTGCCGCTTCCAGATACTCCGCGGAGCGCGCGATCCGTACGATCACCGGGCGCCGGCCCAGCCGGAACAACGCGTTCTCGCCGAGCCGGATCAGGCGGGCGCCCTCGGCGTCCAGGCCCACCGCGCGGCACGCCTCCGCCATCACCCGGTGCCCCCGGGCGGAGGTGAGTCCCCCATGTCCGGTCGCGGCTTCGGACGACGGCATTCCGGCACCACTCTCCAGGTTCGCTTCACGTGTGCCACGGGGCATCGGCCGTGCGCCAAGGCTGCCGCGTGCCCGCGGCGACTGCCCGTCCGACGGTATCCGACGCGCGCCGGCGCTACGTGCCGGAGATGAGGGTCGGCACGGGCAGGGGGAGGAGGAGCCTGCGCAGGAGGGGGAGGAGGGCGAGGGAGAGCAGGGTCCCGAGGAAGAGCCCCGCAAGGACGTCGTGGGGGTAGTGGACCCCGATCCACACCCGGGACGCCCCGAGGAGGAGCGCGAAGGGGACGGCGATCAACCCGAGCCGCCGGTCGACGAGAAGAAGCGCTACGGCCGCGGCCGCGGCGATGGCGGAGTGGTTGCTCGGGAAGGACCAGTCCCCGAGCGCGGGGCACGCCTCGACCGTCGGCGCGACGTGCAGCGTCTGGCAGGGCCGTTGCTCGGTGAAGAAGGACTTGACCGCGTCGTTCGCGAGGTAGGCGAGCACCACGGCCACCGGCACGGCCAGCACCCCCGCCATCCGCAGCCGGTCACCGCTGCCCCGCGCCCGCCACCACGCGCCGACCATGAGGACGGCGAACACCCCGAGCCCGTAGTCGCTGAAGAAGCGGACGACGTCGTCGAGCGGCCCGGGCGTGTGCTGCGCGAGCCGCACCACCCAGCGGTAGAAGCCGGCGTCGAACTGGGCGTTCATGAGCCCTCCCGTGAGGTGACGGCGTGGCGGCCCTCGCCGTTGGTACGTGTGCGGTCGCGGTCGCCGCCCGTACGGCGTCCGCGCCGCAGCTCGAGGGCGAGCGGGAGCAGCGACAGGATGACGACGACGGCGACGATCGGCAGCAGGTAGTGGTCGACGTTGGGGACGGAGGAGCCGAGGGCGTATCCGGCCAGCACGAGTCCGACCGTCCAGACGGCGCCGCCGACCGCCTGCCAGAGTGTGAAGGTCCGGACGGGGACGGCCAGCGCCCCCGCCAGCGGGTTGAGCACGGTGCGCACGACGGGCACGAAGCGGGCCAGTACGACCGCCCGGGCGTGGCCGTAGCGGGCGAGGAGTTCCGTGGCGCGGGCCGCGCCTTCGTGCAGGCGGCGGGCCCGGGAGCGGGCGAGGAGCGCGGGCCCGGCGCGGCGCCCGAGCAGGTAACCCGTTTGGGCGCCCAGCAGCGCGCCGGCGAGGGCGGCGGTGAGCACCTGCCACAGCGTGAGGTGGACGGTGCCGGAGGCGCCCGGCGCGCACAGCAGCCCGGCGGTGAACAGCAGCGAGTCGCCGGGCAGGAAGAACCCGACCAGCAGCCCCGTTTCGGCGAAGAGCACCACGGCGATGCCGAGGGCGCCGAAGGACGCCAGGACGGAGTTCGCGCTGAGCGGATTCATCGCGAGGTCCACCGCGAGATGCGGGGCGAGGTGCGCGGCCGGGACCGCGCCATGGGCGAGGTGGACGGACTCGGGCAGGGGCATGGCGGTGGGGCCCTCCCATAATGGTTCCGGGGGCGCGTGCCGCGCCGCCGACCGACTACAGTGATGTAGTCGGTCTACAGCACTGTAGACGAACTGGCCGGAAGGGGCGATCGAGCCATGCCGGAGCCGAGCGCGGGCCGCCGCCCCGCGGGCGAGCTGGAGGCGAGCGTCCTGGCCGCCCTCTGGGCCGCCGGCGGCCGCCCGCTGACCCCCGCCGACGTGCAGCGCGAACTGGGCACCGCCCTCGCGCGCACCACCGTCACCACGATCCTGGCCAGGCTGCACGAGAAGGGCTCGGTCAGCCGGGCCCGCTCCGGCCGCGGCTACGCCTACCTGCCGGTCCAGGACTCCCCGGGGCTGGCCGCCCGCCGGATGCGCAGCGAGCTGGACAAGTCCGCGAGCGACGACCGCGGCACCGTACTGGCCCGCTTCGTCTCCGGGCTCGACCCGGACGACGAGAAGGTGCTGCGCGAGCTGCTGGCGCAGGCGGAAGGGGCGGAGGGGGCGGCGCCCGGCGCCACCGGTCCCCGCCCGGACGAGGCCGTGGACGGCAGGGTCGTGGACGGCAGGGCAGCGGACGGCGGGGCCGTGGACGGCGGGGCCGCCGTACGCAACGGGGAGGCGCCGTGAACATCGCCGTCTGGCTGCCCCTGCTGCTGCCGCTGCTCGCGGCCCCCGCCGCCCGCCGGCTGGCCGCCGCCCTCCCGCCGCGCGCCGCCGCCTGGCTGCTGGCCTCCTCCGCCGCGCTGCTCGCCGCGTGCAGTACCGCCGCGCTCGGCCTGCTCGCCGGGGCGGGCGCGCTGCGGCTGCCGCCGGTGGCCGCGTTCGGCCACCTCGTGCTGCCCGTGGTCGGCGACCAGGTGACCGTGCCGGCCGCCTGCGTGGCCGCCGTGCTGCTCGCCGCCGTCGCGGTCGCGCTGGTCCGGGAGGTCCGCCGCCACCTGCTGCTGCCCGCCCGGGCCCGGCGCGAGGCGGACCGCTACGGCTCCGCCGCCGGCGACCTGACCGTGCTCAGCGACTCCCGGGCCGACGCGTACGCCCTGCCCGGCAGCTTCGGGCAGCCCGGGCGGATCGTGGTCACCTCCGGGATGCTGCGGGCGCTCGACCCGGCCGAACGGGAAGTCCTCCTCGCCCACGAGCGCGCCCACATCACCGGACGCCACCACCTCTTCCTCACCGTGCTCGCCCTCGCCTGCGCCTGCCACCCGGCGCTGCGCGTCCTGCGCACGCCGCTGTCCTACGCCCTGGAGCGCGGCGCCGACGAGGCCGCCGCCACCGCCGTCGGCGACCGCAAGGTGGCCGCCCTCGCGATCGGCCGCGCGGCCCTTGCCGGGCACACCGCCGCCGTCCGGCCGCACGCCGCCCTCTCGGCCACCACCGGGCCCGTGCCCATGCGCGTCTCCGCCCTCCTCACCCCCCGCCGCGCCCGCGCCCCCCGCGCCCTCGCCGCCCTCCTCGCCGCCGCGCTCACCCTCTCCGCCGGCTGCGCCCTGCACGCCGCCTACGACCTCCACGGCTCCATCGAGGTCGCCCAGGGCGAACCGCGTTAGCCCGCCCCGCGGGGTGCGGGAGGATGGGGGCATGGACTGGCTCGATACGGCGGACACGGAGGTCGCGGCCTCCCGGCTCGCCGGGGCGGGGGAGCAGTGGACCGGCGCCGCCGCCGAGGCGTACGCGGACGTCGTACGGCAGGCGGTGGCACGCGGCTGGCAGGACGCGGACCTGGTACGGATGGCCGGGCGCGAGCTGGGCACCGACCACCACCGGCTCGCCGAGGCCCTCGCCGCGCGGCCCGGGCGCAAGGCGCTCGCCGCATACGTGGCCGACCAGCGCCTCGACCGCTTCTCGGCCGCCCTCCTCGTCGTCGAGCTGCTGCGCCTGTACGCCACCCTCCCCCCGATCACCGCCCTCACCCCGCCTCCACCCCCGCACCCGGGGGAAGGGGCCGCCGCAGGCACCACCGGGAAGGCGCTCGCCCGTATCCGCGCGCTGCTCGCGAAGGCCGAGTCCACCGGCTTCCCCGAGGAGGCCGAGGCGCTGTCGGCGAAGGCCCAGCAGCTCATGGCCCGGCACAGCATCGACACCGCCGCCCTCGCGGCCGCCGGCGGCACCGGCCCGGACGCCCCGACCACCCGCCGGATCGGCGTGGACCGCCCCTACGAGGGCGCGAAGGCGCTGCTGCTGGACGCGGTCGCGGCCGCGAACGCCTGCGAGTCCGTCTGGTCCGCGGAGTACGGGTTCTCCACCGTCGTCGGGCACCGCGCCGACCTGGAGGCGGTCGAGGTGCTCTTCACCTCGCTGCTGGTGCAGGCCGACCGCGCCCTGCACCGCGGCCGCACCTCCCGCTCCCGCGACTTCCGGGAGTCCTTCCTGATCTCCTACGCCGCCCGGATCGGCGAGCGGCTCGCCGCCGCCACGCGCGCCGAGGTCGCCGACGCCGCCCGCACCGCCGGCCCCGCCCTGCTGCCCGCCCTCGCCGCCCGCGACCTCGCGGTGCGCGACACCACGCGCCGCCTCTTCCCCCGCACCACAGCGACCCGCCTCAAGGGCCGCGACCCCGACGGCTGGCGCGACGGCCGCACCGCCGCCGACCACGCCCGCCTCGGCGGAAGTTGAGGGCGGTTCAGCCGCGGGCGGTGTCGATGACGCAGAAGCGGTTTCCCTCGGGGTCGGCGAGTACCACGAAGTCCGCGTCGTCCGGGTAGCTGTCCCACTCCACCCGCCGTGCGCCCAGCGCCAGGAGCCGTTCGACCTCGGCCGCCTGGTCGGCGGCGTCGTCGGCGTAGAGGTCCAGGTGCACCCGCGGGTGGTCCTGGACCTCGGTCGCGCTGCGCTGGAGCGCGACCTGCGGCCCGGTTCCGTCGGCGGGCACGAGCACGACCCAGTCGTCCTCGGGCGCCTCCCGGGGCACATAGCCCAGCGCCCGCGTCCAGAACGCTTGTGCCCGCGCCACGTCGGCGGCGCCCAGCACCACGGAACCGACCCTCAGCATGCCGCGCACCCTTCGCCGTTGATCCACGTCCGCCCGGCGCAGTGTGCCGGGCCCGGGCCGAACCGGGCAAGGGCCCGGGGGAGTCAGGTGGCCAGGGGGGTGAGGACCATCGGGCGGACCTTGCCCTCGATCATCGCGCCCAGGCCGCGGACGGCGACGGTGTCGGGGCCGGGGGCGACGTGGACCGGCATGTTCGTGGCCTCGCGGAGCATCTGGTCCAGGCCGGGCATCTGCGCGCTGCCGCCGGCCAGCATGATGCCGCGCTCGGCCAGGTCGGAGACCAGGTCGGGGGCGCAGCGGCGCAGCACCGAGGTTATGCCGTCGAGCACCGCGTTGAGCGGGGTCCGCATCGCGTTGCGCACCACCTCGGTCTCGACCAGCACCGAGCGGGCCAGACCGCTGGCCATGTCCCGGCCGTACACCTCGGTGGTGGTGGGCCCGCCGGCCGCGGCCGCGCCGAGCACCTGGTGCAGCGGCCGCACCGCCTGGCTCGGCAGCATCAGCGCGTGGTTGCTGCGCAGGTGGTCCACCACGGACCGGTCGATCGCCTCGCCGCCGACCGGCACGGTCTCCGCGGCCACGATCGCGCCGAGGGACAGCACCGCGACCTGCGTCGTACCGGCGCCGCACACCACGATCATCGTGGCCTCGGGGTGCTCCACGGGCAGGCCGCAGCCGACCGCGGCGGCGATCAGCGTGTCCACCAGCTCCACCCGGCGCGCGCCGAGCCCGTACAGCGTCTCGACGGCGGCGCGGCGGGCGACCGGGGCGCTGTTGTGGGGCATGCACACCGCGGCGCGCATCACCGCGGTGCCGCGCAGCCGCAGCCAGCGCCGGCCGAGCTTGTCGCCCAGCACGTGCCGCAGCATCCGCTGGGCCATCTCGACGTCCACGACGACGCCGCCGGAGACCGGGCGGACCACCCGGATGTGGGCGGGGGTGCGGCCGGCCATCAGCTCGGCGTTCTTGCCGACGGCGATCAGCGCGCCGGTGCGGACGTCCACCGCGGCGACGCTCGGCTCGTCCACGACGACGCCGCTGCCGCGCAGGTGGACCCGGGTGCGGGCGGCACCGATGTCCACCGCGACGGTGCAGCGGCGCAGCTGGGGCAGGGTGGGGGAGAGGAAGGTGGGGTTGGGGTTCACAGTGCGCTCCCGTACGGCAGGTTCCGCGGGTGGTAGGTGGCCAGCGCCCAGATCACGAAGGTGTCGATCGCGATCATCACGATCGCCCAGATCGGCTGGTAGGGCAGGAACATGAAGTTCGCGATCAGGTTCAGCCCGGCGATGAAGATGCCGATGTAGCGGGCGAATGACAGACCGCGCAGCAGGAAGTAGCCGACCAGCAGGGCGATCACGCCCAGGACGAGGTGGATGACCCCCCAGGCGGTCACGTCGAACTTGTAGACGTAGTCACCGCGGGTACGCACGTAGACGGAGTCCTTGGCGATGCCGACGATTCCTTCGAGGACGGCGAGCACGCCGTTGATCATCAGCATCAGCCCGGCGAAGACGGCGCCACCGGTGGCCCAGGCGCTGCGGGTGTCCTCGCGCGGGTCACGGCCGGTGGAGCCCTGGGGTATCGACCCGGAAGACGGTCCTTCTGAAGGAGAGTGGCTCATGACACGAGGATTGGCCCGTCCTGCGGGCCGGGCCAGTGATGATGCGCCGAACGGGCTGCCGCCGTACGGGTCGGTCCGCGCGGGGGCGCGGCCGCGTGCTTAGGCGGGCGGGGGCCGGGCGTGGTACGCGCACCGCCCCCGTACGGCGCGGAGGCGCGGTACGGGGGCGGCGTGGGCGGGGCCGTGCGGGACGGGTGCCGGGCGGGCTACTCGGCGTCCTCCAGGCGGAAGCCGACCTTCAGGCCAACCTGGTAGTGCTCGATCTCGCCGTCGACGATGTGCCCGCGCACCTGGGTGATCTCGAACCAGTCCAGTTCGCGCAGGGTGCGCGAGGCGCGGCGGATGCCGTTGCGGACGGCGGCGTCCACGCCCTCGGGGGAGGTGCCGACGATCTCGGTGACGCGGTAGGTGTGGTCGCTCATGGCGATGTCCCTTTCGTGTGGGGGAACTCGGGGGAACTCGGGGAACTCCAGGTGAGCCAGGGGGACTTGGGGCGGGCGCGGGGAACGCGGGGGGCCGGCGCGCTCGGACTCAGTGGTGGAAGGCGGTGGCCACCGCCTCGGAACGGTTCAACGGGTGCGGCTGGCGCCGCAGTTCGGGCAGCAGCGCGGCCACGTCGTCCATCAGCAGGTCGGCCAGGTCCGAGGAGAAGCCGTTGCGGCACACCACCCGCAGCACCGCCAGATCCTGCCGGTTCGCCGGGTAGGTGTACGCCGGGACCAGCCAGCCGCGTTCGCGCAGCCGCCGCGAGACGTCGAACACGTCGTACGCCGTCACGTCCGGCGCGGTGGTGACCGCGAACACCGGGAGCTGGTCGCCCCTGGTGATCAGCTGGAAGTCGTCCAGGGCCTCGAAGCGGCGGGCGGTGCTGGTGGCGACGTCCCGGCAGGACTGCTGCACCGCGCGGTAGCCGTCGCGGCCCAGCCGCAGGAACGAGTAGTACTGCGCGACCACTTGGGCGCCCGGGCGGGAGAAGTTCAGCGCGAAGGTGGGCATGTCGCCGCCGAGGTAGTTCACCCGGAAGACGAGTTCCTCCGGCAGCGCCTCCGCGTCGCGCCACAGCGCCCAGCCGACACCCGGGTAGACCAGGCCGTACTTGTGGCCCGAGGTGTTGATCGACGCGACCCGCGGCAGCCGGAAGTCCCACGTCAGGTCCGGGTCGAGGAAGGGCGCGATCATGCCGCCGGAGGCGCCGTCCACGTGCACGGGGATGTGGATGCCGGTGCGCTGCTCGTAGTCGTCGAGGGCGGCGCAGATCTCCGCGACGGGCTCGTAGGAGCCGTCGAAGGTGGAGCCGAGGATCGCCACCACGCCGATGGTGTTCTCGTCGCACAGCGCGAGCGCCGCCTCGGCGTCCAGGTGCAGGCGGTCGCCGGTCATCGGGGCGAGCCGGGGCTCCACCTCCCAGAACGTGCAGAACTTCTCCCAGCACACCTGCACGTTGGCGCCCATCACCAGGTTCGGGCGGGCGGTGGCCGGGTAGCCCGGGGTGCGCTTGGACCAACGGCGCTTGAGCGCCATCCCGGCCAGCATGCAGGCTTCGGAGGAGCCGGTGGTCGAGCAGCCGACGGCCGCGTTCGGGTCGGGCGCGTTCCACAGGTCGGCGAGCATCGACACGCAGCGCCGTTCCAGCTCGGCGGTGCGCGGGTACTCGTCCTTGTCGATCATGTTCTTGTCGACGCACTCCGCCATGAGCACGTTCGCCTGCGGCTCCATCCACGTCGTCACGAACGTGGCGAGGTTCAGCCGGGAGTTGCCGTCGAGCATCAGCTCGTCGTGCACCAGCTGGTAGGCAGCCGCCGGGGTCATCGGGCCGTCCGCCAGACGGTGCTTGGGCGGGGCGGTCTGCATCGCGCCGACCGGGTCGGCGTCGCCCAGGTAGAACGGATTGACGGAGACCTCGTGCGACGAGCCCGAGCCCTTGTGCAACGACATGGCGGGGAACCTTCCCAACAGCGGAGCCGTGAGCGTGACCGTACGTGCCCGACGTTACGACGACCCGGCCGCCCGCGCAGGGGGTACGGCCGGTCCTCAGGGCTCCCGCGCGAGCAGCGCTTCCTGCGTGAAGCGGTGCAGGGAGCGGGCGAACGCCTCCGCCTCGGCCGGCGGCCAGTGGGCCAGGTAGGCGTCGAAGCGCTCCGCCAAGCGGGCGCGCATCCGCGTCACCACCCGGGTGCCCTCGTCCGTCAGCACCAGCAGGTTCGCGCGGCGGTCACACGGGTCCGGCTCCCTGCGGAGCAGGCCCGCCGCCTGCAAACGGTCCGCGTGCCGGCTCACCACCGAGCGGTCCAGCCCGATGTCGTGGCCCAGCCGCGCGGCGCTCTTCGGGCCGCCCCGGGCGAGGCCGCTCAGCACGGGATACGTCGCCTCGTCCAGCGCCGGGCCCAGCCCCGCGGTCAGCTCCCCGTACACCACGGCACGCGATTCCCGGCGGACGATGTCCCCGAAGTCCTCCGCGATCCGCTCCCCCGCACTGCCTTCCCTCATCCACCCACCTTAATTCCCCCACCCCCGCAGATCCCGCCCCTTGCGGTCCCTCGCCATCCGCGGGTGCGCAAGGGGCAGGACCTGACGCCGTCAGAAGCCGAGGGAGTGGAGGAGGGCGGCGTTCTGCTGGGTGGTGCGCCACAGGGCGGACTGGCGGTCGTGGACGTCGGCGACGGCCGCTTCGTGGTGGGTGAGGAGGGCGGCCGCGCGGGCGGTGAGGCGGGTGGAGAGGTCGCGGTCGTGGACGGAGACACCCCACTCGGGGCGCTCGATGTCGGCGAGGAAGTACGCCATCTTGGGGTGGGAGATGAGGCTGATGATGGGGGTGCCGCAGCCGAAGGGGAGCATGCCGGCGTGGCCGCGCATGCCGATGACGAGCTTCGTCCGGGCGTAGGCCGCCCGGATCTCGTCGTTGTCGAAGTCGTACATGGGCACCACGGGGAGCGCCACACCGTGCTCGCGCCGCAGGTCGTAGGCGATCCGCTCGTCCTCCACGGTGTGCGCGACGCACCGCACCTCCGCGTAGGAGCCCAACGCGCGGACGGCGGAGGCGAGTTCGGCGAGGAAGTGGCCGTAGTCGTGCCCGAAGCGCAGCCCGGCGCGGTCGTACGCCGCGTTGAGGAGGACCGTGTCCTCGCGCTGTTCGGGATCGCGCCACCCGCGGACGATGTGCCGGGTGACCGTGGTGGGGCAGGGCTGGAACCGCACCTTGTCATGGAGCTCGGGCGGCAGCAGGCGCCGCACCTGCGCGATCGACCCGTGGTTGCGCAGCCCGAAGAACGCCGCCTTCTCCGCCAGTTTCCGCAGCGCCGTACGGAACCTCTCGTGCCGGTAGGACTGCCCGTCGAAGAGGTTGAACCCGACCGCGTAGACGGCGATGGGCACCTCGATGCGGTCGAGCAGGTCGTCGGGGACGTTCCACTGCCACGCGCTGTTGCCGTTGGGCATCGTGTCGGGCAGGAACAGCCCGCCCCCGCCGATCACCAGCCCACGCCGGGAGTTGACGCGGGCGAGGGCCGCCTCGTCGAAGAGCCGGTGGGCGTGCACGGAGTGCCAGCGGCGCGGCCCGGGATCGGGGTCGAAGGCCAGCCGTACGGCCTCGGGCAGCACCTTGTCCCCGGCGTTGCCCTGCTGCGGCATGTAGAACGCGACATGCGCCAACTGCTCCCGCGGGTCCGCCGGTTCAGCGGCCGGCGCGGTGGCACCCGCCTGCTCCGCGGGACCGTCGACCGCGGCGGCCCGCACCAGCATCTGCCGGCACGGCCGGTGCGTCGGGTCCGCGTCGAGCCCGGCCAGCGCCAACTCCCGTGCCGCGTCGTCGTCCCCGCGCACCCAGGCGATCTGGGCCAGCCGGGCGAAGGCGGGCGGCGCCCAGTTCGGGGAGGCGGTCGCCAACCGCAGGTGCGCCCGCGCCTCTTCGTCCCGCGACACGCTCATCAGCGCCTGGCCGTACACCTCGTGCGGCCAGGCGTCGTCCACGGGTATGCGCACCGAGCCGAGCAGGTCCACCGCGTCCTGGTACTCGCCCGCGGCGATGTACGAGGCCGCCACCCGCCGCGCGCAGCCGACGTCGCCGGTCCGCGCGGCGTGCGGGGCGCCGAAGTGCACCAGCAGGTCGTGGTGCGCGGCGCCGGACAGCGCCATGAAACGGGCCTGGAATCCGGCGAGTTCGGCGCCGAAGTCGGCGGAGTCAGCCAACTCCGCTTCCAGGAGCTCAGGTTCGGCCGCCGCGAACACCCCTTCCGGGTCCAGCGGCACGAACTCCTCGCCCGCGAGAGCCAGCGCCTGCGCCAACACCCCCGCCGCGCCCCGCTCCCGCGGATACGCACCCTGCGACGCCACCTCGTCCAGCCGCGCGCAGAACGCGTCCGTCAGGTGCTCCCGCTGCACCACCAGCACCTGCGTGCCGGGCGTGTCCCCGCCGGGCCGGTACGGTGCCGCCGCCAGGCCCCGGCGCAGCGTCAGCAGCCTGCCGAGCGGGCCGCACACCACCCGCTCGGCGTCCAGCACGATCACCGTGTCGTAATCACGCAGCCGGAACGCCTCCAGCACGCCGAAGGCGCCCGGCTCGACGGCACCACCGGACGCCTTCGCCCACGACGCGAGCCGGGCCGCCGACTCCGTTGCCACACGCCGCAGTTCGGCGCGCGGGTGGTAGGCGGCGACGCGCTGCGCGGCGCCCTCGGGCAGGCCGTCGTGCAGCACCAGGAAGTCCTCGCACACGGTCTGGTTGGTCAGGGCGAGGCCGCGCAGCAGCGCCGGCAGGGCGGGCAGCCGGTCGGTGTCGGCCCACACGGCGAAGGCGATCCGCCGCTTTCCGGTGAGCGCGGCAGCGGACGGGGGCGCCGCCGGTGCGGGGTGGGTGGTGGCGCTCATCGCAGTGAGATCACCGGTCCTGCGACGTTCCGGGCGCGTTCCATGACCCATGCTTTCTGGCTGGTGGCCGCCTCCTGGCCCGCGACGGGTATCGACGCCGCGCCGGGCAGGCGGAAGGGGGGTGTGCGGTGGAAGTCGAAGCCGATCAGGTCCAGCCGCGGGTTCACGTCGAGGAAGTCCAGCAGCCACATCGCCTCGAACGAGCAGGTCGGCTCGTGCGGCCAACTCCCCTCGTCCAGACGGCCGATGCCGCGTACCGGCGCCCGTAGCGACTCCTCGCCGGCGTACCGCTGGGCGCCCGGGACCAGGCGGGTGCGGACGTCCGCGCGCCACGCCGCCGCGCTGTCGCCCAGCACCAGCCGTGTGGATACCGGGCGGTCCCAGTTGAACACCTTGCGGTGGCCGGTGACATGGAGGTCGGTGCGGGTGCCGGTCGCGGCCGGGTCGATCACGTACGACGTGAAGCGGACCACCACGTCGTACGAGTCGATCAGCTCGCCCAGCGAACCGTCCCGCACCGTAACGGAGTTGGCGACCAGGCAGACCGAGCGGCCGACGAGCTGGTTGCGGAGCCCGCCGAGGTCGAGCCAGCCGGTGCCGGCGTACGTCGGGTCCGCGATCGGGGCGCGCAGGCGGTGGCGGTGCTGGTCGGCGTAGAGCCCGATCACCCGGGCGAGTGCGCCCGGGTCGTCCGCGGCGTGCGGGAGGCGCTCCTCGATGTGGCGCACCGCGGCCGATTCCAGGGCGCGTACGGTGCCGGGGGTGCCCTGCGGAAGCAGCGCGGCCAGGGCGCGTTCCTCCGGGAGGGCGGTGCGCAGTGCCGTCGCCCGCGTACGGGCGTGCGTGTCGTGCGGGGCCAGCTCCACGCAGCGGTCGTACGCCGCCAGGGCCGCTTCCGTGTCGCCCTCCGCTTTCAGGGCGCGGGCCCTCAGGCGCCACGCCGCGCGGTGGTTCGGGCGCAGCGGGAGGACGGTGGACGCGACGGTCAGGGCGAGGTTGCGGCCCGCGTCCCCAGCGGAGAGTGCTGCTTCGCCCGCGGTCACGAGGGCGTCGAGCAGGTCGTCCGTCACGGCCGGGCTCACCGGGGTGTCCTGACCGAGTTCGTCCGCCGACGGCAGGGCGATGAGGCGGCGCCGCAGCTGCGGGTGGTCGTCCTTGCCGCGGACCGCGGTCAGGGTGCCGCACACCCGGGCGCACTCTTTCAGGCAGTCCGCCACGGTCACCTGCGGCCACGTGCGTTTCCGCGGTGCCGCCGCAGCGGGTTTGCGGGCCTCTTGCGGTTCCGGCGCGCCCTTGTGGCGTGCGGTGAACCAATGGCCCCGGCTTGTTGTCACCGCGTGAACGCTACGGCGCCCCCGTAAACCCCCGATGAACCCGTCCTTACGTCCACCCCTCCCTGCGGGGCTCTCTCCCGCCCCCGGTCCCCGCCGTTGGGGTTGCTCCCCGTCCCCGGCCGCGCCCCGGTGGGTGGCTTGTCGCGCAGTTCCCCGCGCCCCTGAGTACGTGCGGCTGCTCCGCAGCGCACGCCACCTCGCACCCGACGACGGCGAGCAACCCCGACAGGGGCGCGGGGAACTGCGCGACCAGCCACTACGGACGCGCGGGTAGGTACGGGCGGCGAGGGGCACCCCCGGAGGGATACGCACCCCCGGAGGGATACGCAGCCTCGGAGGGGCTATTCGAGGCGGGGCTGGTGCGCGGGGGCGGGGCAGATACGGTTGCCGTCGCCGTCGAAGACGTAGAGGTGCGCGAGGTCGACGAGGAGCGGCACGCGGTCACCGCGGCGCACCTGGATGTCGGGCCCGGTCCGGACGACGAGATCCCCGGTCTGCGTCTCCGGAGACGCCGGGGGCCGGTCGATCACGGCGGCCTGGGACGTACCCGCACCGTTGTCCCGGGCGGCGGGCAGCGACCCCTGAAGGCGCCGCGCGGCCTTCTGCGCGAGCTTCCCGAGCCCACCCCCGGCGGAGCCACCTGCGGAGCCGCCCGCGGCGCGCCGCCCCCCGGTCCGCGCGGCCGGCGCGGGCCGCGGCGCCTCCAGCTCGGGCACGATCGCGGGCCTCGACCCGGTGTCGAGGTGGACCAGCGACTCGTGCCCCTGGTACTCCACATGCTCGACGATCCCGCTGATCACGACCTCGCCCGCGTGCGCCTGGCTGGGCTGGGCGATCCGTACCGCCTCCGACCGCAGCCCGACGATGATCGGCCGCCCCTGCTGAATCCGCAGCATCTGGTGGTCGTAGCTGAGCGGCTCCGGCAGCCCCAGCCGCTGGCGGCCGAAGTCGATCCACATCCCTCCGCTGAGGGGAGCGATCACCGTCGCCTGGAGCAGATTGATCCGCGGGGTGCCGACGAACGCCGCCACGAACACGTTCTCCGGCAGGTGGTACGCGTCGCGCGGCGACCCGATCTGCTGGAGCACCCCGCTGCGCATGATCGCCACGCGGTCCCCGAGGGACATCGCCTCGGCCTGGTCGTGGGTGACGTACACCGTCGTGACGCCCATCCCGCGGGTGAGCCGGGCGATCTCGGCGCGCAGGTGGGACCGCAGCTTCGCGTCGAGGTTCGACAGCGGCTCGTCCATGAGGAAGACCGAGGGGTGCCGGGATATCGCCCGGCCCATGGCGACGCGCTGCCGCTCCCCGCCGGACAGCTGCCCGGGGTAGCGGTCGAGGATCTCCTCGATCCCGAGGATGCGGGCGGTCTCGTCGACCCGCGGCCCGTGCTCCTCGCCGGGCATCTCGAACCGCAGCGGGAAACCGATGTTCTGCCGGCTGGTCATGCTCGGGTAGAGGGCGAAGTTCTGGAAGACCATCGCCATCTTCCGGTCGCCGGGCGCCAGGTCGTTGGAGTACTCGCCGTCGAGCAGCAGCTCACCGGTGGTGATGTCCTCCAGCCCGGCGATCATCCGCAGGACCGTGGACTTCCCGCAGCCCGAGGGGCCGAGCAGCACCAGGAACTCACCGGGTGCGATGTCCAGCGAGAACCGGTCCACGGCCGGCGACGGCTGCTTCGGGTAGTACTTGGAAACTTCGTGCAAGGTGATGGCGCGAGTCATAACGGGGAGCCGCCAGGTAGTTCGGACACGGGTGGTGCGCGGGTACGACACAGGCGGGGCAGGGACGGCACAGGGGCGCGAGGGATGTGGCGTGTGCGACCTGCGGTGCTTGTGTGACGTGCGGTACTTGCGTGGCATGCCGGACTTGCGAAGTTGCGTGGTCGACGCTGGCCAGACCGTAGTGCACTACTCATAGCCAGCGGAACGCTTGTACCAACACTGGATTGATACTTTTGAGTCGTGATGAACCTCGCGCTCGGACCGAGCTGGCTCGACCCGAACCATCTGATCAACACCTACGGCCTGTGGGGCGTGCTGCTGGTCGTCTTCGCCGAGTCCGGACTGCTGATCGGCTTCTTCCTCCCGGGTGACTCCCTGCTGTTCACCACCGGGCTGCTGGTCGCGTCCGGCACGCTGCACCAGCCGCTGGCCGTGGTGGCCGCGCTGATCGCGGTGGCCGCGGTGGCGGGGGAGCAGACCGGCTACTGGTTCGGCCGCAAGGTCGGGCCCTCGATCTTCTCCCGGCCGGAGTCCCGGCTGTTCAAGATGGAGAACATCGAGAAGGCGCACGCCTTCTTCGACCGGCACGGGCCGAAGGCGATCGTGATGGCCTGCTTCGTGCCGATCGTGCGGACCTTCACCCCGATCGTGGCCGGCGTCAGCCGGATGAACTACCGCAGCTTCGCGACGTTCAACATCATCGGCGGGACCCTGTGGGGCGCCGGTGTCACCCTGCTGGGCTACTGGCTCGGACAGATCGCGTTCGTCCGCGACAACATCGAGGCGATCCTCGTGCTGGTCGTGCTCGTCTCGGTGGTGCCGGTCGGCATCGAGTTCCTGCGCTCGCGCCGCAAGACCGCCGCGCAGGGCCCGCAGCCGGGTCCCGCCGCGGGCGCCGAGGGCGCCGGGTATGGCTACGGCGAGGGCGCGCCGGGCGCCGAGCGGGTCACCGAGGCGGCCGCCGGGCGGGGTGGCCGGCACCGCGCGACGAAGCGCTGACGCGTTGGGCGGGGAGCAGCCCGGCAGACCGGAGCCGGCGGAGGGGTCCGGGGCGCCCGAGCGGCAGGGGCCGGGGCAGACCGACAGCGGCGCCGCCGGCGCCGTGGACCTCGGCGCCGCGCTGACCCCCGCCGACGGCATCCCCGCCGTGGTGCTGCCGCCCGAGGGCGGGCCGTGGCAGGACCGGATGCGGGCGATGCTGCGGCTGCCCTCGACCGAGCGGCCCGCGCCTCCCGGGGACCGGTCCGCGGTCGCCGGCGGGGGCGGCGGTTCGGTGCCGCGCGTGCTCGACCTCACCCTCCGGATCGGGGAGCTGCTGCTCGCCGGGGGCGAGGGCGCCGAGGACGTCGAGGCGGCGATGTTTGGGGTGGCCTTCGCGTACGGCCTGGCGCGGGTGGAGCCGACCGTGACGTTCACGCTGCTGGGCATCTCCTACCAGCCGTCGCTGACCGAGACGCCGCACACCATGAGCCGCACGGTGCGGCGGCGCGGCACCGACTACACGCGGCTGGCGGCCGTCTTCCACCTGGTGGACGGGATCACCGCGCACGAGGTGACGCTGGAGGAGGCGTACCGCAGGCTCGCCGACATCCGCCGCAACCGGCACCCGTACAGCTCGTGGGTGCTGACCGGCGCGGCCGGGCTGCTGGCGGGGGCGGCGAGCGTGCTGGTGGGCGGCGGGCCGCTGATCTTCGTGCTGGCCGCGCTCGCGGCGATGCTCGGGGACCGGCTGGCGTGGCTGCTGGCGGCACGCGGGCTGCCGGAGTTCTACCAGTTCGCGGTCGCCGCGATGCCCGCCGCCGCGATGGGGGTGCTCGTCGGGCACTACGGGCACTGGATTCCCGGGGCGACGAACCTCCAGTCCTCCGCGGTGATCACCGGTGGGCTCTTCGCGCTGCTGCCCGGGCGGGCGCTGGTCGCGGCCGTGCAGGACGGGCTGACCGGCTTCTACATCACCGCGTCCGCCCGCCTGCTCGAAGTGGTCTACCTGATCGTGGGCATCGTCATAGGGGTCACGCTCGTCCTCTATGTCGGGGTGCACTCCGGGGCGCGGCTCAATCCGGACCAGGCGCTGCGGGCGTACGACCGGCCGTGGGTGCAGCTGCCCGCGGCGATGGTGCTCACGCTGGCGTTCGCCGTGCTCCTCCAGTGCGAGCGCAAGGTGCTGGTGATCGCGACGCTCAACGGCGGCGTGGCCTGGACCGTCTTCGGGGTGCTCCACCAGCGGGCGGGCGGCAACCAGGTCGTCTGCACGGCGGCCGCCGCCGGGCTGGTCGGGCTCTTCGGGCAGCTGATGGCGCGCTACCGCTTCGTGTCGGTGCTGCCCTACGTCACCGCCGCCATCGGGCCGCTGCTGCCCGGGTCCGCGACCTATTTCGGGCTGCTCGCGCTCACCCAGCAGCACCAGTCCGCCGCGCTCAGCCAGCTGACGAAGGCCGCGGCGCTGGCGCTCGCGCTGGCGATCGGGGTCAACCTCGGCAACGAGATCGCGCGGCTCGCGCTGCGCGTGCCGGGCTCGGCCGGGCCCCGCCGCGCGGCCAAGCGCACCCGCGGGTTCTGAGCGGGCGCCGCTGTTCCCCGGGAGGCGTCACCGGCCGCCGGTGACGAAGTCCGCGAGCGCGTCGGCGACGGCTTCGGGCTGCTCGTCGGGGATGAAGTGCCCGGCGCCGGGCACGGTGACGCCGGTGACGCGGTCGGCCCACGGGCGGATCGAGGCCGCCATGTCCGGGATGGAGCCGTGGCTGCTGGAGATGCCGAGCACGGGCACGGCCAGGCGCTGCCGCTCCAGTGCCTGGTGGTTCCTGCGCGCGGACTCGGCGGCGTCCCGGTAGTAGGCGAGGGAGGCGCGCAGGCCGCCGTCGGCGGCGAGGGCCGCCGCGTAGTGGTCGAGGTCGGCGTCGTCGAAGGCGTCGGGGGCGAGGGCCTTCACCTTGAGGAACCAGGCGACGTACTCCCGTTCGCGGCCCGTGAGCAGCGTCTCGGGCAGGTCGGGCACGAGGTGGAAGGCGAAGTGCCAGGTCTTCCAGGCCCGGTCCGGGTCGGTGGGGATCGTCTCCGGGAGGGTGACGCCGGGGATGCCGGCGTCGAGCAGGGCGACCCCGTGCAGCCGGTCGCCGTGGTTCAGCGCGAGGGAGAAGGCGACCCAGGCGCCGATGTCGTGGGCGGCCAGCCAGTAGTCGTCCACGCCGAGGGCGGCCACGGCGGCGTGGACGTGGGCGGCGACGGTGTGGGTGTCGTAGCTGAGGTCGGGGCGCTCGGAGTGGCCCTGGCCCGGCAGGTCCACCGCGATGACCCGGAAGCGGCCGGCGAGGGCGGGGATCACCTGGTGCCAGGCCCGCCAGGTCTGCGGGAAGCCGGCGAGCAGGACGAGGGCCGGGCCGTCGGGCCGGCCGCCCTCGACGGCGTGCAGGCGGACGCCGTCGGCGTCGACCCAGCGGTGGGTGAAGCCGGCGAGGTCGTGCAGGGGCAGGTCGTGCAGGGGCAGGCCGGGGACGGGGCTGCTTGCGGGGCGCTGGTTCTGGGAGTCGGTCGTCACGCTCGAACGCTAACATATGTTGAACCAATCGGTTCAAGATGCGAGGATGGGCGGCGTCCGGCAGATCGACCGACCTGCGGACCGACCGACACACCGGCAGGGGAAGGCACGTGGCAGGCAAGAAGCAGTTCGACGTGGACACGGCGCTCGACGCCGCGATGGTGCAGTTCTGGCGCGCCGGGTACGCCGACACCTCCCTCGACGACCTGTCCCGGGCGACCGGGCTGAACCGCAGCTCGATCTACTCCTCCTTCGGCGACAAGGACACGCTGTTCCTGCGCTGCCTGGACCGCTACGCCGCGCGGTACGGCGAGAAGTACGACACCGCGCTGGCGGGTGCCGGCGCCGAGCCCGTCGCGGCGGTCCGCTCGTTCTTCGACGTCACCCTCGCGCGCATCGCCGACCCCGAGCTGCCCGACGGGTGCCTGATCGCCCAGTCGGCCATGGCGGTGCCCGTGCTGAGCCCGGCGGTCGCGGCGCACGCCAAGGAGGCGCTCGGCTTCCAGCTGCGACGTCTGCGCGCCGCCTTGCGGGCGGGCCGCATGGCCGAGCAGGACGCGGAGCGCTTCGCGCTGCACGCGGCGGCGGTGAACCAGTCGCTCGCCGTGATGAGCCGGGCCGGGGCGGGCGCGGAGCAGTTGCGCGCCATCGTGGACGTCACGGTCGGCGCGCTGGAGCGGGCGCTGCCCGCGGCCTGAGACGGAGCGTCGCGTCGTACGGTGGAAACGGTGCGTTCAGAATGGAGGGATTGCGTGGAGGAGCGGGATCGCGTGCGGGAGCCGCAGGCGGGCAGGGGCGGGCGCCCGAGGAGCCAGTCGAGGAAGGCGGCGATCCTGGCGGCGGCGGGGGATCTGATGATGGAAGGGGGACTGAAGGCGGCGACGATGGAGGCGATCGCCGCGCGCGCGGGGGTGGGCAAGGCGACGGTCTACAAGTGGTGGCCGTCGAGGGGCGCGGTGGCGCTGGAGGGCTTCATGCTCCGCGCGGCGGACTCCTGGCGGCTGCCGGAGAACGCCTCGGCCGAGGAGTCGCTGCGGGTCATCGCGGTCGCCGCGGTGCGCCTGTTCACGCAGAGCCCGGCCGGTCCGCTGATGCGGGCGCTGGCCGCGGACGCGCAGTCCGACCCGGAGATCGCGCAGGCGCTGCGCGAGCAGTGGCTCTCGCCGCGGCGGGCGGTCACCACCGAGGTGCTGCGCGAGGGCATGCGCTCGGGCGAGCTGCGCCCGGACCTCGACATCCCCGCGACGATCGACATGATCTTCGGCCCGATCTACTTCCGGCTGCTCTTCGACCACGAGCCGATGGACGAGGAGTTCGCCGCGCGGGCCGTGCGGCAGGCGATGGCGGGGATCGGGGCGGGGGCCGGGAATAGCTCGGCTCGGCCCGTTGCTCAAACTGAACGTGGCGTTCAGTAATGCGCCGCTCAACCCTCTGGAGCATGGAGAACCACCGTATGACGACCAGCGGCCCGTCCCCGTCCGCGCCCCCGACCACCGCGGCTCCCGCGACGTCGGCGCCGACCGTTGCCGAAGCCCCACGCTCCCTGCGCTGGGTGATCCTCACCCTCGCGTTCGCCTGCGGCGCCAGCGTCGCGAACCTCTACTACGCGCAGCCCCTGCTCGGCCTGCTCAGCCACTCCTTCGGCGTGAGCAAGGGCACCGCCACCATCGTCGTGACCGCCACCCAGATCGGTTACGCGCTGGGCCTGGCCCTGCTCATACCGCTCGGCGACCTCCTGGAGAACCGCCGGCTCGCCTCCCGTACGTTGCTGGTCACCGCCGCCGCGCTCGCCGTGGCCGCGTTCTCCCCGGACTTCTGGGTCTTCCTCGCGGTGTCGGTGCTGATCGGCGTCACCTCCGTGGTCGCGCAGATCCTGGTGCCGCTCGCGGCGCACCTCGCCCCCGCCGAGTCGCGCGGGCGGCTGGTCGGCCAGGTGATGAGCGGGCTGCTGCTCGGCATCATGCTGGCCCGCTCCGTCGCGAGCTTCGCCGCCGCCGCGTGGGGCTGGCGCAGCATCTACGCGATCTCCGCGGTCGTCATGCTGCTCACGTCGCTGGCGCTGCTCAAGCTGCTGCCGGTCCGCAAGCCCGAGCACACCGCGCGCTACGGCACCCTGCTCGCGTCGGTGGTCGGCCTGGTGCGTTCCGAACCGGTGCTGCTGCGGCGGGCGTTGACGCAGGCGAGCATGTTCGGAGCGTTCACCGCGTACTGGACGGCGGTGGCGTACGAGCTCGCCGACCGCCACCACATGTCGCAGAACGGCATCGCCGTCTTCGCCCTCGTGGGCGCCGCCGGCGCGGCCTCCGCCCCGATCGCCGGGCGGCTGGGCGACGCCGGGCGCGGTGTCGCCGGGCGGGCGGTGGCGATCCTCACCGGTCTGGTCGCGATGGTGCTGGCCGGGCTCGGCGTCGGCAACCTCGTCCTGCTCGCGCTCGCGGGCATCCTGCTCGACTTCGCGGTCCAGGGGCACCAGGTGCTCAGCCAGCGCGACATCTACAGCCTGCGGCCCGACGCCCGCGCCCGCGTCAACTCCGTCTACATGACCACCGTCTTCCTCGGCGGCGCCGCGGCCTCCGCCGCCACCGGCGCCGTACGCTCCGCCTGGGGCTGGACCGGCGTCACCACCATGGCCGCGGCCCTGACCGCCGTGGCCTTCCTCCTCTGGTCCCTCGACCACCTCCGCCGCCCCACCCGGGGGTGAACGAAAGGCGTGGCGCGGCGCGGACGGCGTGCGGGATGCCAACGGACTGGCGGTGGACGGCCGACGCGTGCCCAACGAGCGGCCGGTGCGTTCAGCGCAAGGAGAGCAGCATGACGTCGTGCAGGTCGGCGCCGTCCCACGGTCGAGCCTCGCCCACCTTGCGATAGCCCCAGGCGCGCACCGCAAGTTCCATGAGGCCGAACGTGCGGTGCCCGTCCTCGCGGCGCATAGCGTCCGGCACCGGTTCGGCGAACTGCTCCCACCATCTCGTGTTCGCGCTGAGCGGGTAGCCGTAGGCGATGCCGACCGGTTCGCCCCCCTCGCCACGAGCCAGGGCAGCGCGGAAGGCGGCCTCGCGCCCGAAAGTCACCCGCGGAGGTGGTGGGTGGTGTTGCCCACCAGGTGGATGTGGACGCGGCGTTCGGTGAAGCGCCATTGGCCGTCGTGGCGTGCGAAGCGGTCGTGGTAGCGGCCGGCGGCGACGGGTTGGAGGGGGAAGTCGGGGAGGGCCTGGAAGACGGTGACGTAGGAGCGGGCGGCGGCGGTGCCGGCTTCCTCGTCGACCTCGACGGCGATGTTGGTGGTGGCGTGGTGGGTGCGCGGGGTGCCGTCGTCGTAGCGGATCACGCTGTCGCGGAGCATGCGCTCCACCCCGCCGCCGCGGCCTTCGACGGGGGCGCCGCTGCCGACGAACACGGCGTGCTCGAAGAGCGCGCCGACCCCGGCGAAGTCCCCGGTGTCGACCAACTCCGCGTAGCGGACGATCAGATGGGTGATGGCGGTCTCACTCGCAAGGTTGCTCACCAGGCGGAATCTACCCAAGGTGCGCTGCTCACGGCGGTCGCAGCGCACTCGGACGGCGCCCGGGCAGCGGCCCCGCGGCAGCTCGGGAAAGGGGCGGGAGAGCTCGGGTACGCGCATGTATAGTTGCGGGCTGTTGTCAGTATTCGAGTGAATGACGGGCGACTTCGGGGGAGGCGCGCGGGCCGGGCCGCTTTCGGCGTCGCGCGTCGAAACGGGGTTACGCGTCATGCGAGTTCGGATTCGTACAGCTCTTCCCGCGATAGCCGCGGTCATCGTCGGCGGCGCGCTGCTCACCGCGTGCAACGACGACTCGGGTTCCTCCTCGGACGACGCGAGCGCGTCGGCCACCACGTCGTCGGCCGCGCCGACCACCACCGCCGCGCCCACCACGAGCGCCACCGCGACCACCGACGGCAGCGGCGGTTCGTCCGCTACCGCGGTCACCGTGAACAAGTCGTTCACCGACGACGTGATGGGCGAGAAGGCCACCGTCCTGAAGTACATCAGCGGGTACCAGCCGTCGGCCGCCGCCAAGAGCAAGTTCTCCGCGCTCGCGGACGAGGAGGTCGTCCTCGTCGACGTCAAGGTCACCGCGAGCAGCACCTACTACGACACCTTCGGCGCCGACTCCTTCTACCTGACCGGTATGTCGAACGGCATCGACCAGGCGAGCACCACCATCCTCGACGACGAGATCAAGGCGGCCGGCTACCCGCCGCTCCCCGACGCCGAGACCGGCAAGACCACGACCGGCTGGGTCGTCTTCACGCCGGCCAAGGACACCACGAAGCTCGTCCTGCGCTACAAGCGGCTCGCCGCCACCACCTCCAACGGCAAGTCCATCGCGGCGAAGAACTTCGACATTCCGCTGAACTGACCTGCGCCCCGACCTCAGTGGCCCGCCGGAATTCATCCGGCGGGCCGCTGCCGTCAACCGCGGTGCACCCCCGGAACCCCTTCCGTGCCGCCCGCAACAGGGGAGAATGGCCCACAGCCACCGTCCTTCGTGGAAGGAACCACCGTGCACCGCCGTGACGTTCATGCCCCGCACACCGCTCACCCTGCCCGCGACCGTTCGACGGCCGTCCACCCGTCACCCAGGACCGCCGGGCCCGAGGGCCCCCTGCTGAACCTGCAACGCACCGCGGGCAACGCCGCCGTGGCGCGCGCGGTGACCGCCGCCAGGACGGACGGGCAGCAGACCGCGAGGAGCGTGTCCGCGGGAGGCGTGTCCGCGGGGGGCGCGCTGTCGGTGCAGCGCGCGGAGCCGGAGATGCGGCCCACGCCCAAGGGCGACTCCTCGGGGTTCGGCGGCGCGCTCGACGAGAGCGACGTCAAGCTGCTCGGCCAGGCGGCCGGCGAGGTCCACAAGATCATCGAGGAGGCGCGGGCCAAGGACCCGGAGAAGCAGGTGCTGCTCTTCATCGGCGTCGGAACGGGCAACCCCGCGGCCGCCTGGGGGAACCCCACGCACGGCGGCGTCGGCGGGATCACCGACAAGGACCAGCACTCGCCCGGCTTCCTGGAGAAGGCCGGCGAAGCGGGCTACACGGTGATCGCGGTCAACTTCAACGTCGGCGCCGGCAAGGAGATCACCCAGTCCGGCGGCACGGGGCCCGTGGTGAAGCTGGACGTGCCCGCGAAGTTCCCGCTCGACGCGGACGGCCACGAGAAGGCGAAGGACGCCATGGCGAGCCTGCACGCGGCGGCCGGAACGGCGAACCGTTTCGCCGTCATGAACGCCGTCACGCAGACCGACTACCAGCCCCTCCTCGACCTGGCGGCCGCCAAGTCGAAGGGCCAGTCCGCCTACCTCAAGTCCTACATGCAGACCGGCCAGACCAGCGCCTTCTCCCCGATGAACAAGAAGCGCGGCCAGCACATCGAGGGCAGCAAGTTCGCCTCGATGAGCGACGTGTTCTTCGCGGACGCGGAGTAGCGCCCTCCCCGCCGCGTGGCGCAGGTCACGGGAACCGGGTGGGGCGGGTGGGCAATACGGGGTGTGAGTCACTCAATCTACGATCGGCTGCGCGGGGGTGACCCGGGGGCGCTGGCCGAGGCGTTCCGGGAGCACGCGGACGCCGTGTACCGGTACGCGCTGTGGTCCACGGGGAACTGGGCCACGGCGGAGGACGTCGTCTCCCTGACGTATCTGGAGGCGTGGCGCTCGCGGGAGCGGCTGCGCCCGGAGGAGGGCGCCGGGCTGAAGCCGTGGCTGCTGGGCATCGCCACGAACGTGCTGCGGAACACCGCCCGTTCGGCCCGGCGGCACCAGAGGGCACTGGCGCGCATGCCCCGCGCGGAATCCGTCCCGGACTTCGCGGACGAGGTGACCGGGCGGCTGGTGGACGCCGAGACAGGCAGCATTCCGGCTCGGACCGCTCAGGAGAACCTCGCATGAACACCGCCGAACGTGCCGCACACGAAGCCGACTTCGCCGCACGCGACGCCGAACTGGCCGCACATGACGCCGAACTCGCCGCACTCCGCGCGATGCTCCCGCCCCCCGCCACCCCCGGCCTCACCCCCACCCGCCGCACGCAACTCGAAGCGCACCTGATGCGCGAAGTCGCCGACGGTACGCCCGCCAAGCCGGCCAACCCCACCCCCGCCTTCCGCCGCCGCCTCACCCCCACCCGCTCCATGTCCCTCGGCGCAGCCGCCGCCGTGGTCGCGGCCACCGTCATCGGCTTCGCCGTCACCGGCGGCGCCGGCCAGACCGCCGTCGCCGCCGCCCCCGCCCCGCTCAAGGTGGAGCACTCCCGCCCCACGGCCCCCCTCGCCACGGTCGCCGCCCGCGCCGCCGCCTACGCCGCGACCCACTCCGGCGCCGCCCACCGCGGCACCCACCGCCGTGAATGGGCCCTCGGCATGTGGGACGACGGCAAGCACCAGCCGGAACAGGTCCCGGTCAGCGAGACCCGCGACCACTGGAACGCCGACGGCAGCGCCGAGGTGGAGGACATCAAGAACGGCAAGGTCGTCCACCGCACGCACAAGCCGGCCGGGACCTGGCAGCAGTTCGCCGCTTTCCGCACCGCGCCCCCGGACACCGTCGACGCGCTGGCCGACGTCCTGGCGCAGGACAACCCGGACACCCGCGGCAGCGCGTACTGGACGATGGACGCCACGGAAGCGCTGCTGCGCGAGTGGACCCCCGGCCCCGCCCTGACCGCCGCGATCGACGGCCTGCTCGCCCGGCAGTCCGGGGTACGGGCGCTCGGCCCGGTCGAGGACCGCGCGGGACGCCAAGGCCAGGCGTACGCCGTGGACTTCAAGGGCACCGTGCGCTGGACGTTCGTCCTCGACGAGTACACCGGCCGCATCCTCGGCACCGAGTTGTCCAGCATCAGGACCGACCCGAAGCTGCGGCTCAAGCCCGGTGACGTCGAGCAGTACGACGTCTACCTGGACTGACACCGGGCCCGCCCGCGCCCCGCCCCGGTCCCCGCCGCCTCACCCCCGCCCGAAAGCACGCAGGTTGACTTGGAGCCGACTCGAAGTCCTACGGTCGCAAGCGTATCGACCAGTCGGGCAGATCGAGAGAAGGGCACCACCATGCGTGCGGCTACTACGTGGTTCATCACCGGGACGTCGTCGGGGTTCGGGCGGCTGTTGACGGAACGGCTGCTCGCGCGGGGGGACCGGGTGGCGGCGACGTTGAGGCGGCCGGAGGCGGTGGCGGGGCTGCGGGCGGAGTACGGCGAAGACCAGTTGTGGGTGGGGGAGTTGGACGTCACGGACGGGGAGCGGGTACGGCAGGTGGTGGGGGAGGCGTTCGGGGCGTTCGGGCGGGTGGACGTGGTGGTGAACAACGCGGGGTACGGGGTGTTCGGGGCGGTGGAAGAGGCGGACGACGCGCAGATCCGCCGGGTGATCGACACGAACCTGCTCGGGTCGATCCATGTCACCCGGGCCGCGCTGCCCCACCTGCGGGCGCAGGGAGGGGGCCGCATCCTCCAGGTCTCGACGGCGGGCGGCCAGACGACCTACCCCGACTTCGGCTACTACCACGCCTCGAAGTGGGGCATCGAGGGCTTCTGCGAGACGGTGGCACAGGAGATCGCCCCGTTCGGCATCGGGATGACCATCGTGGAGCCCGGCGCGACGCCGACCGGCTTCGGCGCCGGGCTCGACCAGGCCCCGGCGATGCCGGAGTACGACGGGACGCCCGCGGGAGAGGTGCGCCGTGCGCTCGCCGACGGCACGTTCGGGCTGCCCAACGACCCCGGGAAGATCGCCGACGCGATGATCGACCTGGTCGATTCGGGTGCGACGCCGCTACGGCTCCCGCTGGGCTCGGACACGTACGACGACGTGCGCGCGTCGCTGGTCGCACGGCTCGCGGAGCACGAGGCGCACCGCGAGGTGGCGTACTCCGTGGTGCGGGACGACCTGGCGTGATGACCTCACATGATGACCTGACGTGACGGTGCCGGGCGGGGCGGGCGCTACGCCGGGTCGGGGCGGGTGGGCGCGCACGGGGCGTTGAACTCCAGGACCGTCGTGGTGGCGGACCGGACGCCCACCCCGAGGACGAAGGAGGAGTGGGGGAGGGTCGCGGTGGTGCGGAGGGTGGGGGCGTCGGAGTAGTTGAGGGTGTAGCCGCGGGCGGTGAAGAGGGCGTCGGCGGCGGCGACGAGGGCCTGGGCCCGGGCGCGGGGAAGCGTGAGGACGACACCGTAGACGTAGCGGAAACGGTGCTGCCCCGGGGCTTCGGCGCCGCAGCGGGTCCAGGTGTCGCGGTAGGGGGCGGTGGCGGGCGTGCCGATGGTGGGGCGGAGGGCGGCGAGGGTCTGCCGTACGAGCGCGTGGGCCTGGGCCGAGACGGCCCCGGGCGCGACGTCCCCCTTGTGGGCGGCCCCGCACGCGGCGATGAGGAGGGTGAGGAGGGCGGCGGCGATGCTGCCCGCGCGCGGGACCCCGGTCACGGCTGTTGCCGCAGAAGGGCGTCGGCCACGGCGCGTACGACGTTCAGCCCGCTGTCGATGACCGAACTGCCCGCGTCCTCCAGGTCGTTGAGGGCGCCGACCGGGTCCCCGGTGACGAGGTCGGCCGCCGCGCCCACGACGGTGCTCTGCGCCTGACCGACCTCATGGAGCGCGTCCCCGGCGTCCTCCAGCGGCCGCCCCCAGTGCCCGCCGAGCGCGTGGCCGGCGTTCTGGAGCGCGGAGCCCGCCAACTCCTCGGTGCCCGCGAGCGGATCGACGGCGAAGTCCGCGAAGTTCGGCAGCACCCCGACCCGGTCCTCGGTGGGCATCGCGCTGACGTCCTTGGTCCGCCCGGTCACGATGGCGGCCATGTTGTCCAGGGACGGCCCGGCGTCCCAGTACTGGCTGTGCGCGTTCGCCGCGGAAGTGCCCGCCCCGGAGTCGAAGGTACGGCCGCCGAAGTCCCTGGACGTCGGGTCGTTGCCGAAACGGTCGCTGTGCGTGTCGAACCAGTGCAGCGGCGAGGGCGAAAGGCCCAACTCCGGTATCGGGTCGAACTTCTTACGGCTCGCCCACACATGCCCCGCCCCGATCCCGAGGTCGGACGCCTTGTCCACGGTGACCCCGGGTGACCCGATGAAGACCACGTCGTCCGGGCGCATCCCGAACCGCGCGCACGCCTCGCCCACGAGCGTGGACCCGTAGCTGTGGCCGACCACCGTCAGATGTCCTCGACCGGTGTGCGACGCCCGCAAGGCGCTGACGAATGAGGCGAGTCGGGGAGCACCGGTGTCGGCGAAGCCCTGCGACGCGGGACCGGGCACGTTCCACCCGGGGGCGTCGTAGCCGAGCCAGTACACGGACGCGGTCGAGCCGGGCCGCTTGCCGTTCGCCGCCTCGAAGAGCGCCAACGACCGGTCCACGTCGCCGCCGTCGCCGTCCGCCCCGGCCCCGGGTACGTACACGGCGGTGTTCGGCGCGGTGTCGGGGTTGCCGAAGGACAGCGCCACATGGCCCTTGCCCGCGGTGTCGAAGCCGAGCAGATACGTACGCGGGTGCAGGGGGTCGTCGATGTAGGCGGCCAACTCCTGCAAGGAAGCAGGGCAGTCCGGCTGCTTCACCCGCTCGGCCAGCCGCAGCCGGCTGAGCTTGTCCGCGTCCACCGCGGGCAGCCCCTGGAAGGCGGTGATGCCCTCGGGGGAGGCGTCGGCGTACGCCTTGAGGAAGTCCACGTCGTCCAGGTGCTTCGCCAGGTCGCTCGCCACGAGGTCCAGCCCCGCCTGGTCGTGCCGCAAGGTCGCCTGCTGGAAGAGGTACGCGTCCGCGACCGGCACGGAATACGGCTCGGGGACCTCAACCCGCGCATGTCCCTTGGCCAGTTGGGTCGCCAGCGCGTGCCGCCGCCGCAGGTCGGGCAGTTGGTCGCGGGTCCAGGACGCGATCGCCGCGAGCTTGCGCAGATTGGCGGTGTCGAGACCGTAGCGCTCGAACCGGGCACGCAGAGAACGGCAGTTGGCGTCGAGCGTGCGCGCACCGGCGTCCATCTGCTTGATGGCCTCGCCGAGCACGGCCACGTCGATGGCCGCGAACTTCGTCATGGGGCCCCCGGGGAAGAGGAGTCGGGGACAGGCTACGGCGCCCGCCCCCGGACCACCTCACCAGCCGTGCTCGTGGTCCGACTGCATCTGCCGCGCCTGCCCTTCGGTCACCTGGAGCGGCTCCGCCTTCAACGCGTTCTCCACGACCTCCCGCAGCCCACCGGTCAACGTGTGCACGGAGTTCTTCCGCCCGGCCAGGTCCGCGTGGAACCGCGCCGCCTCCGCCGACCCGATCCACGCCTTGCCGCCCCCGAAGTCGGCCGCGGGCTTGTCCAGCACGGGCCGCATCGCGTCGAGCGCCTCGTCCATGTCCGCCAGCAGCGACTGGAGCCAGGCGCGCCGCGGGTTGTCCACCATCTGTCCGCTCATTCCGGTCCTCCCGGCTCTCTCCCCGGTCGCGTAGCTCGGATGTCCGTGACGTTAGCGGACCCCTGCGGGGGGCGTGTGGGCGGAAGTGGGCGACCGGTGTGGCAGGTGGGGACGAGGATGACCGATCTTGAGCTGATCGTGAGCGAAAGCTGACGTTCCGTGTACGTGAAGGGGTGTCAGGTCCTACGATCTGTTTCAGGTGAGCCTTTGTCCGGGCAAAGGGGCTTATTTGTCCATGCCCGTGGGCAATGCGGCGAGCCGTGACGGATCAACGAAAACGAAGGGGGCCAGGTCAGCGCCTCGACGGCCGTACGCGGCCGGGCTCTTGTCCTGGCTTTCAGGCAACTGGAAGGGAAGGAACGTGCGATGAGCAACAGCAACGGCAATGCGAGCAGCGACCAGAACCCCTCGGCACGGCGGATCTACGCGAAGGAGCTGGGGCGGCTCCGGGAACGTTCGGGGCTGAGCCTCATGCAGCTCGGTACCGAGACCAGGTACGAGCAGTCGTATCTGCACCGGCTGGAGAAGGGGGAGCGGCTCGGCTCGTCCGACGTGCCCCGGGTGCTGGACCGGTACTACGACACCGGGGACCTGCTCGCCGACCTGTGGGAGCTGGCCAAGCGGGAGAAGACGCAGGGGCAGTACGAGGGCTTCATGGACGCGGAGGCCGAGGCTCGGAACATGCAGGAGTTCGTCGCCGGGGTGATCCCCGGGCTGCTCCAGACCGAGCGGTACGCGGCGTCCTTGTTGAGCACGGACATGACGGCCTCCCTGGACGAGGTGGCCCGGCGGGTGCGAGAGCGTATGGCGCGGCAGGCGCGGCTGTTCGGCGGGACGAACCTGCTGGAGTACCGAGGGGTGATCCATGAGGCGGCGCTCCACAGCGCGCTGAAAGACCCCGACGCGTGGACGGAGCAGCTCGAACGGCTGATTGCGGCCGCTGGAATGCGGCATATCACGCTGCACGTCATGCCGTTCAGCGCCGGTCCGCACATCATGCTCGGCGGCTCCCTGACCATGCTGTGGCTGAACAGCGGCCGCAACATCGGCTACCTGGAAGGCAACGTCAGCGGTCAACTCATCGAGGATTCGGAGGAGGCGGAGCAACTGCGCTTGGCCTACGATCAATTCCGGGACTTCGCGCTGTCGCCGGAAGAGTCCCTGGCCCTGCTTCGAACCACATTGGAGGACCACCAGTCATGTTCATCGCAGCCAAGGACCTGAGCGGCGCCGCGTGGCGCAAGTCGTCGTACAGCAACGGCAACGGCGGCAACTGCATCGAGGTTGCCGACGGTTTCGCCGGTGTGGTCCCGGTGCGCGACTCGAAGGACCCGCAGGGTCCCGCGCTGGCGTTCTCCGCCGACGCGTGGGCGGCGTTCGTGGGCGCGGTGCGCGCCGACGAGTTCCCCACGGTCTGAACCGGCCCGACGACGATTGGCGCAAACGGACGGCACCCAGCCCCCGTTTGCGCCATTCCGCCATCCCCTCCGGAGGCGTGGGCATCCTTCGTCCCCGCAGCCCGCACCGACCGCCTGCGTCCCGCCTGACCGTTCCCCCGCGTCCGATGGCGACTTCGCGCCATCGCCATCACACCGCGCTGGACTTCTTCGCCCAGCTCGGTTCCGTCCGGGTCGGTGACCGCCTCCTCGAACTCCACGCCGAAGCCGCGCCGTACGCGACGACAGAGGAGGGCCGCGCGCTGCGCGAACGTATCGGCTTCTCCGTCACAGGGCGCTGAAGAACCGGGTTCGCCGGGAGCGCGCGGAACGGCCCGGAGCGGGGAGCGCGCGACGTGAGCCACCACGGCTTGACCTGGAGCGCGCACCAGATCCGAGCATGGCGGGCATGAACACCACAGAGCCCGAGATCGTGCTCGGGACCATGGACTTCGGCACCCGAGTCGCCTCCGAGCGGGCCTTCGCGATCCTGGACGCCTTCGTCGCGGGTGGCGGCGTCTGGCTCGACACCGCGAACTGCTACTCCTTCTGGACCGATCCGAGCGGGGTCGGCGGCGCGAGCGAACGCGTCATCGGCGCGTGGCTGCGGGCCCGTCCGGGCGCACGCGACCGGGTGCGGATCGCGACGAAGGTCCGGCAGAACCCGCTGGTCCCGCACTCCTGGCCGGCGAGCGCCGAAGGGCTGTCCGCGCGGGCCGTCCACACGGGCGTGGAAGAGAGCCTGGCGCGGCTCGGCACCGACTGTGTCGATCTGCTCTGGGCGCACGCGGAGGACCGTGCGGTGCCGTTGGCGGAGACGGTCGGCGCGTTCGGCGAGTTGGTCGCCAAGGGGGTCGCACTGCGGGTCGGGGCGGCGAACCATGCCGCCTGGCGCGTCGAGCGGGCCCGGCGGCTGGCACGGGAGCAGGGCGTGGAGCCGTGGAGCGCCGTGCAGTTGCGGCACTCGCTGGTGCAGCCGCGCCCGTTCACCCCGGTTGCGGAGGCGGGGCACCGGATGCTCGCCGCGGAGGACCTGGACCTGGCGCGGGCGGAGGGGCTGGCCGTGTGGTCGTACAGCTCGCTGCTGTGGGGGGCGTACGTCCGCGCCGACAAGCCGCTGCCGGAAACGTACGATCACCCGGGGACGGCCCGGGCGCTCGCGGTGCTCTCGGAGGTCGCGGGGGAGTTGTCGGCCACGCCGAACCAGGTCGTCCTGGCCTGGCTGATGCGGCAGGGCATCGACCCGATCGTGGGCGCGAGCCGGGTGGAGCAGATCGAGGAGGCGCTCGCCGTGCGTGGGGTGCGGCTCGACGACGAGCAGGCGGCGCGCTTCGCCGAGGCGCGGTAGCGGTGGCTGTGGCGGGCAAGGGAGTTCGATGAGCGGTCTCACCCCGGCGGCCACGGCCGACCGTACGGGCGTGTCGATCGACACGTTGCGGTACTACGAGCGCGAAGGGCTCATCGGCCCGATCGCTCGGACCGCGGGCGGGCGCAGGCAGTACAGCCAGGACGACGTGTTCTGGATCGGCCTGGTCACCTGCTTCCGGGCGGCCGGGCTCGGGATCACGGACCTGCGCGGGTTCGTCGCCATGCTGCGCGCCGAGCACTCCGCGCAGGACCGGGTGGCCTTCCTGCGGGAGCGTCGTACGGCGATGGAGCAGCAGGTGGCGGCGCTGCGGCGGGCGATCGGCGTGCTGGACGAGAAGATCGACCACTACAGCGGTGCCCCTGGCACGGACTGACACATGGCCGGGCCACTGCTTGGCGTGTGGGTCGGCTTGACCGGTGGGCGCGTCTTCGGATGAGCTGGCCGCATGGCTTTCATCCACAAGACCACGCTGGTGCCGAGCAAGGTGGAACTCGTCGCGCCGTGGCTGGCGGCTCAGCCGTGGTACGTCGGCACGGGGCAGGCGCCCGTCCTCGACAAGTCCGGCGGGTTCCGGCTGGACGATCCGGAGGGGGAGGTGGGCATCGAGTTCATGGTGGTCACCGACACCTCGGGCGAGGGCGAAGGGCGGGCGTACTTCGTGCCGTTGACGTATCGCGGGGCCGAACTCGAAGGCGCCGAGGACGCGTTGATCGGTACCACCGAGCACGGCGTGCTGGGGCGCCGCTGGGTGTACGACGGCGTCCACGACCCTGTGCTGCGGGCGGAGTTGCTCGCGCTGATCCAGGACCGGGCCGAGCCGCAGGCGCAGTCCGTCTCGGACACGCCCGACCCGACGGTGCTGCCGACCCTCAACGGCCCCGCGCTGCCGGTCGGCGCGCTCGCCACCGAGGTCGTCGACGGGCCCGACGGCACCCGCGTCACCGTGGAGACTCCCTCGTACGCCACCCACACCCTGCACCTGCCGCGCGTGCTCGACCCGGCCGCTCCGGTGCCGACCGACCCGGTGCCGCGCGCCCACCTCACCGGGCAGTGGCGGCCCCCGACCGCCGACGCTCCCGTCACGGGGGTGCTGGCGGTCCTCCACCCGGCGGCGGGTGCTTAGGCCGCCGCCTTGGTCTGGTCGTAGGGCTGGTGGACGTCGTGCGCGGCCAGGAAGGCGCGCACGGCGTCCACTTCGGCGGGGGACGCCGGCTCGGGGCGCCACAGCCGGACGCGGGCGGTGTCCGCGACGGCGAGGGTGCGGCCGTCGAGGGCGAGGCAGCCGGCCGGGCGGGGGAGCCCCGCCGTCCAGGTGCCGTCCTCGCTCTCGTACTCCCAGACCAGGGCGCGGGCGAGGATGCCGGTGAGCGGGTGGTCGCGGTAGTGGCGGGCCCAATCGGCGTACGGCCAGAGGCGGTTCTCGCGCCGCAGCTCGTACAGCCGGCGGCGCTCGGCGCTCAGGGTCTCCTCGATCCTGCCGGCCAGGTGCCGGGTCGCGTCGACGTTGTGCGACAGGTACCGGTCCTTGAAGCCGTTGGGCGAGCGGAAGGGCGCGGAGGTACGGGTGGTGGTGCCGTCGCCCTGGACGTCGATCCAGTCCACGGTGACCGAGCCGGAGCCGGAACCGGCGGCGGAGACGGTGAGGACTGCTTCGTAGTGGACGTTCATCCAGACCGCGCCCCGGCCGATCGGGCCCAGCAGCAAGGTGCCGTCCGGGCCGATGCCGTGGGTGGGTACGGTGCGCTCCTCGAACTGGTGCGGCGGGACCTTGAGGCGGGCGGCGGTCTTCTTGATCATTCTGACCAGCGGCCGGTGGCAGAGTGCGCTGGGCTGGACCTCGCGGTGCAGGGTCCACAGGGCGTCCATGGCCGACAGGTCGGCGAGCGCGGTGAAGACGGCGCCGGACAGGTCGTCGTCGCGCAGGTAGTAGCCGTCCAGGACGAAGGCGTTCTTACGCGCCACCGTCAGCAGGTCGCCGACCAGGTCCCCGAGTTGGGCCGGAGAGGTGCCACGGGCGAGGTGACCGGCGGCCAGGGTGAAGCCGCAGGCCAGGTAGGTGGTGGGGGTGCGCGACGCCTTGACCACCAGGTCCTTGTAGGAGATGCCGGGGTCGGTGCAGTCGTGCAGGGACCCGTCAGCGGCCAGCGCCCGTATGGCGTCCGCCACCAGCTCCCGGGCGCCCTCTGCCTTCAGCAGGTCCTTCGTCCGCCGCTTCCAGGCAGTGTCGACCTTGCACTTCGAGTCCCAGAAGGTGCCGGCCTGCCCGAGGTGCAGCACCAGCGCGGTCAGCTCCGGCGGCAGGCCCGTCACCCGGTTCCGTATGCGCTCCGCCCAGCCGTTGCCGGGGTCCAGCAGGTCGTCCACGTCGTCAGCCATGCCCGTCATCCTGGCAGGCGGCACCGACACCTCCGCTGCCCTGTGGCACGCTGGGCGGCGTGACGGGTGACGGGGGCGGCGCCGGCAGCGCCGAGGAGTTCACGGCGTACCGGCGGCGGATGTTCGGGCTGGCGTACCGCCTGCTCGGGTCCGCGGAGGAGGCCGAGGACGCGGTGCAGGACGCGTACCTGCGGTGGAGCCGCGCGGACCGGGCGGCGATCGAGCAGCCGGGGGCGTGGCTCGCCAAGGTCGTCACCAACCTGTGCGTGAACCGGCTGACGTCGGCCCGCGCGCGGCGCGAACGGTACGTCGGGCCCTGGCTGCCCGAGCCCGTCCTCACCGAGGGCGGCGCGCTCGGGCCGCTGGAGTCCGCGGAGCAGCGGGACGCGGTGTCCACCGCGCTGCTGGTGCTGCTGGAGCGGCTGACCCCGACCGAGCGGGCGGTGTACGTGCTGCGCGAGGCGTTCGGCTACAGCCACCGCGACATCGCGGGCGTACTCGACCTGACCGAGGCCAACTCCCGCCAGGTGTACGGCAGGGCGGTGAAGCGGGTGGCGGCGCGGGAGACCCGGTTCACGCCCGCGGTGGAGCGGCAGCGCGAGCTGGTGGAGTCCTTCGTGACCGCCGCGCGTGAGGGGGACCTCGCCCGGCTCGAACGGCTGCTGGCGGAGGACGTGATCTGGTGGAGCGACGGCGGCGGCAAGGTCAGCGCCGCGCGGCGCCCGATCGTGGGCCGGGTGAAGGTGATGCGCTTCCTGGCGGGCACGGTAGGGAAGCTCGGGGCCACCCCGGGCGGCGGGCTCGCGGTACGCGTCCTGGAGTCCAACGGCGGCCCGGCGGTGGTGGTATGGGTCGGCGGGCAGCTCTACGGGGTCGTCGGCATGACGACGTTGGGGGACGCCATCGGCGGGGTGTGGTCCGTACTGAACCCGGAGAAGCTGGGCTTCGCGGCCCGGCAGCTCGCCGCCCTGCCCTGACGACGGGGCGTTCCGGGAGCGGTACGGGGGCGGTCCGGGGGCGGCGACGGACGGTCTTCGTCCGGGGCGTTTGGCGACTTCTGTCCCACGTGCCGCAGCGGTCGCCGTGTCAGAATCTCTCTGAGGCCGCGGGCGCCACGCGCCCGTGGGGGGAGGGGAAGCGCATGACGGCGGACACGTCGGAACCCAAGGTCGACAACCCGGTGCGGGAGCAACTGGTCACCCTGAAAGGCGATCTCCAGAAGCAGATGCACGAACTCGAGGGCCTCCTCAAGAAGTCCTCCTCCGATGTGGGCAAGGGCGCCACCTGGGTGGGGCCGACCGCTGACGCATGGCACACCGAGGCCGAAGGCCGGCGGAAGGACATGCTCGGGCAGCTCAAGAAGCTGATACCGCTGGTCGAGGCGGAGATCGCCAAATGTGACCCGAAGGTCACGCTCAGTCAGGCAAAATCGATGCGTGCCGACCAGGCGCGGCAGCAGTAACGGCAGCGGTAGCCGTAGCGGCAGCGGCAGCGGTAACGGGTTGCAGCAGCGCGTAACGACAGCAGTGACGGTGGGGGGACGACATGGGGGATCACGGCAGCGGGACACAGACGGGAAGCGGCGGATCGGGCACCTCGCCGGGCAAGGGCGGGACCTCGGGAACGTTCTCGGGGATCGACCCCAAGAAGCTCCCGGGCACGATCAGTTCGCTGCAACACGACGCGAACCGACTCCATGACGCCGCGGCGGGCTTCCTCACCCGGTTCGCCCAGCACGGCATCGACACGCAGCCGCTGAGCCGGCTGGTCACCATCGCCCACTGGGCGTCCGACCAACTGCCCGGGCTCCGCCGCAGGCAGCACCTGGCCGCGGCGCTCAGCGAGTACACACCGAACACCACGATGTTCTTCGTCCCCGACAGCATGATCACCCCGGGCGCCGCGGCCAAGTCCGCCAAGGACGGCAAGGCCCTCGCGAAGCGCTACGAGCAGCAGATCCAGGACCACGGAGGAGCGGTCCCCGAAGACCTCTTCACCGACCTCGCCGCGCACTCGAAGGACGGGGACTTCCTCAACGCCTTCTACAGCGAACTCGGGCCCAAACGGCTCTCGGAGCTGTCCAGTTCGATGGCCGCTGACAGCAACGGCAGCAGCAGCCACTACTCCCAGCTGGTCTACGACCGCGACCTCATATCCCGTACGTTCGGCGCGTACACGCGCATAGCCGCCGAGGGGAAGACCAGCAAGCAGAAGCAGGACTTCTGGAAGGGCTGGTTCGACCGGTTCAACCACCCGGGCCACAACTTCCGCCCCGACCTGCTGATGCCCTTCGTCGACAGCGGCACGTACGACACGGACTTCCTCGTCGCGCTCGGCGACCGCACCTTCACCACGGACCGGTCCAAGGCGGTCGACGACCGCATGCCAGGCGCCGGCTTCTCCGACCCCTGGTCGGCCGACCACTACGTCCAGTACTTCGAGGCGCTCAGCAAGGACCCTGAGGCGGCGGGCGAGTTCATGGCCCTGCGACCGGACATCATCGAGAACGGCCTCTACAGGGGCGGCGGCAATACGACCGCCGACCGTACCGACGCCTTCGTCCTGGCGGTCAGAGCCGGCACCATCGACCTGCGCGCCACCGACACCGCGCTGTCGGACCGCAACACGGCCTGGCTCATCGCCTCCAACGCGTCCCACGACGCGTCCGACGACTCCGAGCTCCATCCGCTGCCGGCGGTCTCGCAGTTGTACTCCGAGATCATCGCCCAGCACTGGGACGACCTCGAGTACGCGATCACCTCGCCCGCACACGACGGCTTCTGGCCTGGCGACTCATGGGACCCCAAGAAGTACGCGGAGGGGCAGGACCCCGCGCGCAAGGGGATCGAGATCCAGCCGGGCGCCTGGAAGTCCTTCATGGAGGCGGCCATCCGCGAGCCGCACGCCGCGGCGAGCATGAGCGCGTTGTTCGAGTCGAGAATGAAATCTCTCAGCTATGACGCCGAGAACGCGAAGGTGAAGAAGTCGGACCAGGACGCCGTGCAGTTCTACAGCTTCAAGAGCGGGCTGCTGGGGAACTTCTACAGCACCGCGTTCACCGACACGGAGAAGGCGCTCCAGGACGAGGCCGACACGTGGGCCGAGGAGATGACCAGTTCACGGATGGCGTTGGTCAATACGGCCTACGCGCTCGCCACCGGCGACTTCGACTCGGCCGTGGACATGGGCAAGGAGAAGGGCCAGGAGTACGCAACGGGCGTCCTGCAAGGCTGGATAGAGGACCTCGTCCGTGCCACGCCCGATGAGGCGCCAAAGGACCTCGTGGACGGGATCAAGGGCCTTCAGGACACGCGGCTGAACACTGATTGGACCAGCACCATCGGCACACACGCCGGAGACCTCGCGGAGACCGACGAGAACCTCAGGTCGATCGATCCTGTCACCCTGCAACTGCCCGGGGAGGACAAGGCTCACACGTATACGGGTGACCCGCGTGGTCGCGGTGGGGGCCCGAAGTACATCACTGGGCCGGACACCGACTTCATCAGCGTGCTGCGGAAGTACGGTAGTACGGAGAAAGCGATCGCGCAGATGAAGCCGCTCCAACGGGACGCCTACAGCAGGTGGGTCGAGGACCCGGCGGTAGTGGCCAGACTCACCGGCCGGGGGGCTTTCACCACGCTTCTGGGCAGCCAGACCCCTTCGTCGTGATCAGCTGCTGGCGGGAATGATCTGCCAGGTCAGGACACCGGTCGGGACGTCGGTGAACTCCTTGGCGAAGAAGAAGTTCTCAAGTTTGTTGCCCGTGAAGGGGAACCGCAGGACCCCGCCGTCGCAGTACACGTCCGGCTTGACGGCGGGATCGGGCGCATCCATCTCCCAGGCGAACCACACGGCCCCGGTCCCGGCGCAGGCCGCCTCCAGGACGTAGGCGTGGGCGTCCTTGAAGTGGGGTTCCGTCTTCATGGTGCGCATGTTCTTGTTCACGGCCCCCGTCCAGTGCATTTTCACCTCGGACGACTTCGTGAGCTTCGCCTGTGCCTGCTGCCGGAGTTGGGCTTCGCTCCGGGACGGGGTGGACATCGGTTTGTCCTTGTGGCCGCCGGAGGAGCAGCCGCTCAGCACCACGGCGATCGCGGCGGCGGCGCTCAGCGCCCGCCATCGGCCTCTCGTCACTGCGAGCCCCCAGCCCTGTGTCCGTCGACACCCTCTGACCCTCAACGTATCCCACTTGCCGTACAGGTACTCCGCGTGGCGTTGTCACATCGGGGGGCGGCCGCCGGTTCCCTCTGGGTGAAGGGTGCTCCACGAGGGGGCGCCCGGTGGCGCGAGGACGGTGGACGCGATGGTGGCGGGGTCGACACTGGTGACCGGGGGGACCGGGACGTTGGGGCGGCTGGTGGTGGAGCGGCTGCGGGCGGGCGGGGCCGACGTACGGGTGCTGAGTCGGCGGTCGCCGGCGCCGTACGGGGTCGACCTGCGGGTGGGGAAGGGGCTCGACGCGGCCCTGGAGGGTGTCGGCACCGTGGTGCACTGCGCGTCCAACCCGAGGGGCGGTGACGAGGACGCGGCGCGGCATCTGCTGGCCGCCTGCCGGGAGGCGGGGGTGGGGCACCTGGTGTACATCTCGATCGTCGGGGTGGACGAGGTGCCGTACGGGTACTACCGCAGCAAGTTCGCGGTCGAGAAGCTCATCGAGGAGTCCGGGGTCGGCTACACCGTGCTGCGGGCCACGCAGTTCCACGACCTGGTGGTGCGGGTGCTCGCCGTCCTTGCGAAGGTGCCCGTCATGCTGCTTCCCGCAGGGCTGAGCGACCAGCCGGTCGACGCGGGCGAGGTCGCCGACCGGCTCGCCGTCCTCGCCGGGGGCCCTCCCGCCGGACGGGTACCCGACTTCGGGGGGCCCGAGGTGCTGTCCTTCCGCGACCTCGCCCGGACCTACCTCCAGTCCACCGGGCAACGCCGCGCCCTCCTCGACGTCCCCCTCTTCGGGCGGACCTACCGCGCTTTCCGGCAGGGCGGCCACCTCGCGCCCGACGCCCGCCCCGGCCAGCGCACCTTCGCCCAGTTCCTTGCCGCACACCGCCCGTGAGGGCCGCGCGGCTCCGCCGCGCGGCCGGCCGCCCACGTCCGGCTGGACGCCTCTCCTTCACCTCGCGGCAAACCCGCTGCGGCATACTGTCGACCGCAAGTGCCGGGCGGCAATACAGTCCGAACGCCCCGAAATACCCGCGAGGTTGACGACGTGCACACACACGGCAAGAGCCAGCAGAACGAGCAGCGAACCGCCGCCGCGCCGACCCCCGGCAAGCGCGGCACCGCGGCTCCCGGGCTGCCGCAGCACCTCTTCGGCCCGCGCGGCATCGGCGCGTTGCAGGGCACGGCCGGAAACGCCGCCGTCGTCCAGTTGCTGAGCGCTTCCGCCGGGGCGGCCCAGGAGGCCCACGAGCACGGCGCCGGCTGCGGGCACGAGCAGGACGCGCCGCCGGTGCAGCGCTCGGCCGTCCCCGACGTCCTGCGCTCCAGCGGCCGGCCCCTGGACGCCCCGACCCGCACCGACATGGAAGCGCGGCTCGGGGCGGACTTCGGGGACGTCCGCATCCATGACGACAGCAGGGCGCAGGCGTCGGCGGCCGAGATCGGCGCCCGCGCGTACACCTCCGGGAACAACGTGGTGATCGGCGCGGGCGGCGGTGACCGGCACACGCTCGCACACGAGTTGACGCACGTGGTGCAGCAGCGGCAGGGGCCGGTCGCCGGGACCGACAACGGGCAGGGGCTGAAGGTCTCGGACCCGGGGGACCGGTTCGAGCGGGAGGCGGAGGCGAACGCGGCGCGGGCGCTGGCCGGACCGGCGCCGGAGGTCCAACGGGCGGCCGAGCCCGGGGAGTCGGCTGCTTCCGTCGAGTCGGGCGCCTCCGCGCGGACGGGGGTGCAGACGGCGGTGCAGCGCTTCCTCGACCCCGCCGTCGCGCAGTCCGATGCCGAGCAGGCGCGTACGTACATCCACGAGCACGCGCGGCAGATCATCGGCGCCTACACCAAGACCGCGCGCGAGGAGAGCTACAACCCCGACCTGAGCACGCAGGAGGCCCTGAAGGAGGTCTCCGGGCTGGAGGGCGACGAGTGGAAGGCCGTCGGCCGTGAACTCGCCCGCGCCGCCGGCGGCGGCCAGGTCGGCGCGGGGCTCGCACCGCAGCGGCTCAGGACCATGGTCGAGATCCTCAACCGGATCGAGCAGCGGAACCAGACCCACACCACGGCACGCGCGGACACCGAGACGCTCAAGTTTGGCACCGAGTTCACCTTCACCGACCCGAAGCTGCGCGAGTTGGTGCCCCCGGACGGCGACGAGAAGGAGCATCTGAAGAAGGAACGCAAGCCGGCCCGCGACTACGCCTACGGTGTCATCGACAACTGGACGGGCCGGGTCCTGGCCAGGAAGACCCCCGGGGTCCGGGTGGCGGCGAGCGCGGTCAGCAGCGGCGTCAAGGCCCCGGGCAAGGCCGTACGGTTCACGTACACCAGGGGCGACGAGGTCGTCTTCCACTGGACGCTGGACGTCGACAACTCCTGCCTGGAGACCCAGACCATGCCGTCGACGGGCGGCCACCTCAACAGCGCGGACGTCTCGCAGATCATCCAGCACGACATCTTCGGCGTGGCCGGGTCGCTGCGACTGGAGACGGACGTCACGGTGCGCGGCGGCAGCGGCCACATCTCGGTGGACGTGGCGACGGCCTTCGGCGGCAGCGTCACGCTCTTCCTGCGCACGGTCGAGGACCTCCAGAAGAAGTCGGAGGAGTGGATCAAGTCCTTCCACGAGGACCCCGAGGTGGGGTACGACATGGTGAACTCGCCCTGGTTGTCCCACCTGGCCTTCAAGCCGAACGCGGCACAGGGGGCCGCGAACCCGTTGCAGGGCCTCCAGACGCTGGTCTCCGAGCTGATCGCCGAGGCGCAGGAGGGCAGGCTGAACATCGCGGGTGCCGCCCAGCGGCTCCAGCAGTTCGACGCCCGCCTGACCAACCCGGCGGCCGCCAACGATCCGCGCGGCGCGCACATCCTGTCCGAGATGAGCCACTACCAGGCCATCAACACCGAGCACGCGGGCGCGGAGGGGTCCGCCGCGCGGCTCGAACTGCGGGATGTGCCGGCGCAGACCGGGCTGAAGCGGCTGAACGCGGACCTCGAGCGGATCAAGGCCGTGGTGATGCGGGTGCGGACGGCGGTGCGCGGGTAGCGCCTGACGGCCAAGCGGCGTGCCGGGCCGGTGTGCTCCGCCGGCGTGCCGGGCCGGCTTTTCGGCGGGCGGGACCCCTCCCGGGTGAGGTGCGGACGATGGGGGTGGGTCAACGCCGTTGGCCGGGAGGCGGGTCGAGGGGGTCGTCCGGATGTCGTGGGAGCCGCAGGAACGGGGGAAGCGGGACCCGTGGGCGGTGGGGGTGGCCAACGCCTCCCTGGTGGGCGCGGGTTACCTGATGCTGGGGCGCCGCGGGTGGGCCGTACTGAGCTGGGCCGTGACCGTGGCGCTGCTGATCGTCCTGGGCACCGCGCAGCGGACCGTGCGGTGCGAGTGGGCCTTCGCGGTGTGGTGGGCCGTGATGGTCGTGCACGGATGGCACCTGGCGGGTGGGCGGTGGAAGTGGCCGAGCGGCGCGAACTGGCGGGAGCCGTACGGCCGTTTCGCGGCGGGGTGGCGGCTGGACCGTGTCCGTACTCAGCGGTGGGTGGCGCTCGGGGTCGCCGTACCCGTCCTGGCGGCCGTCGTCCTGCTGCGGGTGGACGCCGCGCACGCGGAGGGCACGGTGGCCGCTGCCCGCCGCAGCGGCGACTGTACGAAGGCGGTGCACGCGCAGCACTCCGTGTGGTTCGGTCCCCGCCTGGCGGACTCCCCGGGGACGCGGCGCGGTGAGCGGACCGCGGCGGCCTGCCGGCGGCTCGCCGTCGCCGCCGCCGACCTGCGCGACGGGCTCGGCGGCGACACGGAGGCCCTCGCGGCCGGGTTCGACGCGATGTCCGCCGTCCTCGCGGACGGCCCGGGCAACGAGGCGATCGTCTCCACCGTGCTCGACGGCTTCCTCGACGGCATCCCCACGGCGAATCCGTGCCGCACCGCCGCCGTCACGGACTGGCTGCGCGCCCGCAAGGCCGACGGCAGCACCCTCGACCGTGCTTCCGCCGTCGTTCCGAGGACGGCGCCCGCCGCGCTCCTGGGGTGCGCGAACAACCTCATGGCCGGGAAGAGCTGGACGAAGGCGAAAGCGCGGTACCAGCAAGTGCTGGACCAGTACCCGCACGACGCGAAAGCAGCCGCCGCCAAGTCGGGTGCGCACAAAGCGGAATTGGCGATCGAGTTGGGCAACGTCACGCGACTGCTCGACACCTACGGCGACACCCAGCCCACCTACTGCACCGCGCCCGCCCGTTACAGCGGCGCGCCCGCCCGGCACAAAGGCGTCAACAAAGCGCTCTTCTTCGGGAATTCCGCCTACACCGACAAGCTGCCCGCCGGTTGGAGCGCCACCGACGCCTCCGACGCCACCCTCGTCGTCTGCGCCTCCGACGACAAAGACGGCCCCTCCGTCCAGACCTGCCCTTACAAAGGCGGCCTTTACACCACCTTCCCCGAAGAGGTCACCTTCCACAGGATCGCCATCCCCGTGAAGGTCTACGAACTGCGCACCGGCCGCCTCGTCTCCCACCGCACCCTCGAGATCGACGGCAAGAGCTGCCCTTCGACCCTCGAGTACACCACCTGGGAGAACATCGACACCGGTCCCTCCTCCGACCAGTACGTCATCCCCACCACCTCCGACATCCGCGCCGCCTTCCACCCCCTGGTCACCCGCTGACCGTTCCCCGCGCCCCATGTGCTGCGGGGCGCGGGGCAGGTGGCAGGTGGATGGCAGGGTCAGTTGCCGATGCGGGGGAGGTTGGCGAGGGGGCCCGGGAGGGGGGTGGCGGTCTGCTGGGCGCGGATCAGGGCGAGGACGGCGCCGACGCCCGCGAGGACGAGGCTGAGCCAGAAGCTGAAGGCGTGGCCGCCGGCGGGCCCGAAGTCGGAGTGCGCGAAGATCGCGATCAGGTAGAGCACGAAGCCGACCCCGAACCCGAGGAACGTGAGGGCCCGGGCGGGCAGCGGGAGTTGGACGTTCGGCACGAAGAGGGTGACCGCGAGGGCGGCGGCACCCAGCACCGTGAGGACCATCGCGAGCCACGCTATGAACAGCCCGTGGCCGAAGTGCCAGGCACTCCAGCTCACGCTGCCGAGGTGCACACCGTAGGCGCCGAAATCCCACGAGTAGTAGTCGAAGAACGAGAAGACGAGGACGACGAAGCCGATTCCGAGAATCGCCCAGTCGAACCTGTCCACCGAAGAGGGGTCGAACGAACCCCCGGACGGCCCGCCCGAGTTCGGCGGTTTCTGCGGCGAGCCGGGGGGCGGCGGCGCGTCGTACGTCATGATCTCTTGTCTCCTTGGTGACGTGCTTCGACGAAGAACTACGGGCGGCTGACACTAGCGGTCCGCAGGGCCGTTGGGCAGGGAATCCCGGCGGAGTGGGCCGGGTGGTTCCAACTGGTCGTACGGGTACGGAAGAAACGCCTGGGGCACGGGGGAGGTTTATGGCCAGGGGGATTCGGGATGCGGCCCGGAAAAGCGGTCTGACGATTCCCGGGCGGGTTCAAATGACCGTAAAGTCGGCGTAATTGACTGGTCGAGGCCGTTCGGGCAGGGGCGGCGGAGCGGGCGGGGGTCCGCTAGGTTCGGCGTACCAGGGGACGGGTCCGGCAGCCGAGAGGATCGTGGGGCGGGATATGACAGACCACCAAGGGCAACCAGAGCAGGGCACTTCGGGCGCCGGCGAGCCCGAGGACGCCATACCGGGCGCGGGCTCCCCACGGGTCCGCCTGCCCGACCCGGTGGCGATCCTCACCGACCCGGAGCTGGTCCTGGACCTCCCCGGCGCGATGGAACTCGCCCGCGCCTACCTGGACGTCGACGCCCTGGAGCACGCCGCCGCGGTCTCCGTACGGGCCGGCGGCTCGGGCGACTTCGACGTCCGCGCCGCCGGCGGCCTGATCGCCGCCCTGATCGAACTCGCCGAGGGCAACCCGAAGAAGGCGCTCAAGACCCTGAAGCCGCTGAACGGCTTCTCCGACATGGACGTCGCCGCCGAGGTCTTCCTGCTCACCGGCATGGCGATGGAAGCCCGCGGCAAGTGGGCGGACGCCGACGCGAACTACCGGATGGCGATGGGCCTGCCGCAGGCGGTCACCGCGGGCCTGGCCGCGCTCCACCTCGGCCGGATCGCCGTCACCGCCGGCCGCCTCGACGACGCGGGCGCGATGTTCGACGCCGCCGTGGGCTGCGGCGTGGCCCACGTCACCGGCTCCGTCCACCTCGAACTCGCCCTCTTCCACGACCGGGCGGGCAACCACGAGGACGCCGTCCAGCACTACCGCCTCGCGGTCACCAGCCCGTACGAGAAGACGTCCCTGCACGCCGCGTTCAACCTCGCCGGGCTGCTGCGCGACGTCGGCGGCACCCCCGAGCACCTGGAGGAGGCACGGCACTACCTGGAGCAGGTACGCGGCACCGGGCACCCCTCGTACGCGCCGAAAGCCGCGATCGACCTCGCCGTGGGGCTCCTCGAGGAGGGGCACGGAGACGCGGCGGTGCCGCTGCTGGAGGAGGGCGCCGCGGCCGCCGACCCGACGACCGCCGCCCTGGCCCACCTCCACCTCGGACTCCTGCTGGTGGACGCCGCCACGGCCGAGGCGCACCTGCGGATCGCCCAGAAGACGGGGACCGGGCAGGTGAAGACCCGCGCCGCGGAGGCGCTACGGCTGCGCCGGGGCCGGTGACGTGAGGCCGACGTGGCGCCGGTGACGGGCGAGCCGGCCCGCCGGGGGCGCCGCCCGGGCGCCGCGGACACCCGCGGCACCATCCTCGCCGCCGCCCGCCGGCTCTTCCTCGAACACGGCTACCAGTCCGTGACGATGCGGGCCATCGCCGAGGACGCCGGCGTCGACGCCGCCCTGATCAGCTACTACTTCGGCTCCAAACGCGGCCTGTTCGGCGCCTCGATGGCCCTGGTGGCGAACCCGGCGGAAGTGCTGGTGCGGGTGATGGAGGGCGATCCGGCGACGCTGAGCCACCGGGCCCTGCGCGCCATGCTCGCCATCTGGGACGCCGAGGCGACCGGCCCGGCGCTGGTCGCGATGGTCCGCAACGTGATGACCGAGGACCCGTTCGCCGTGCTCGTGCGGGAGATGCTGGCGCGCGAGGTGGTCGACAAGCTCGCCGACCACCTCGGCGGGCCGCACGCCCGCGCCCGCGCGATGGCCTTCTGCTCGCAGATCGCGGGCATCATCATGACGCGCTACCTGCTGGTGATCGAGCCGATGGCGTCGATGCCGGTCGAGGACGTCGTACGGCACTGCGGCCCCGCGCTGCGGCTCGCCCTGCACGGCCCGCCCGCCGCCCGGCCCGGAATTCATCGGGAAGGGCCGATCCGGCGGCCGGAGCGGAAAACGTCCCAGTAGCGGCGGGGCACCGAATTCATCGGCGTGGCGCGCGCCTGGAGCCGCGGTGGACCGTGGGTGGAAAGCCGACGGAATCCCGTGATTCCCCTACGAGGAGGGCTCCCATGCGCACCGCGGACTCGCGAAGCGGCACCCCGCCCGCCACCCCAGCCGCCACCCCAGCCGCCACCCGAGCACCCGGCCCGGCCGCCCCGGCCCACCCGGACGCCGGCCCCGCAACCGCCCCGGCCACCCCCGGCATCCGCCACGGCGCCGTCCTGTTCGTCACCTGCCTCGCCCTGGCCGCGGCCGTCTCCGCCATGGCCTCGCTGAACGTCGCCCTGCCGAGCCTCGCCCGTGAGACCCACGCCAGCCAGACCCAGCTGTCCTGGATCGTGGACGCCTACAGCCTCGCCTTCGCCGCACTGCTGCTGCCCGCGGGCGCGTTGGGCGACCGGTACGGCAGACGCCGGGCGCTGCTGGCCGGACTCGCGGTCTTCGCGGCCGGCTCCACCCTCGCGATGCTCACCACCGGCATCGACCGACTCATCGCGCTGCGCGGCCTGTTGGGCGTCGGCGCGGCCCTGGTGATGCCCGCGACGCTGTCCACCATCACCACCACCTTCCCGCGCGAGCAGCGCACCCGGGCGGTGAGCGCCTGGACCGCGGTCGCCGGGGGCAGCGCGGTCGTCGGGCTGCTCACCTCCGGTCTGCTGCTCCATGTGTGGTCCTGGCGCGCGGTGTTCGGGCTCAACGTGGTCCTCGCCGTGGTCGCCCTGGCCGGCACGCTGGTGTTCGTCCCGGAGTCGGCGGAGGCGGACCGGCCCCGACTCGACGTCGGGGGCGCGCTGTTGGCGGTCGCCGGGCTGCTCGCCCTGGTGTACTCGGTGATCGAGGCGCCCACCCGCGGCTGGGCCGACCCGCTGACCCTCGGCGGGATCGGCGCGGGCGTGCTGCTGCTCGCCGCGTTCGTCGGGTACGAACTGCGCCGCGCCCACCCGCTGCTGGACCCCAGGCTGTTCCGCAACCGGCGGTTCGCGGCCGGCTCGGCCTCGATCACGCTCCAGTTCTTCGTCTTCTTCGGCTTCATCTTCGTGGCCATGCAGTATCTGCAACTGGTGCGCGGCGACAGCCCGTTGACGGCCGCGGTGAGCGTGCTGCCGATGGCCGCGGCCCTGGTGCCCGCCACCCGGCTGACCCCGCGGCTGGTGGACCGGCTCGGCGTCAGGCGGCCGTGGGTGACCGGACTGGTGCTGGTGGCCGCCGCGATGGCGGTGCTCTCCCGGCTGGACACCGGCAGTTCCTACGGGCTGGTGCTCGCCGGACTGCTCCTGCTCGGCCTCGGCACCGGGCTGGCGATGACCCCGGCGACCACCGAGATCACCGACGCCCTGCCGCGGGCCCTCCAGAACGTCGGCTCGGCCATGAACGACCTGTCCCGCGAACTGGGCGGCGCCCTCGGCATCGCGGTGCTCGGCAGCCTGCTCGGCGCGGGTTACCGCGCCCACCTCCACCTGCCGCCCGACCTGCCGCCCCGCGCGGCCGGCGCGGCCCGCTCCTCCCTGGCCGGCGCGAGCCTGCTCGGCGACCCCGTCGCCGCCCCCGCCCGCCACGCCTTCGTCGCGGCCCTGCACCAGACCCTGCTGGCCGGCGCGGGCGTCTGCCTCCTCGCCGCCCTCACCGTGGCCGTCCTTCTGCGCGGCGCCCCGGCCCCCGACCCGGACGACGACTGAGGCCGTACCGCTGCGGGGGAGCAGGAGGGACCCCCAGCGGACACAGTGCGGGCCCGCGGCCGGGGACGGCGGCGGGCCCGACGTACTGCGGGGCAGCGGGACTCAGTGGCCGCCCTGCTCCTTGAGACGGCGGAAGGACTCCTCGATCTCGGCCTCGGCCTCGGCGCGGGTCACCCAGTTGGCGCCCTCGACGGACTTGCCGGGCTCCAGGTCCTTGTAGACCTCGAAGAAGTGCTGGATCTCCAGGCGGTCGAACTCCGAGACGTGGTGGATGTCGCGCAGGTGCTCCACCCGCGGGTCGGACGCCGGCACGCACAGCACCTTGTCGTCGCCGCCGGCCTCGTCGGTCATCCGGAACATGCCGATCGCGCGGCAGGTGATCAGGCACCCCGGGAACGTCGGCTCGTCCAGGATGACCAGCGCGTCCAGCGGGTCGCCGTCCTGGCCGAGGGTGTTCTCGATGAAGCCGTAGTCCGCCGGGTAGCTCGTGGACGTGAAGAGCCTGCGGTCCAGGCGGATACGACCCGTCTCGTGGTCCACCTCGTACTTGTTGCGGGAACCCTTCGGGATCTCGATCGTGACGTCGAACTCCACGCCCTACTCCTCAATGATCAGCACACAGTGTGGGTGGTTAAGTGTCTCCCACGGATCGGGGTGGTCGCGAAAGGGGCTGGTCGGCTGTGCCGCTCGGCAGGACGTGGCAGGTCGTGGCGGTATCCGCCGGGATAGGCGCGGTGGTCGCCGCGGGGACCGCGGCCGCGGCCGGGCCGTGGCAGGGCGGCCAGCGCACCGCGGAACGGCGGTTCGCCGCGGCACGGGACGCCGGGGACCACGGGAGCGCCGGGAGCACCGGGGCGACGGCCGCCGGCAACGGTAAGGCGGCGACCGGTGCGGCCGGGGGCCGCCTGCCGTCGCTGGTGCCCTCCACCCTGCCGTCCGCCGCGCCCGTCCTGGCACCCGCGGGCGCCTCCGCGAGCGCGCTCCCCGCGGGCACCGCCACCGCGCTCGCCGCGAAGCTCGATCCGCTGCTGACCGCCGACGGCATGGGCCCGGTCCGTACCGGCGCCGTCATCGACGTCGGCAGCGGAACGGTGCTCTACGACCACGACGACTCCACCGCGACCACCCCCGCGTCCACCACCAAGCTCGCCACCGCCACCGCCGCGCTGGGCCTGCTCGGCCCGGAGAAACGACTCACCACGCGGGTCGTGCTCGACGCGAAGGGCGAGGTGGTGCTCGTCGGCGGCGGCGACCCCACACTCACCCTCGGGCAGCTCGCGACGGACACCGCGAAGGCGCTGAAGGCCGACGGGCGGACGAGGATCGCCCTCGGCTACGACACGTCGCTGTACAGCGGGCCCTCGCTGCACCCGATCGGCCACAACGAGAACCTCGCGCCGGTCACCGCCCTCATGGACAACGAGGGGCGGCTCGACGGCAGCAGCAGCGGGCCCGCGCAGCGGGCGTGGGACCCCGCGGCCGGCGCGGCGAGCGCCTTCGCGCAGCTGCTCGGCAAGCAGGGGATCACCGTCACCGGCGTCTCGCCCGCCCGCGGCGGGCACGGCGGCAGCGTCGACGGGACCACGCTCGCCACACACGCCTCCGCACCGCTCTCCGACCTCGTCGAGCGGATGCTCACCAACAGCGACAACGACCTCGCGGAGGCGCTGGCCCGCCAGGTGGCCCTCGCCGGCGGGCAGCCGGCGAGCTTCGCCGGCGGCGCCGCCGCGATCAAGGCCGCGCTCACGCGGTACGGGGTCGCGCTGCCGGGCGCGTCCTTCCACGACGGCAGCGGGCTCGACCACGCCGACCGGGTCGCGCCGGTCACCCTCGCGCGGCTGCTGGCGCTCGCGGCGAGCCCGGCCCACCCCGAGCTGCGGTCCGTCCTGACCGGGCTGCCCGTCGCCGGGTTCACCGGGACGCTGGCCGGGCGCTTCGACGGGTCCGGGTCGGCCGCCGCCGGGCTCGTCCACGCGAAGACCGGGACGCTCACCGGGACCAACACCATCGCCGGGACCGTCGTCACCTCCGGCGGGCGGCTCCTCGCGTTCTCCTTCATGACCCAGGGCGGCACCGACCCCGTCACCACCGAATCCGCGCTCGACGCCCTCGCGACGGCCGTCGCCACCAGCTGACCCACCGGGCCGCCGGCCGGTCGCGACCCCACCCGCCGGCGGGCACGCACCGCAAGGGGCAGCCACCGGGGGCGGAGGGGACGTACGGTGAGGGCATGACGAGCATCGGTGGAAGCGAGATGGTCGACTGGAACCTCGCCGTGGCGACCGCGCAGCGGCTGACCCGGCCGGGCCCGGAGGTCAGCCGGGACGAGGCACGGGAGATCGTCGCGGAGCTCCGTACGCACGCGGAGGCGTCGGAAGCGCACGTGAGCGCCTTCACGCGGATGTACGGCGACGAGGGCCCGCGCCCGCACGGCACCCCCGTACTGATCGTGGACCGGCCCGGCTGGGTCCGCGCCAATGTCGCCGGCTTCCGGGAGGTCCTCAAGCCGCTGCTCGGCAAGATGCAGGCCCGCCGCCCCGGCGGCGCGGGCGGCGTCGTACTGGGCACGGTGGGCGGGAAGGTCACCGGCGTGGAGGTCGGGATGCTGCTCAGCTTCCTGTCCTCCCGGGTCCTCGGCCAGTACGAGACGTTCGCCCCGGCCTCGCGCGACCTGCCCGCCGGACCGGTGAAGCCGGGCCCGGGCGAGTCCCGCGCCGGCCGCCTCCTGCTGGTCGCCCCGAACATCGTGCACGTCGAACGCGAACTGGACGTCGACCCGCACGACTTCAGGCTGTGGGTGTGCCTGCACGAGGAGACCCACCGCACCCAGTTCTCCGCCGTGCCGTGGCTGCGCGACCACATCGAGGGCGAGATCCAGTCGTTCCTGGGCGAGACCGAACTCGACGCGTCCACCGTGGTCGAACGCGTCCGGCAGGCGATCCAGGCCGTCGGCGGCGGCAAGGACCGCGACGACCGCGAGGGCGGCGACGACGCGGCCGACGGCGCCGCCGACGACGGCCGCAGCATCGTCGACCTGGTGCAGACCCCGGCGCAGCGGGAGATCCTGACCCGGCTGACAGCCGTGATGTCCCTGCTGGAGGGCCACGCCGACTTCGTGATGGACGGCGTCGGCCCCGACGTGGTGCCCAGCGTGGCGGAGATCCGCGAGAAGTTCGGGCAGCGCCGGGCCAGCGGCGCCGGGCGCCTGGACCAGGCGCTGCGCCGGCTGCTGGGCCTGGACGCGAAGCTGCGCCAGTACCGCGACGGCGAGCGGTTCGTGCGCGGCGTGGTCAAGGAGGTCGGCATGGACGGCTTCAACCGGGTGTGGACCTCGCCCAACACGCTGCCCACGAAGGCGGAGATCGCCAAACCCGCGGAGTGGGTGGCGCGGGTGCACGGCCGCCCCGGCGTGTGACGGAGCGGTACGGTGCCGGCGGGACGGTACCCCGACCGGGGCGTGCGGGCGCGTCCGGACCCGCACGAGCCCCGGGCGCGCCCCCGCGAGCCCCGGCGGCGGGCACCGGTACGCACCACCCGCACCACCCGTACCTCCTGCGCGGCCGCCCGCTGAGCGGTTCGACCGCCTGTTTTGCTCCTGGTTCACCCGTCCGGGGGACCACTGGCGCGGGCTGCCGCGTGCGATGCTCGGGTTATGCCCGGGCTTCTGTCACCATCTGAATACCCTGCGTCAACCCAAGTCGCAGCGGTGTTCGTCCTGCCCGCCCACCCCAGCCTCCCCAGGAGGGAACCGGACATGGGACCCCACCCCACGGTCGCGGCGATACGCCTGGCGGTCCGCCGCGTCCTGCACGACGTGCTCGCAGCCTCCGCCGACGCCTCGCCCGCGCCGTCCCCCGCCGGCGCGGCCGCCGCCGGCCCGCTCGTACTCGCCGCGTGCAGCGGCGGCGCCGACTCGATGGCGCTGGCCGCCGCCCTCGCCTTCGAAGCACCCCGGCTCGGCGTGCGCGCCGGTGCGGTCACCGTCGACCACGGCCTGCAGAGCGGCTCGGCCCGCCGCGCCCAGGAGGTCGTGGAGCGGCTGCGCGCCCTCGGCCTCGACCCGGTCGAGGCGGTCCGCGTGACCGTCGGCCGGCAGTCCGTCGCGCCCGCGCACGGCGGCAGCTACACCGGCACCGCGAGCACCAGCACGGCGGGCACCAGCACGGCGGGCACCAGCACAGCGGGCACCGGCACCGCGAGCACCAGCACCGCCGCCACCGGCCGCCGGGTCGGCCCCGAGGCCGCCGCGCGCGACGCGCGCTACGCGGCACTGGACGCCGTCGCCGAGCGGCGCGGCGCCGCCGCGGTGCTGCTCGGCCACACCCGCGACGACCAGGCCGAGACGGTTCTGCTGGGCCTGGCCCGCGGCTCCGGCACCCGCTCGCTGTCCGGCATGGCCGCGGTCTCCGGCACCGGCGGCCGCTACCGCCGCCCCTTCCTGCTGCTCGACCGCGACACCGTACGGCAGGGCTGCCTCGCCCAGGGCATCACCGTGTGGGAGGACCCGCACAACCACGACCCCGCCTACACCCGCTCCCGGGTCCGGCACGAAGCGCTGCCGGTGCTGGAGAAGTCGCTCGGCAAGGGCGTCGTCCAGGCTCTGGCCCGCACCGCCCAGCTCTCCCGCGACGACGCCGACGCCCTGGACCAGTGGGCCGCCGACGCCCAGGCCGACGCCGCCGGCGACGACGGCAGCCTCGACGTGGCCCGGCTGCACGTCCTGCCCGCGGCCGTCCGGCGCCGGGTGCTGCGCCGCGCCGCGGTCGCCGCCGGCTCGCCGCCCGGCTTCCTCTTCGCCCGGCACATCGAGGAGGTGGACCGCCTGGTGACGGGGTGGCGCGGTCAGAAAGCGCTCAACCTGCCGGGCGGCGTCGCCGTCCGGAGGGCGGATGGCAGACTGGTGTTCTCGCCGTCGTAGAGCCGCAGACCTGAGGACGTACCGCGTAGTGAACGAGACCGACATGGGCGCCGACCTTGAGAAGGTGCTCATCGCCAAGGCAGACATCGACGCGAAGCTCCAGGAGCTGGCCGCCGAGATCGACCGGGACTACGCGGGCAAGGACCTGCTGATCGTCGGCGTCCTCAAGGGCGCCGTGATGGTGATGGCCGACCTGGCCAGGGCCCTGTCCAGCAACGTGACGATGGACTGGATGGCGGTGTCCTCCTACGGCGCCGGCACCAAGTCCTCCGGCGTGGTGCGCATCCTCAAGGACCTGGACACCGACATCGCCGGCCGGCATGTCCTGATCGTCGAGGACATCATCGACTCCGGGCTGACGCTGTCCTGGCTGATCAGCAACCTCGGCTCGCGCGGCCCGGCCTCCCTGGAGGTCTGCACGCTGCTGCGCAAGCCCGAGGCGGCGAAGGTGCGTATCGATGTCAAATACACTGGCTTCGACATCCCCAACGAGTTCGTGGTCGGCTACGGCCTGGACTACTCCGAGAAGTACCGCAACCTGCCGTTCGTCGGCACCCTCGCACCGCACGTCTACGGCGGCTGAGGCGCGCTGAGACCACCCTCACGGCGGCCCGGGGAACCACTGCCGGTTTCCCGCCGTTGGAGCAGGGGAAAGCCGGATTGTTAACGGTCGGTGGCAACCTCGGGTGACAATGCTGGGGTACCGTCCGAAGGATCGGGACATACACCGGATGCACACGCCGCCCACCAGCGGCGGTGCCTCACTGCGGCAGGAGGGACGGGGCGGTCACGCCCCGCATGGATGGACGTGAAGCGCTATTTCCGTGGGCCGGTCATGTGGATCGTGCTGGCTGTCCTTGCCGTGGTCGTGTTGATGGAAGTCGTCGGTTCCGGCGGCGGCTACAAGACGGTCGACACCGGCCAGGTACTGCACGCGATCAACACCAACCACGCCAGTTCCGCACAGCTGACCACCGGAGACGACAACTCCATCAAGGTCCAGCTCAAGGACGGCTACAAGATCAAGGGCAGCTCGAAGGTCCGCGCCAGCTACATCGGCAACCAGGGCTCTTCGATCGCCGCGAACCTGCAGAAGATCCAGGACGGACAGGTCAAGGGCGTCGCCCTGCCCGACGGCTACACCGTCTCGCCGTCCAAGCAGAACGCCTTCGTCAGCATCCTGCTGTCGCTGCTGCCCTTCGTCCTGATCGTGGTGGTCTTCCTCTTCCTGATGAACCAGATGCAGGGCGGCGGTTCGCGCGTCATGCAGTTCGGGAAGTCCAAGGCCAAACTGATCACCAAGGACACCCCCAAGACCACCTTCGCCGACGTCGCGGGCTGCGACGAGGCGGTGGAAGAGCTCCAGGAGATCAAGGAGTTCCTCCAGGAGCCGGCGAAGTTCCAGGCCGTCGGCGCCAAGATCCCCAAGGGCGTGCTGCTCTACGGCCGCCCCGGCACCGGCAAGACGCTGCTGGCGCGGGCCGTGGCCGGCGAGGCGGGCGTGCCGTTCTACTCGATCTCCGGTTCCGACTTCGTCGAGATGTTCGTCGGCGTCGGCGCCTCCCGGGTCCGCGACCTGTTCGAGCAGGCCAAGGCGAACGCCCCGGCGATCGTCTTCGTCGACGAGATCGACGCCGTCGGCCGGCACCGCGGCGCGGGCCTCGGCGGCGGCCACGACGAGCGCGAGCAGACCCTCAACCAGCTGCTCGTCGAGATGGACGGCTTCGACGTCAAGGGCGGCGTGATCCTCATCGCCGCGACGAACCGGCCCGACATCCTCGACCCGGCGCTGCTGCGCCCGGGCCGCTTCGACCGCCAGATCGCGGTGGACCCGCCGGACCTCAACGGCCGGCTGGAGATCCTCACCGTGCACCAGAAGGGCAAGCCGATCGCGCCGGACGTCGACCTCATGGCCGTCGCCCGCCGCACCCCCGGCTTCACCGGTGCCGACCTGAGCAACGTCCTCAACGAGGCGGCGCTGCTCACCGCGCGCAGCGACAAGAAGGTGATCGACAACAGCGTGCTGGACGAGGCCATCGACCGTGTCGTGGCCGGCCCCCAGAAGCGCACCCGGATCATGTCGGACAAGGAGAAGAAGACCACCGCGTACCACGAGGGCGGCCACGCCCTGGTCGCGGCGGCCTCGCCGAGCTCCGACCCGGTCCACAAGATCACCATCCTGTCCCGCGGCCGCGCCCTCGGCTACACGATGGTGCTGCCCGACGAGGACAAGTACTCCACGTCGCGCAACGAGATGCTCGACCAGCTCGCCTACATGATGGGCGGCCGGGCGGCCGAGGAACTGGTCTTCCACGACCCGACCACCGGCGCCTCGGACGACATCGACAAGGCCACCAACACCGCCCGCGCCATGGTCACGCAGTACGGCATGACCGAGCGGCTCGGCGCGATCAAGTTCGGCAGCAGCGACTCCGAGCCGTTCCTCGGCCGTGAGATGGGCCACCAGCGCGACTACTCGGAAGAGGTCGCGGGGCTCGTCGACGAAGAGGTCAAGAAGCTGATCGAGACGGCGCACAACGAGGCGTGGGAGATCCTCGTCGAGAACCGCGACGTCCTGGACAACCTCGTGCTCGCCCTGCTGGAGCGGGAGACGCTGAACAAGGAGGAGATCGCCGAGATCTTCGCCCCGGTGGTCAAGCGCCCGCCGCGTCCGGCCTGGACCGGTTCGGCCCGCCGCACCCCGTCCACCCGGCCGCCGGTGCTTTCCCCGAAGGAGCTGGCCCTCACCAACGGCGCCCAGGCGATCAACGGGAACGGCTCCTCGCCGGTGTCCACCACCAAGCCCACCGAGCCGGTCGACCTGCCGGAGGACCGTCCGGAGAGCTGAACGTCACACTGATTCATCCCGTTCCGGGCGCTGTCCGGAATGCGATCCGCGGCCCCGGGGTTCTAGCGTTGGGGCCGCGGTCGTCTTTCCGACCTGCCGTGATGTCGTCCAGAGGAGCAAGGCCATGACCGATCCCGTGACGCTCGAGGGCGACCACCTGCCCGGCGAGTTCGACGAGAAGCGGGCCGAGGCCGCGATCCGCGAACTGCTCTACGCCGTGGGGGAGGACCCCGACCGGGAGGGCCTGCGCGAGACCCCGAGCCGGGTGGCCCGCGCCTACCGGGAGATATTCGCCGGGCTGTGGCAGCGCCCCGAGGACGTCCTCACCACCACCTTCGACCTCGGGCACGACGAGATGGTGCTCGTGAAGGACATCGAGGTGATGTCCTCCTGCGAACACCACCTGGTGCCCTTCGTCGGCGTCGCGCACATCGGCTACATCCCGGCGAGCAACGGGAAGATCACCGGCCTGTCGAAGCTGGCCCGGCTGGTCGACGTGTACGCGCGGCGCCCGCAGGTGCAGGAGCGGCTGACCACGCAGGTCGCCGACGCGATGATGCGGATACTGGAGCCGCGCGGCGTGATCGTCGTCGTGGAGTGCGAGCACATGTGCATGACGATGCGCGGGGTCCGCAAGCCCGGCGCGAAGACCCTCACCTCCGCGGTGCGCGGGCAGCTGCGCGACCCCGCCACCCGCTCCGAGGCGATGAGCCTGATCATCGGGCACTGACCCTTCCGGTTCCGGTCACCGCCCGGCGCACCCCCGTAGCCCCCGTGCACACCGCGGCGGCGGACCCTGGGGCGCGGGCGGGCACGCCCGCGGATCGCCACGGATTGACAAGGACCGGAAGCAACCCGTAGACGGGTGTTTCCGTCCTAGTGGGCGCAACCGTCCCTCGTTCCGGAACCTGTGAGCACCCTTGTCCGCTGACCGCGCACGCACGCCGCACCACCGCCTGATGCCGCACGCCTCGTCGGTACCGAAGATCTTCGGTACGGCGGCGGCGGTCATAGGCCTGCTCGACGTGGTCTCCGCGGTGTTCCCCGCCTTCCGCAACGGGCGGATGCACCGGATGGCCGCGGTCTTCCCCGGCACCGTCAGCTCGCTCGCGGCGGCCACCTCGGTGGTCACCGGCGTCCTGCTGCTGATGCTGGCGCACGGCCTCAAACGCGGCAAGGTCCGCGCCTGGTGGGCGTCGGTGCTGCTGTTGCCGGTCGGCGCGGCCACCCAGGTCCTCTACCGCCACTCGATCTTCGGCGCGCTGGTCTCGCTCGGCCTGCTCACCCTGCTGATCAGGTACCGCGGCGAGTTCACCGCGCTCTCCGACCCGCGCACCCGCTGGCGGGCGCTGGCGAACCTGGTGGGCCTGAGCATCCTGGCCTTCTGTCTCGGCCTGGTCATCACCAGCGCCCACCCCGCCTCCGAGCAGGGCAGCCCCGCCTTCACCGACCGCTGCCTGCACGTGCTCTACGGCCTGTTCGGCATCTCCGGCCCCGTGCACTACACCAGCGACCGGGTCGGCGACGTCGTCGGCTACTCGCTGGGCGGCCTCGGCCTGCTCATCGCCTGCTCCACCGTCTACCTGGTGCTGCGCCCGGCCCGCCCGGTCGCCGAGCTGAGCGAGGAGGACGAGCAGCGGCTGCGCGTCCTGCTCGCCCGGCACGGCGCCCGCGACTCCCTGGGGCACTTCGCGCTGCGCCGCGACAAGTCCGTGGTCTTCTCGCCCAGCGGCAAGGCCGCGATCTGCTACCGGGTGGTCTCCGGGGTCGCTCTGGCCGGCGGCGACCCGATCGGCGACGTGGAGGCGTGGCCCGGCGCCATCGACAGCTTCATGGAACTGGCCCGCGCGCACGCCTGGCTGCCGGCCGTCGTCGGGTGCAGCGAGACCGGCGGCGAGGTGTGGACCCGGGAGACGGGGCTGGACGCCCTGGAACTCGGCGACGAGGCGATCGTGGACGCCGCGGACTTCACGCTCTCCGGGCGGGCCATGCGCAACGTCCGGCAGATGGTCAAGCGGATCGAGCGCAGCGGGTACGTCTGCCGGGTGCGGCGGGTGCGCGAGCTGACCGAGGAGGAGAAGCAGCGGGTGCGGCTGGCCGCGGACGCCTGGCGCGGCACCGACACCGAGCGCGGCTTCTCCATGGCGCTCGGCCGGTTCGGCGAGGCGGCCGACGGGGACTGCGTGGTGGTCACCGCGCACAAGGAGTGCGGGCCGGAGGCGGCCCACCCCGAACTCGGCGACCTGCGGGCCGTCCTGCACTTCGTGCCCTGGGGGCCGGACGGCATGTCCCTGGAGCTGATGCGGCGCGACCGCGCCGCCGACCCCGGGCTCAACGAACTCCTCATCGTGGCCGCGCTCCAGCACGCCCCCGACCTCGGAGTGCGGCGGGTCTCCCTGAACTTCGCGATGTTCCGCTCGGCGCTGGCCCGCGGGGAGCGGATCGGCGCGGGGCCGGTGCTGCGCGGCTGGCGCGGGCTGCTGGTGTTCCTCTCCCGCTGGTTCCAGATCGAGTCGCTGTACAAGTTCAACGCGAAGTTCCAGCCGGAGTGGGTACCGCGGTTCCTGGTCTTCCCCAACTCCCGCGACCTGCCGCGGATCGGCTTCGCCATCATGCAGGCGGAAGGGTTCGTCACCCTGGCGCTGCCGCTGCCCCACGCGCTCCAGCGCTTCCTGCCCGGCCGCGCGGCCCGCTCCGGCCACCGCCACAACCCCGGGTACGCCTCCGTCGAGGACACCCCGCAGCGCACCTACGTCGCCTGACCGCGAGCCCCGCCGCGCGCCACGACGCGGTTCACCGGTCCACGGCTCGCCCCGTAGCCGACGAGCCAAAGGGAGCGCCGGTGTCGAAAGGTGGGGGCACCTCCCAGGCGAAGCTCTGGGGGAGCGCGGAGTTTCCCGAGGAACGAGGGAATCGAGCACGGCCGACCGTCGACACCGGGACCAAGCGACCGGAGGCGAGTCGGCGGCATAGGGGGAGACCCGTACGCTGGGGCGCATGAGTACGTCACAGGCGCGGAGCGGACCGGTCGGACTGCCGCGGTGGGATCGGTGCGCCGTCATGGGCGTGGTGAACGTCACGCCGGACTCGTTCTCCGACGGCGGGCAGTGGTTCGACCCGGAGTTGGCGGTCAAGCACGGCCTGGACCTGGTCGCGCAGGGCGCGGACCTGGTGGACGTGGGCGGGGAGTCGACCCGCCCGGGCGCCGCGCGGGTGGACGAGGACGAGGAAATGCGCCGGGTGATCCCGGTGGTCAGGGAGCTGGCCGCCTGCGGCGTGCTGGTGAGCGTGGACACGATGCGCGCGTCCGTCGCCGAGCAGGCGGTCGCGGCCGGCGCCCGGCTGGTCAACGACGTCAGCGGCGGCCTGGCCGACCCGCGGATGGTCCCGGTGGTCGCGTCGGCCGCGGTGCCGTTCGTGGTGATGCACTGGCGCGGCCGCAGCATCGACATGAACAACCGCGCGGTCTACGGCGACGTGCTCGGCGAGGTGCTCGCCGAACTGCGCACCGCGCTGGCCCGCGCGATCGAGGGCGGCGTCGCGCCCGAGCGGATCGTGGTCGACCCCGGCCTCGGCTTCGCCAAGACCGCCGAGCACGACCTCGCGCTGCTCGCGCACCTGCCCGAACTGACCGCGCTGGGCCGCCCGTTGCTGGTCGCCGCCTCCCGCAAGCGGTTCCTCGGCCGGGTGCTGGCCGGCGCCGAGTCCGCGCCGCCGCCGGCCCGGGAGCGCGACGCCGCGACCGCCGCGGTCACCGCGATCGCCGCGCGCGAGGGGGCCTGGGCGGTGCGGGTGCACGAGGTGCGGGCCAGCGCGGACGCGGTGCGGGTGGCACGCGCCATCGAGGCCGCCGGAACCGCCGGGACCGACCCGATCGCCGCGGGCTCGCAGGTGCGGGCGTGACGGGCCGTACGGCGGAGGCGCGCGCGGTCGAGCGGGCCAACCAGGCGTTCTACGACGCGATCGAGCACTCCAACCTCGACGAGCTGGAGGCGGTCGTGCTGACCGGCCCGCTCGCCGAGACCGTCTCGACGGTGCACCCGGGGTGGCCGGTGCTGCGCGGGCGCGGCGAGGTGATGCGGTCGTACGCGCTGATCATGGCGAACACGGAGTACATCCAGTTCTTCCTGACCGATGTCGAGGTCGCGGTCGACGGCGACACCGCGGTGGTGACGTGCACCGAGAACATCCTCACCGGCGGTCCCGCCGAGGAGGACGGCTCCACCGGCTCGCTGGTCGGCGGCCTGGTGGTCACCACGAACGTCTTCCGGCGCACCGCCGAGGGCTGGCGGCTGTGGGCCCACCACGGCTCCCCGGTGCTCGCCGAGGAGGAGGACGAGGACGACGAGGACGGCGACGTGTCGCTGGAGGCCATGGACGAGGCCATGCAGGACGTCCTGGGCGAGGTCCTGAAGGCGGCGAAGGACGACGAGCAGGGCGAGGACGACAAGCCGGACAGTGATGAGCCCGGCAAGCCCGACGACGACAAGCCCGGCGAGCCCGACAAGCCCGACACGCCCGGCGAGCCCGGCGACGACGACCAGCCGGACGACGGCGACGGCACGAAGGGGCAGTGAGGGACGTGGACCGGATCACACTGCGCGGGCTGACCGTCCGCGGCCACCACGGGGTGTTCGCGCACGAGCGCGAGAACGGCCAGACCTTCGTGGTCGACCTCTCCCTCGGCCTCGACCTCTCCGCCGCCGCGGCCGGTGACGACCTCACGCGTACCGTGCACTACGGTGTGCTGGCCGAACAGGTCGCGGCCGTCGTCTCCGGCGAACCGGTCAACCTCATCGAGACCCTCGCCCAGCGCATCGCCGACACCTGCCTGGGGCATGCGCAGGTGGAGGAGGTGGAGGTGACCGTGCACAAACCCGAGGCTCCGGTCACCGTCCCGTTCGGCGACGTGACCGTGACGATCACCCGGAGGCGCCCGTGAGCGCGCAGCATCCCGAGTACGGCACCGAGCAGACCCCCGAGGCCGGCCCGGCCGACCCCACCGTGCAGCCCGTGCCCGCCGACGTGACCGCCCGCGTCGACGCCGCCGACAGCACGCTCCAGAACCCGCGCACCGCGGTGATCGCCCTCGGCGGCAACCTCGGCAACCGCCTGGAGACCCTGCAAGGCGCCGTCGACGCGCTGGAGGACACCCCGGGCGTGCGGGTCAAGGGCGTCTCCCCGGTCTACGAGACCGAGCCCTGGGGCGTGCCCGAGGGCAGCCAGCCCGCGTACTTCAACGCGGTGGTCGTGGTCCGCACCACGCTGCCGCCCGACTCCCTGCTGGAGCGCGCGCACGCCATCGAGGAGGCGTACCTGCGGGTGCGCGAGGAGCGCTGGGGCCCGCGCACCATAGACGTCGACATCGTGGCGTACGACGACCGCGTGTCCGACGACCCGGTGCTGACGCTGCCGCACCCGCGGGCGCACGAGCGCGCGTTCGTCCTCGTGCCCTGGCACGACGTCGAGCCCGCCGCGGTGCTGCCCGGGCGCGGCCCGGTCGCGGAGTTGCTGGCCGCGGTGGGCGACGCCGGGGTGCGCCGGCGCGCCGACGTGGAACTCCGGCTGCCGGAATGATCGTTGGGAAGTGACGTACGCCGTCGCGCGCGGGAGGCCGCACGCGCCGGCGTACGGGACGTCGTACGGAGACCCGTACGGGAAGAGGTGTGGGAAGACGTGGAGGCGGACGCCCGGTGAAGACCCTGCGGATCAGGACGCTGGCCGGCATCTTCGTGGTCGCGGGTGTGCTGTCGTGGGCGGCGGCGAAGCTGTGGGACACCTTCGGGACGCTGCCCGGGGTGCCGCTGGCCGCGCCCGTGGTGCTCGCGCTGATCGCCGTCGCGCTGTTCGCCACCGCGCTGTCGATAAGGTCACGGCTGCGCGCCCAGCGTGAGCGGCAGCCCGGCGCGAAGGGCGTCGACCCGCTGGCCGCCGCCCGCGCGGTGGTCTTCGGGCAGGCCAGCGCGCTGGTCGCGTCGCTGGTGGTGGGCATGTACGGCGGCACCGGGATCTTCCTGGTGATGTACAAGCTCGACATGGACCCGCGGCGGGAGCAGGCCATCTACGCCGGGCTCGCGGTGCTGGCCGGGGTCGCGGTGGTCGCCGCGGCGCTGTTCCTGGAGCGGGTCTGCAAGCTGCCGGACGACGAGGACCGCCACCGCGGGGCGCCCGCGCAGCGCACTCGCTGAGCCGCTGCCGCCCCCCCGCGCGCTCATGTGCGCACTTGACCGGCGGAGCCGGAGATGGTTCAGTCCGTGACGTGAACGGAACGCGCCTGCTGCTGCACCGGAGGGTCCATCTGGACCTCCTCCGGTACGCGGGCTGCGTGTGTACGGCCGCGCGCTGACGCGCGCCTCCGGCCCACCGTTCGCCCGCGCGTCGTACGCGCATTCCTCCCTCCGGGTGGTATCCCCATGTCCGCGGTTCCCGCGTCCTCTCCTGCTTCCGTTGTGTCTCCCGCCGTGTCCGGCGCCGCTTCCGGCCCCGTGTCCGGCCCCGCCGCTTCCGACACCCAGGCGGCGCCCACCGCCGCCGAACTCCTCGCGTTCGCCCGCTCCGTCGCCGCCGACCCCGACGTGGTCGGCGAACTGCCGCTGGACGCCGAGGGCCGCACCTGGCGGCGGCTCGAAGGCCCCGGCGGCGCCGAGGCGTGGCTGATCGGCTGGCCGCCCGGGGCCGAGACCGGCTGGCATGACCACGGCGGCTCGTACGGGGTGTTCGTCACCGCCGCCGGTGAGCTGACCGAGCACTCGCTCGCGGTGCCGCTGCCCACCGAGGGCTGGCGGTCGCTGGAGCTGGCCGAGGGCGTGGACCGGCGCCGGGTGCTGCCCGAGGGCAAGGGCCGCGCGTTCGGCCGCGAGCACGTGCACCAGGTGGTGAACGCGTCCGGGACCACCCACGCGGTGTCCGTGCACGCGTACTACCCGCCGCTGCCGCTGATGCGCCGCTACAGCCGCAAGGACAGCACGCTGCGGCTGGAGTACGTCGAGCGGCCCGAGGCGTGGTGAGCGCGCCGCCCGGGCCGCCGCGCTCGATCGACGACCACCTGGCCGCCGTACGGGAGCGGCTGGTCCGGCTGACCCCCGAAGAGGCCTCCGCGGCCGTCCGCGACGGCGGCGCGCTGCTGGTGGACATCCGGTACGGGGCGCTGCGCGACCGCGACGGCACCGTGCCCGGCGCGGCCATCGTGGAGCGCAACGAACTGGAGTGGCGGCTGGACCCGCGGGGTTCGCACCGCCTGGCCCGGGCCACCGGCCACGACCTGCCGGTCGTCGTCATGTGCAACGAGGGCTACGCCTCGTCGCTGGCCGCCGCCTCCCTGAAGGACCTGGGGCTGCACCGGGCGACCGACGTCGTCGGCGGCTTCCAGGCATGGCGGGCGGCGGGGCTGCCCGTCACGCCGCCGGACGGCCGGCCGACGGTGCCGGACGCCTGGGGCACCGCGTGACCAAGATCCTTTATGTCCGCCGTCACCTGGGGTCGCGGCGTCGCGTCCCAGCGTGACGGGCGGGGCCCGAGGTGCGGCCAAACCCCCACGAAAATTGGGGCCCCGGGGCCCCACGGAACGCCCGCGCACGCTAAATTTCGGTCATGCCCCGTGGACGCCACCGCCATTCCCAGCCGCTGCACCGGATGATGCCGCCGCTGACCGTCGCAGGCATCGCGGCCTTCCTCGCCGCCCTCACCTTCGTCGCCGGTGATACGTGGCTGCTGCGGGGGCTCGCGGTCGCGATCGCGGTGGCCGCGGTGGCCGGGGCCTTCCTCGCGCGGCGCTGGGACCGCGCCGCCGGGCGCGAGGTCGCCGACCTGACCGCGCAGCGCGCGCGGGAGGAGTGGCGCACCGAGGAGAAGGTGGCCGAGCTGGAGACCGACCTGGAGGAGTCCAGGGAGATCCGCGGCCGCCTGGAGAAGAAGCTGCGCGGCAAGCGGGCGGAGCTGGCCCGGCTGCGCTCGGAGCACGCCGAGCTGCTGCGGCGGTACGCCACCGCCGAGAGCGAGCGGGCGCGGGCGCTGGAGGCGCGGCGGCGGTTGCAGCGCGAGGGCGCGGCCGCGCCGCGGATCGCGCTGGGCACCGGGGCGCCGGCGATCGGCCCCGCCGCCTACCTCAAGGCGGCCGCGGCGCTGCGGGACCTCGCGCGCAACGCTGCCACGCAGGAGGCGCAGCGGACCGTGGCCGACGCGCGGGTGCGGGACGCGGCGGCGCCGGACGAGCCGCAGGGCCGGCACGCGTCGGGGGCGCAGGCGCAGCCCGGACTGCCGGTCCGCGAGCACCGGTTGGTGCCCGCGGCGACGGCCGCGACCGTGCTGCCGTACGGGCGGCAGGGCCGGCCGGCGGCGGGGACGGGGAGCCGGGCGGTCGGCGGGTTCGACTTCTTCGGCACCCAGAAGTCGCTGCCCGCGGCGCGGATTCCCGCGCAGGGCGAGCCGGCCGCCGCGTCCGAGCCGGCCCCCGCGGCCGTGCCGACGGCCGTGTCCGCGGCCGGCCCCGAGCACGAGGTGGCCGCGGCCGAGGTGATCGACCTCACCGCGCACGACGACACCGAGCAGATCGACGTCAGCGACCTGCGGGGCGCCGCGCGCTGACGGCGGCGGGCGGCGGCCGCCCGGCGACCACAGCGACTACGGCGACTGCACGAGCTACTTGTCGATGTCGCCGACGACGAAGAACATCGAGCCGAGGATCGCGACCATGTCGGCCACGAGCGTGCCCGGCAGCAGCACGTTGAGCGCCTGGATGTTGTTGAACGACGCGGAGCGCAGCTTCAGCCGGTAGGGCGTCTTCTCGCCCTTGGACACCAGGTAGTAGCCGTTGAGGCCGAGCGGGTTCTCGGTCCAGGCGTAGGTGTGGCCCTCGGGAGCCTTGAGCACCTTCGGCAGCCGCTGGTTGACCGGGCCGGGCGGCAGCTCCGCGATCCGGTCCAGGCAGGCGTCGGCCAGCGCCAGCGCGTTGTGGGTCTGCGCGAGCAGCACCTCGAACCGGGCCAGGCAGTCGCCCTCGGTGCGGGTGGCGACCTCCAGGGCACCGGCCAACTCCCCGTAGGCCAGATACGGTTCGTCGCGCCGCAGGTCGAAGTCGACCCCGGAGGCGCGGGCGATCGGCCCGCTCACCCCGTACGCGTGCACGTCCGCGGGCGACAGCACGCCGACCCCGCGGGTGCGGCCGCGGAAGATCTCGTTGCCGAGCACCAGGTCGTCGAACCGGCCCATCCCGGCCCGCACCGCGGCCACAGCCTCCCGCGCCCGCCCGGTCCAGCCGTTCGGCAGGTCCTCCTTCAGGCCCCCGACGCGGTTGAACATGTAGTGCATCCGGCCGCCGGAGACCTCCTCCATCACGTGCTGCAACTCCTCGCGCTCGGTGAACGCGTAGAAGATCGGCGTGATCCCGCCCAGCTCCAGCGGGTAGGAGCCGAGGAACATCAGGTGGTTGAGCACCCGGTTCAGCTCGGCCAGCAGCGTACGCGTCCACACCGCGCGCTCGGGGACCTCCATGCCGAGCATCCGCTCCACCGCGAGGACCACGCCCAGTTCGTTGGAGAACGCCGACAGCCAGTCGTGCCGGTTCGCCAGCATGATGATCTGCCGGTAGTCCCGCGCCTCGAAGAGCTTCTCCGCGCCGCGGTGCATGTACCCGACGATCGGCTCCGCGGACCTGATCCGCTCCCCGTCCAACACGAGCCGCAACCGCAGCACCCCATGCGTCGAGGGGTGCTGCGGCCCGATGTTCAGCACCATGTCCGTGCCCTCGGCCGCCCCACCGACCCCGACCGTCGTCTCCGTCATGCCCCCATCCTCTCAGGGCCGCCCGGCAGCCCATGCCGGGTGGGGAGGGCGGGGGTGGGGGTGGTGAGCCAGAGGAAGTCGCCGAGGGCGCCGGGGGCGGTGAGTTCGGCGGCTTCGGTGGCGGTGGTGAGGGCGCGGACGTAGGCGGCGGGGTCGCGGGTGGCGAGGGCGAGCGGGGGGCGGGTGCCGTGGACGCCGAGGGCGTGGAGGGCGGCGCGCTGCGTGGTCAGGGTGCCCGGGAGGGCGTCCATCGCGACATGCGCGGTCAGGTCCATCGAGCCGTCGGGTACCGCGACGGCCTGGCGGCCGTCGCGGTACCCCGTCAGGGTGCCCAGCGGCGGGCGCTCCGCGGCGAGGTGGCCGTAGTCCACCGCCACCGCGTACCCCTCGGCGAGGCTGCCCGCCGCCCGTCGCCACGCCTCCTCCCGGCTGCGCCCGACCTCCGCGCGGCGCTCCGCCCCGGCCCGCCCGTCCAGCGGCCACCAGCGCTCCAGCCAGCGCAGGTCCTCGCCCGTCACGGGGGCGCCCAGGCGCTCTTCGCCGTCGCCGCGCCGTACCTCCACATACCGCAGGCGGCCGTCGGGTGACGGCGCGGCGACGGGCAGCGGAACATTGTCCAGCCACTCGTTGGCGAAGAGCAGCCCGTGCGCGCCCCGCGGCGGCTGATCGCACCAGGTGACGCGGGGGTCGAGGCCGTCCGGCCGGGCGGCGCGCTCGACGGCGTGGACCCGCACCCGGCCGGCGAGGGCGGGCGGCAGGGCGGCCAGTACCCCGGCGGCGAGTTCGCCCGCACCGGCCGCCATGTCGACGAAGTCGAGCCGCCCGGGGTGCCCGAGCACCGTGTCCACCCGGGCCAGCAACTCCGCCACGGCGCCCGCGAACAGGGCGGACGCGTGCACGGAGGTGCGGAAGTGGTCGGCGGGCCGCTCCCGGCGGAAGAAGCCGCCGGGGCCGTAGAGCGCCCGCTCCATCGCGTCCTGCCACGGCAGCCACTCGGAGCCGGGGTCGCCGCCGCGGCCCGGGCCGGTCGCCGGGCGGCCGGAATCGGTGGCGCTGCTCACATCGGAACCTTACCGACCCGTCCACACGTCGAAGAGCATGGGAGGTGTGTCGTCCGAGGCCGGTAAGGTGCCTGGCATACCACAGTCGAGGGAGTGGACAGCGGATGACTGCCGGAAACGACGGCACGCCGGAGAACGACGACCCGTTCGCGTATCTCTACCGGTCGGAGGGCGGCGAGCAGCCGGACCCGGCCGGCGGCCAGCCGGCACCCGGGCAGCCGGGCGTGCCCCGCACCTCCTACCACCAGGTGCAGCGGGTCGGTGAGCGCCGCCCGGCCACGGGCGGCTACGGCTACCCGCCGCAGGCCCCGCCCCAGCAGCAGGGCGGCGGCGGTTACGGCTACCCGCCGCAGGCGCCGTACGGCTACGACCAGGGCCAGCAGCAGTACGCCGGGCAGTACGCCGGCCCGACCGCGCAGTACCCGCAGGCGCAGGGCGGCGGCCACGCGCAGCCGCCCGGCCCGGGGCCGTACGACCCGCAGCAGGCCCCGCCCGGGGGCCGCAGGGGCGGTCCCGGCGGCCCGGACGGGGGCGGCGCCCCCAACCGCCGAGGGCTGCTGATCGCGGCCGTCGCCGTGGTCGCCGCCGTGGCGATCGGCATCGCCTTCGCGATGACCAACAGCTCGGGCGACGACAAGAAGCAGGCGGACGACAAGCCGACCGGCGCGGTCACCACCAGCAGCGCGCCCACCCAGTCCGCCTCGCCGTCCGCGAGCCCGACGACGTTCGACTCCAAGAAGGTCGACGCGTCCACGCTCCAGCTCAGCGGCGGCGCCGCCACCAGCACCGAGCACCCGGGCGCGAACGCGGCGGGCGGCACCTACGTCGACAGCATGGCCAACCAGGGCGCCACCGTGTCCTGGACGGTGGTCGTGCCGAAGGACGACAAGTACACGTTCTTCGTCAGCTACGCCAACGCCGGCTCCGACGCCACCTTGACCCTCGGTGTCAACGGCGAGGCCCGCAGCGGCGGGGTGAACCTGAAGAACTACGGCAACGCCACGGACTGGGCGAAGGCGTGGAACATGACGACCTTCAACTACGTGGACCTCAAGAAGGGCGCCAACGTCCTGACGATGTCCTGCACCCCGGACGACACCAACTGCGGCGTCAACCTCGACCAGGTGTGGCTCAAGGAGGGCCAGGTCACGAAGTAGGCGGCGCGCCCCGGCCGAACGCCCCGGCCGAAGGCCCCCGGCCGAACGCCTCGCGCCGAACCACCCCGGCTCACCCGGCCGGGGTGACCTCCACCTTCGGGAGCAGCTCGTCGTAGCCGGCCCGGTCGTACTCCCCGGCGGCCGGGGCGAGCACCGTGGCCGCCGACAGCGCGACCGCCCGGGCCAGCCGCTGCGGCCAGGCAAGCCCCTCCACCTGCCCGGAGAGCAGCCCGGCGACCGCCGAGTCGCCCGCGCCGGTGGGGTTGCCCGCCAGCCGGCCCGGCGGCAGCGCCCGCCACGCGCCCTCCTCGGTGACCGCGAGCATCCCGTCGGCGCCGAGCGACGCGGCCACCCCGCGGGCGCCGCGCCGCCGGGCGTCGTGGGCCGCGCGGGCGGGCTCGGAGAAGCCGGTCAGCCCGGTCAGCTCACCCGCGTTGGGCTTGATCAGGTCCGGGCGGGCGGCCAGCCCGCGACGCAGCGGCTCCCCGCTGGTGTCGAGCAGCACATAGACGCCCGCGGCGCGCGCCTCGCGGACCAGCTCCGCGTACGCGCCGACCGGCAGCCCCGGTGGCAGGCTCCCGCACAGCGCGACCGCCTCGGCGTCGGGGCCGGCCAGCAGCTCGCGGTAGACGTCGAGGAAGGACGCCCACTCGGCGGCGTCCACGGTCGGCCCCGGCTCGTTGAACATCGTGGTGTCCCCGGTGGCCGCGTCCACCACGCCGACCGTGCGCCGGGTGGCGCCGGCCACCGGCACCAGGGCGTCGGTGAGCCGGTCCGCGTACGGCACCTCGGCCAGGCCGCGGCGCAACTCCGCACCGGCCGGGCCGCCGACGAAGCCGGTGACGGTGGCGCGGTGGCCGAGCGCGGCCAGTACGCGGGCGACGTTCAGACCCTTGCCGCCCGGCCGCTCCACCGTCTCCGTCACCCGGTGGGTGGCGTGCGGTATCAGCGACGGGACCCGGTAGGTCACATCCAGGGCGCTGTTGAGCGTGACGGTGATGATCACCTGTTGATTTTGGCAAACGGACGGCGGTCGGCCCAGAGCGGGAGGGCCGCTTTTCCGCAGAAGTTGCCGACCAGGGGGTCCCCGGCGGGCGTACGGGCGGCCGCGCGCACGCCGTTACCGACGGTAGTGCGCGCGGCCGGGCCGGACCGGGGGCCGTACGCCATCAGGACAGCTCGGCGGCCGCGGCGGCGGGCGCGGTGTCGTCCAGCGGCAGCGCGACGACCCACTCGCCCTTGCGCATCACACCGACCACGTCGTACGCCGCGTCCAGCACCACCAGGTCCGCGTCCTTCCCCGGCGCCAGCGAACCGATCCGGTCCGACCGGCCCAGCAGCCGGGCCGGGTTGGCCGAGATCGCCCGCACCACGTCGGGCAGCGCCAGCCCGTCCACGGTGACCGCGCGCTTGAAGGCGGTGTCCAGCGTCAGCGTCGACCCGGCGATGGAGTCGCCCTCCACCAGCCGCGCCACCCCGTCCAGCACCTGCACCTTCAAGGGCCCCAGGTCGTACAGGCCGTCGCCGAAGCCGGCCGCGTCCATCGCGTCGGTGATGAACGCCACCCGGTCCGCGCCCGCGCTGCCGAAGGCGAGTTCGAGCACCGACGGGTGCAGGTGGGTGCCGTCGTTGATCAGCTCGACGGTGACCCGCTCGTCCTCCAGCAGCGCCGCGATCGGGCCGGGCTCGCGGTGCAGGAGCGGCGGCATCGCGTTGAACAGGTGGGTCGCCACCGTGGCGCCCGCGTCGATCGCCTGCCGGGTCTGCTCGTACCCGGCGTCGGTGTGGCCGATCGCGGCGATCACCCCGAGGTCGGCGAGCAGCCGCACCGACTCGACGCCGCCGGGCAGTTCGGTGGCGAGCGTCACCATGCGCGCGGCGCCGCGGGCCGCCTCGACGAGCTTGCGCACCGTCGCCGGGTCGGGGTCGCGCAGCAGCGTCTCGTCATGGGCGCCCTTGCGGCACGGCGAGATGAACGGGCCCTCGTAGTGGATGCCGGCCAGGTCGCCCTGCTCGACCAGCTCGGAGAGCAGCGCGGCCTGCCGGGCCAGCGTGTCGAGGTTCTCGGTGACGGTGGAGGCGACCAGGGTGGTGGTGCCGTGCGCGCGGTGCGTGCGCACGGCGGTGAGCACGTCCTCGGCGGTGCCCGAGGTGAAGGACGCGCCGCCGCCGCCGTGGTTGTGCAGGTCCACGAAGCCCGGGACGACCGTCCAGCCGCGCCCGGCCAGGTCGTGGGTGGCGGCCTCGGCCGGCTCGTCGGCGGCGATCCGGGCGCCGTCCACGGTGATCCGGCCGGCCTCCACCACGCCGGACGGCAGCACCACGCGGGCGCCCGCCAGGACGGTGCGCCCGGTCGTGGGCCGCGATGTCGTTTCGGGGGCCATCAGGCGGATACCTCCACGGAGATCAGGTCCCAGGCGAGAAGGCCCGCGCCCAGGCAGCCGGCGGTGTCACCCAGCGCGGCGGGGACGATGAGCGGGAGTTTCTGGAAGGTGACGCGCGCCTCGACGGCCGCCCGCAACGGGCCGAAGAGGGTGTCGCCGGACTCGGCGAGGCCGCCGCCGACGATCAGCACCCGCGGGTCGAGCAGGGTCAGCCCGGTGACCAGGCCGTCGGCCAGCGCGTCGACGGCCTCCTGCCAGACCGCAGCCGCCGCCGGGTCGCCGGCGTCGACGGCCTGCGCGCAGGCGGCGGCGTCCGCGGCCGGGTCGCCGCTGGCGGCCGCCCAAGTGCGGGAGACCGCGCCCGCGGACGCGTACGCCTCCAGGCAGCCACGCTGCCCGCAGCCGCACTCCCGGCCGCCGGGCCGGACCACGATGTGGCCGATCTCACCGGCGTAGCCGTGCGCGCCGGCCTCTATCCGGCCCTCGATGCCGATGGCGCCGGCGATGCCGGTGCCCAGCGGCAGGAACAGGAAGCGGTCGGCGCCGTCGCCCGCGCCGATCCGGCCCTCGGCGAGGCCGCCGGCGCGCACGTCGTGGTCGAGCGCCACGGGTACGCCGTCCAGCCGCTTCGAGAGCAGGTCGCGCAACGGCAGGTCCTGCCAGCCGAGGTTGGCGGCGTAGACGGCGACGCCCGCCTCGGCATCCACGATGCCGGGCACCACCACGCCCGCGGCCGCGGCGCTCTGCCCGTAGCTGGCGCGGCCGTGCGCGCGCAGGTCCGCGGCGAAGTCGAGGATCGCTTCCACCACGGCCTGCGGGCCGCGCTCACGGCCGGTCGGGCGGCGGTCCTGGTGCAGCAGCGTGCCGTCCGCGGCGACCAGCGCCGCCTTCATCCCGGTGCCGCCGACGTCGAGGGCGATGACATGTCTCACGGGCCCAGTCTCGCTTCTCACCCCGCTAGAGGTCTAGTCCACTCGGCCGGGAAGATCGATTCTCCCGAAAGTCACGGGCCGGCAATGCGGTCGGCGCGGGGCCGGTGCCGGGTCGGCGCGGGGGCGGAGCGTGGCCGGCGCGGGGTTGGCCCGGGGCCCGCCGTCAAAACGTTGTCACCCATGGTGTAGACCTTGGCTGAAGATATGCGGAAGACTCGGCACTTTCGCGGTGGCCCGGCCGGCCGCTCGCGGCGGCCCCCGCCGGCGAAGGCGCCGCGGCCCGAGTCTTTCCGGTCTTTCGAAGTCCCAAGGGTGGTAGGAACAGTGCAGCGGCGACGACTTCTCGGCCTCGCGGCCGGTCTCACTTCCGCGTTGGCCCTGACCGGGGTCAGCGCCTGCGGTGGTGGCACGGCGCAGGGCAAGGACGTGACGCTGCACCTGGTGGCCGCCGACTACGGCGACGCGAAGACCGACAACAGCTCGCTCGTGTACTGGAACGACATGGTGCGCGGCTTCGAGAAGCAGAACCCGCACATCAAGGTCGACGTGCAGGTGCTGAGCTGGACCGACGTGGACGACAAGGTCGCCGCCATGGTCAAGGCCGGCAACCCGCCGGACATCGCGCAGATGGGCTCGTACGCCGACTACGCCGCCAAGGGCCAGCTGTACAGCGCCGACCAGCTCTTCACGGTCAGCCAGCAGGCCGACTTCATCTCCTCGCTCGCCCAGGCCGGATCGGTCGCCCACACCCAGTACGGCCTGCCGTGGGCGTCCAGTTCGCGGATGTTCTTCTACAACAAGGGCCTGTTCAAGCAGGCGGGCATCGACCAGGCGCCGAAGACCTGGGCCGACCTGGCCGCCGACGCGAAGCTGCTCAAGGAGAACGGCGTCAAGGTCCCCTACGGCCTGCCGCTCGGCCCGGAGGAGTCGCAGGCGGAGTCCCTGATGTGGATGCTCGGCGCCAGCGGCGGCATCAGCGACTCCGTCGACAACTACACCTTCGACTCCGCCGAGAACGTCGAAGCCCTCACCTGGGTCAAGAAGAACCTGGTGGACGCGAAGCTGGTCGGCTCGAAGGACCCCGCCAAGACCAACCGGCAGGAGGTCTTCGACGACTTCCTGGCCGGCAAGGCGGGCATGATCAACGGCCACCCGACACTGCTGGCGCAGGCCCGCGCGCACGGCATCGACGTCGGGGTGGCCGCGCTGCCCGGCAAGGACGGCCCGAACGCCGACACCCTCGGCGTCGCCGACTGGGCGATGGCCTTCAAGAAGAAAGGTTCCCTCGACGCCGACCGCGCCTTCCTCCAGTACGTCTACCAGACCAAGAACACCGTCAAGTTCCTCGACGAGTACGGCCTGCTGCCGGTGACCACCAGCGCCTCCCAGGTCATGCAGGGCGAGAAGCGCGACGCCGACCTGGTGCAGTTCCTCGACCTGCTGCCGGACGCCGTCTTCTACCCGGTCGACAAGACCTCCTGGACGAAGGTGAACGACCGGATGAAGAAGGTCATCGGCAGCGCGGTGCACGGCGACCCGAAGACCGTACTGTCGCAGTTGCAGAACTACGCGGAGACGCAGGACGGGCAGGGGCTCACCTCCGAGTCGGAGTAGCGGAGCGGCCGGGCGGGCGGGTCAGCAGGCGAGGGGCGGCACAGTGGCCGAGGGCGAGGCGCAGGAGACGGGCGCGGCGGGGGCCGCGGATGCGGTGGGCGCTGCGGATGCGGCGGGCGCTGAGCTGTCCGCGCGGGACCTGGCGGTGCTGGAGCTGGCCGGGCGGAGCTGGAGCGGGCCCGGCCCGCGCGACCGGGCGATCCGGGAGCGGCTCGGCATCTCCCCGACGGCCTTCTTCCAGCTGCTCAACGCCCTCCTGGACGACCCCCGCGCGCTGCGCGCCGCCCCGGCCACCGTCAACCGCTGGCGCCGCACCCGGCAGCGGCACGCCGAGAACCGCTGACGCGGGCCCGGCTCTCCCCGCCCGAGCAGCCGCGTGAAACCGCCGGGCCGCTAGGCTCGGGGCATGGCTGCTGCGGAGACCTTCACCCCACGGACCGCCGAGGGCCGGGCGGGCCTGACCGCATTGCTCGCCGAGCCGGGCCGCGCGGTGGTCGCCCTGGACTTCGACGGCACCCTCGCCCCGATCGTGGCGGACCCGGAGCAGGCCCGGGCGCACCCGGGGGCGGCCGGCGCGCTGGCGCGGCTGGCCCCGCACCTGGCGGCTGCCGTCATCCTCACCGGCCGCCCGGCCGACGTGGCCGTGCGGTACGGCGGCTTCGCCGGGGTGCCGGGACTGGAGCACCTCGTGGTCCTCGGCCACTACGGCGCCGAGCGCTGGGACGCCCGCGGCGGCGAGGTGCACGCGCCGCCCGCGCCCGAAGGGGTCACCGCGGTGCGCGCCGAACTACCCGGCTTCCTCGCCGAGGTGGGGGAGTGGCCGGGCCTGTGGATCGAGGACAAGGGCGGCCGCGCGGTCGCCGTGCACACCCGCCGCACCGAGGACCCCGACGCCGCGTTCGAGGCGCTGCGCGCGCCGCTGGCCGAACTCGCCGCGCGGCACGGCCTGGTGGTCGAGCCCGGCCGCTACGTCCTGGAGCTGCGGCCACCCGGTGTCGACAAGGGGGTGGCGCTCACCGGCTTCCTGCGCGAGACCGGCGCGGGCAGCGTGCTCTACGCGGGCGACGACCTCGGCGACCTCGCCGCGTACGCCGCCGTCGGAGAGCTGCGCGCCCAGGGCACGCCGGGCCTGCTGGTGGCCAGCGCGGGCGCCGAGGAGACCCCCGCGGAGCTGCTGGCGCGAGCCGACCTGACCGTGGCGGGCCCGGCAGGCGTCGTCCACCTGCTGGAACACCTGGCCGACCAACTCGGCTGACCGGCCCCCACCAGGGCGCCCGCGGAACGAAAAGCGGTCAGCCGCCGATTGCCTGGAGCTGGTCGAGGAACCAGCGGCTGGGCGGCAGCGCGGTGGCTGCCGCGGCAAGCCGCTTGGAACGGTCGGCGCGTTCGGCCTCGGGGAGCGTCAGCGCTTCGTTGAGGGCGACGGCGGTCGCGCGGATGTCGTACGGATTGACCACGAAGGAGTCGTCGCCCAGCTCCTCGAAGGCGCCCGCCTCACGGGACAGCACCAGCGCCACCCCCTGGTCGGAGACGACCGGCACCTCCTTGGCGACCAGGTTCATCCCGTCCCGGATCGGGTTGACCAGCGCCACGTCGGCCAGCCGGTACGCCGCCAGGGAGCGGGCGAAGTCGTCGTCGACCTTGAGGATGACCGGCGTCCAGCCCGCGGTGCCGAACTCCTCGTTGACCGCCGCGGCCACCCGGGAGACCTCCTCGGTGTACTCCCGGTAGCTCGCCAGGTCCTGCCGCGAGGGGTAGGCGAACGCGACATGGACCACGCGCTCGCGCCAGCCGGGGTGCTCCACCAGCAGCCGCCGGTAGGCGTACAGCCCGCGCACGATGTTCTTCGACAGCTCGGTGCGGTCCACCCGCACGATCAGCCGCCGGCCGGGACCCGCCTCGGCCCGCAGCGCCGCCATCCGCTCGTCCACGTCGGGCCGCCGGGCGCGCTCGCGCAGGAACTCCGCGTCGGCGCCCAGACCGTGCACGCCGAGCCGGGTGGTGCGGCCCAGGTACGTCACCGAGCCGCCGTCCGCGGCCACCTCCGCGCCGAGCACGTCGGCACAGCACGCGGCGAAGGCGGCGGCCCAGCGGTGGGTGAGGAACCCGGCCCGGTCGGCGCCGAGGATGCCGGTGAGCAGGCGCGCGGCCACGTCGTCGGGCAGCAGGCGGAAGTAGTCCGGCGGGGCCCACGGGGTGTGCGAGAAGTGGCCGATCCGCAGGTCGGGGCGGCGCTCACGGAGCAGCGCGGGCACCAGCGCGAGGTGGTAGTCCTGCACGAGGACGGCGGCGCCCTCGGCCGCCTCCTGGGCGAGCGCGTCGGCGAACGCCTCGTTGTACGCCTCGTAGGCGGCCCAGCGGCCGTGGAACTCCTCGTCGAAGAGCGGCTCGAAGGGCGTCTGGTAGAGCAGGTGGTGCACGAACCACAGCACCGAGTTCGCGATGTCGTTGTACGCCGCGTGGAAGACCTCCGGGGGGATCGCGAGCATCCGCACCCCGGGCTCGGCGACCCCGCGGCGCACCGCCTCCCGGTCGCCGTCCGACAGCGCCGCGCACACCCACACGGCACCCGCGTCCGGGCCGATCGCGCTCAGCCCGGAGACGACCCCGCCGCCGCCCCTGCGGCTCCCCAGGCTGCCGTCGCCCTCCACGGTGTACGACACCGGGCCGCGGTTCGACGCGACCAGAATCCGGGCACCCTGCGAAGATCCCTCCATGCCCGCAGCTTTGCCGGTTGCCGCGCAGCTCAAACGTGCCGGCGGCACTCTTTGCCCGCGGCGGTGGCCCCCGGCGCCGCGCCTACGCCGCCTTGCGGGCGAGGTACTCCGGCAGGTCGGCCATCGGCGGGCGCTCCTCGGTGTCGACCGGGTGGGTGCGCGGTACGAAGGCGGAGCCGGCGCGGCCGAACTGCGTGAGGTGCGGGCGGACCAGCTGGCCGCGGGCGAGCCGGACCTGGGCGGTGCGGTAGATCGCGGCGGCCATCCGCCCGAGCGCCTGGCCGTCCTGGTGCCGGTGGTGCCGCACCCCGACGTCGACCTGCCCGAGCCCGTCGAGCCCGACGAGCCCCAACGCGTCGATCAGCATGCCGAGTTCGACGCCGTAGCCGACCGGGAAGGGCAGCCGCTCCAGCAGCGAGCGGCGGGCGGCGTACTCCCCGCCGAGCGGCTGGACGAAGCCGGCCAGCTGCGGCCAGTGCAGGTTGAGCAGCGGGCGGGCGACGAGTTCGGTGACCCGGCCGCCGCCGGCGGGCACCACGGTGCCGCCGGTCTCCAGCGGGCGGTCGTACATCGCCTTGACCAGCTGCACAGCGGGGTCGGTGAGCAGCGGCCCGACGATCCCGGAGACGAAACGGGCGTCGAACTCCCGCAGGTCGGCGTCGACGAAGCAGACGATCTCGCCGCGGGTGACCAGCAGCGACCGCCACAGCACCTCGCCCTTGCCGGGCAGGGCCGGCAGCCGGGGCAGGATCGCGTCCCGCCCGACCACGCGGGCCCCGGCCCCGGCGGCGACCGCGGCCGTGCGGTCGGTGGAGCCGGAGTCGACCACGACCACCTCGTCCACCAGCGGCGCCGCGGCGGACATCAGGTCGCGGCGGATCGCCGCCACGATCGCGCCGACGGTCGCCTCCTCGTCCAGCGCCGGCAGCACCACGCTGACCGTGCCCCGGTCGCCGGCCGCGCGCTTGGCGGCGAGCAGCAGGTCAAGCGGCCGCTGGGCGGCCGACCAGGACCGGCGGCGCAGCCAGCGCTCCACCTCGTCGAGCACGTGAGTCCTCTCCCTCGGCACGCCCCGGACCGGGCATGTGATCCATCTCGCGGTGCGGACGGCTACCTCAACCGTCACCTGTGTCGGTTACAGTCTTGAACAACGCGTGACGCCACCGCATGCCGGGGGCGTGACGCGCACAAACGCGACGGGCCCGGTCCGTACCGACCCGGTCGCCATACCGCTCATCCAGAGGGGCAGAGGGAACGGCCCGTAGAAGCCCCGGCAACCCTCCCGCCGACCGCGAGGTCACGCACGGTGGGGAAGGTGCCAATTCCGTCTCGTGACGCGCCCGCGTGCGAGGAAGATGAGGAGAAAGGGCCTCGCCTGTCATGGCTGCGCAAACCGTCGCAAGCACCACCGACTCCGCTGCCGGCACCCAGGGTGCCGACGCCGCCCCCGCACCGTTCGGCCCGGCCGCCGCGCTGTCCTGCCGGGAGTGCGGCACCCGCTACCCGCTGAGCCCGGTCTTCGCGTGCCTGGAGTGTTTCGGGCCACTGGAAGTGGCCTACGACCTGCCGACCGGTGACCCCGAGGCGCTGCGCGCCCGGATCGAGGCCGGCCCGACCAACATCTGGCGCTACGCCCCGCTGCTGCCGGTGCCCGCCGACGTCGCCGACAAGCCCAACCTGAACCCGGGCTGGACCAAGCTCGTCAAGGCCGACAACCTCGCCCGCGAACTGGGCATCACCGGCGGCCTGCACGTCAAGGACGACTCCGGCAACCCCACCCACTCCTTCAAGGACCGGGTGGTCGCGATCGCGCTGGAGGCCGCCCGCACCTTCGGCCTCACCACGCTGTCCTGCTCCTCCACCGGCAACCTGGCCGGCGCCGTCGGCGCCGCCGCCTCCCGGGCGGGCCTGCGCTCCTGCGTCTTCATCCCGCACGACCTGGAGGCCGGCAAGGTCGTGATGGCCGCGGTCTACGGCGGCGAACTCGTCGGCATCGAGGGCAGCTACGACGACGTGAACCGCTTCTGCTCGGAACTGATCGGCGACCCGATCGGCGAGGGCTGGGGCTTCGTCAACGTCAACCTGCGCCCGTACTACGGCGAGGGCTCCAAGACGCTCGCCTACGAGATCGCCGAGCAGCTCGGCTGGCGGCTGCCGGACAACCTGGTCATCCCGATCGCGTCCGGCTCCCAGCTCACCAAGATCGACAAGGGCCTCAAGGAGCTGATCGCGCTCGGCCTGGTCGAGGAGAAGCCGTACAAGATCTTCGGCGCCCAGGCCGAGGGGTGCTCCCCGGTGTCGACGGCCTTCAAGGCCGGGCACGACGTCGTACGGCCGGTGAAGCCCGACACCATCGCCAAGTCGCTGGCGATCGGCAACCCCGCGGACGGCCCGTACGTGCTGGACATCGCCCGGCGCACCGGCGGGGCCGTCGAGGACGTGGACGACGCGCAGATCGTGGACGCGATCAAGCTGCTGGCGCGGACCGAGGGCATCTTCGCGGAGACCGCGGGCGGGGTGACCGTCGGTGTGCTGAAGAAGCTGATCGAGTCCGGGCAGCTCGACCCGGCCACCGAGACCGTCGTGCTCAACACCGGCGACGGACTGAAGACCCTGGACGCGGTGGCGCCGACCACCGGGCCGACCGCGACCATCCGCCCGACCCTTGCCGCATTCCGAGAGGCTGGCCTCGCATGAGTGCTTCCGTACGTATCCCCACCATTCTCCGCACCTACACCGGCGGCCAGGCCGAGGTGCCGGCCGAGGGTGCCACCCTCGCCGAAGTGATCGACTCCCTGGAGCGCGATCACAAGGGAATTTCGGCGCGCGTGCTCGACGACGCGGGAAAGCTGCGCCGCTTTGTGAACGTGTATGTCAACGACGACGACGTGCGGTTTTCCCAGGGGCTCGAGACGGTCGTGCCGGACGGCGCGAGTGTCTCGATCATTCCCGCGGTCGCAGGCGGCTGAACCTCCGGCCGGCCACCGGATCTGCCCGCCGGTCGCCGAGTGAACCGGCCGCCGCCCAACGGGAGTTGGGCGGCGGTTCCGGATTCGGGCGGTTTGTGCCCCGTTCACCCCTTCGGGTGAGCGGGGCATGCGTGTGCCGAAGCGGTAGTTGAAGAGTTGTACAGTTGCCGTAGGCAATCCCGTGGCATGGACCCCAGGTGTGGCGCGGCCACGGCGATTTATCGCCAAATTCACGAGCGAATTCTCCTTTTCGTCCGCTATGTCCGGCCCGGCTTGCCCTGCCTTATCGTTATTTCTCAGGCGATTTCCGATGGGTCGCGCCCAGAATTCTCGTCCGATTGACCTGTTGCAGACGGCATCCGTGCAGATACATTCAGCCGCGGTCGACGCGTTCCGGCGCACGCCCCCCAGGGTTCCCACCTGTCAAAGGCACGGGTTCCGCGGGCGGGTGAGGTCTGACCCGGGCCCGCGAAGTGCGGGGCCGCGATAGGGCCAGCAATAGGGGAGTTAGGGATGGCTCAGGGCACCGTCAAGTGGTTCAACGCGGAGAAGGGCTACGGCTTCATCGCGGTCGACGGTGGTGCGGATGTCTTCGTCCACTACAGCGCGATCCAGATGGACGGGTACCGCACCCTCGAAGAAGGCCAGCGGGTCGAGTTCGAGATCTCGCAGGGTCAGAAGGGGCCGCAGGCGGACATGGTCCGCCTCGCCGGCTGACTTCACGGCGCGTTCGACCATCGACGCGACCTCGGCAGTACGCAGGAGCCGCCCCCCGTCCGCGGGAGGCGGCTCCTGTGCGTCCTGCGGGTGCCCAGCGGGCGTCTTGCGGGCGCCGCCGGGCGGGGGGCGACCCTGTACGCGGCTCGGCCCCCGGGGCGAACCGCTTGCACTCGCAGGGGGTGAGTGCTAATCATTGGCGTTAGCACTCTCCACGTGAGAGTGACAGCAGGGCCGGGTCGGTGAGGGCCGTGCGGACGTCGGGAAGGAACCGGCGGCCGGCGGGCCGTCCGTCGCGGGCACCACACGGTCCCGAGCGCAAACAACCCAGTCCGCGGAGGACACTTCACCATGGCCAAGATCATCGCGTTCGACGAGGAGGCACGGCGCGGCCTTGAGCGCGGGATGAACCAGCTCGCCGACGCCGTCAAGGTCACCCTCGGCCCCAAGGGCCGCAACGTGGTCCTCGAGAAGAAGTGGGGCGCTCCCACGATCACCAACGATGGTGTGTCCATCGCCAAGGAGATCGAGCTCGAGGACCCGTACGAGAAGATCGGCGCCGAGCTGGTCAAGGAAGTCGCGAAGAAGACCGACGACGTCGCCGGTGACGGCACGACGACCGCGACCGTCCTGGCCCAGGCCCTGGTCAAGGAGGGTCTGCGCAACGTAGCCGCCGGCGCCAACCCGATGGCCCTCAAGCGGGGCATCGAGAAGGCCGTCGAGGCCGTCTCCGCCGCGCTGCTGGAGCAGGCGAAGGACGTGGAGACCAAGGAGCAGATCGCCTCCACCGCCTCCATCTCCGCCGCCGACACCCAGATCGGCGAGCTGATCGCCGAGGCCATGGACAAGGTCGGCAAGGAAGGCGTCATCACCGTCGAGGAGTCGCAGACCTTCGGGCTCGAGCTCGAGCTCACCGAGGGCATGCGCTTCGACAAGGGCTTCATCTCCGCCTACTTCGCCACCGACCTGGAGCGGATGGAGGCGTCGCTCGACGACCCCTACATCCTGATCGTCAACTCCAAGATCTCCGCGGTGAAGGACCTGCTCCCGCTGCTGGAGAAGGTCATGCAGTCCGGCAAGCCGCTGCTGATCATCGCCGAGGACGTCGAGGGCGAGGCCCTGTCGACCCTGGTGGTCAACAAGATCCGCGGCACCTTCAAGTCCGTCGCCGTCAAGGCTCCGGGCTTCGGTGACCGCCGCAAGGCCATGCTCGGCGACATCGCCATCCTCACCGGTGGCACCGTCATCTCCGAAGAGGTCGGCCTCAAGCTGGAGAACGCGGGCCTGGACCTGCTGGGCCGCGCCCGCAAGGTCGTCATCACCAAGGACGAGACCACCATCGTCGACGGTGCCGGCGACAGCGAGCAGGTCGGCGGCCGGGTCAACCAGATCCGCGCCGAGATCGAGAACAGCGACTCGGACTACGACCGCGAGAAGCTCCAGGAGCGCCTGGCGAAGCTGGCCGGCGGCGTGGCCGTCATCAAGGCCGGTGCCGCCACCGAGGTCGAGCTCAAGGAGCGCAAGCACCGCATCGAGGACGCGGTGCGCAACGCCAAGGCCGCCGTCGAGGAGGGCATCGTCGCCGGTGGCGGCGTGGCCCTGCTCCAGGCGACCGCCGTCTTCGAGAAGCTGGAGCTGGAGGGTGACGAGGCGACCGGCGCTGCCGCCGTCAAGATCGCCCTGGAGGCCCCGCTGAAGCAGATCGCGGTCAACGCCGGCCTCGAAGGCGGTGTCGTGGTGGAGAAGGTGCGCAGCCTGACCCCCGGCCACGGCCTCAACGCGGCGAGCGGCGAGTACGTCGACCTGGTCGCCGAGGGCATCATCGACCCGGCGAAGGTGACGCGCTCCGCGCTGCAGAACGCGGCCTCCATCGCCGCGCTCTTCCTCACCACCGAGGCCGTCATCGCCGACAAGCCCGAGAAGGCGGCCGCTGCCGCCGCTCCGGGTGGCATGCCCGGCGGTGACATGGACTTCTGATCCTCAAGCGGTCAGCGTCCTTCGCACCACGACGGCGCCCCCTTCCCCACGCGGGGAAGGGGGCGCCGTCGCGTCCGGGCGCGGTGCCCCCGGGCGGGGTCAGCCCGCGAGCACGGCCTCGATCGCGGTGCGCAGCTCGGGGTCGTCCGGGGTGACACCCGGGCGGAAGCGGCCGACGACCCGGCCCGAGGAGTCCACGAGGAACTTCTCGAAGTTCCACTGCACGTCGCCCGCCTCGCCCGCGGTGTCCGCCCGGGCGGTCAGCGCGTCGTACACCGCGTGCCGGCCCGGGCCGTTGACCTCGATCTTGCCGGCCATCGGGAAGGTCACACCGTAGGTCGTGGAGCAGAACTCCGCGATCTCCTCGCTCGTCCCCGGCTCCTGGCCGCCGAACTGGTTGCAGGGGAACCCGACGACGGTGAACCCCCGTCCCGACAGCTCCTTGTGCAACTCCTCCAGCGCGCTGTACTGCGGGGTCAGCCCGCACTGACTCGCCACGTTGACCACCAGCGCGGCGCTGCCGCCGGTCAACTGCCCGAAGGTGCTCGCCTCGCCCGCCAACGTGGTCACGGCCACTTCATTGAGATCGCTCATGCCCCCATCATCCTCCCGGACCGGAGCCCGCCGGGGCCGGTACCGGCTTCAGGTCGCCGCGTCGAGCGCCTTGCGCAGGTGGCCGTTGGAGGCGGTGAGAAGGCTGGCCGCCTCGGCGGCGTCCACTTTCGCCAGGAGGGTGAGGATCGCCGGTTTCACCTCGCCGTCGGTCGCGCTGAGCGCCTCCTCGATCGCGGTGTCGGCGGCCCCGGTGGCCAGCGCGACGATCCGCCGCGAGCGCGCCCGCAGCTTCTCGTTGGACGCGCGGACGTCCACCATGAGGCTGCCGTAGGTCTTGCCGAGCCGGATCATCGTGATCGTCGAGAGCATGTTGAGCACGAGCTTCTGCGCGGTGCCGGCCTTCAACCGGGTGGAGCCGACCACGAGTTCGGGGCCCACCACGACCTCGATGCCGTGGTCGGCCGCCGCGGCCAGCGGCGAGCCGGCGTTGCAGGCCAGCCCGACGGTCAGCGCGCCGGCCCGCCGGGCGAACTCCACGGCGCCGATCGCGTACGGGGTGCGGCCGGACGCGGAGATCCCCACCACGCTGTCGGCCTCGGTCAGCGCCAGCGCGTCCAGGTCCGCCGCGGCCAGCTCCTTGCTGTCCTCGGCTCCTTCGACCGAGGTGACCATGGCCTCCGGGCCGCCCGCGATCAGACCGACCACCTCGCGTCCCGGCGTGGTGTTGAAGGTCGGCGGGCACTCGCTGGCGTCGAGCACGCCGAGCCGTCCGGCGGTGCCCGCGCCGGCGTAGACCAGCCGGCCGCCGCGGCCCATCCGGGCGGCGATCCCGTCGATGGCGGTGGCGATCTGCGGGAGCTGCCCGGCGACCGCGGCCGGCACGGTGAGGTCCTCCCCGTTCATGAGGCGTGCGATCTCCAGGGTGGAGCGCCGGTCGATCTCGGCGAGTTCGGGGCGGAACGCCTCGGTGGTGAGGGTGTCCAACTCCCGGCGCAGCGCGGTGTACTGGTCGGTCATGTGCGGCTCGTTCATCCTTCTCGGGTCGGCTCGTCGAGGACGTGCGGGCAGGCGGGGCGGTCGGTCGGTCGGACGGGTGGCCGGGCGCCGCCCGTCAACTGGGGCGCGGGGCGCGGTGGGTGTGCCGGTGGGCGAGTGCTTCGTAGGAGGCGGACAGCGCGGGCGCGGCGTCGTCGTACGTCCGTTGCGCGACGCCTATGAACAGGCAGTCCACCACGAGGAGTTGACTGGTACGGCTGGACATCGCGGCCGGCCGCAGCTCGCTCTCCCGGGAGCAGGAGGTGGTGAGCACCACGTCGGCGTACTGCGTGACCGGGCCGTCGGCGCGGCCGCTGATCGCGATGGTGGTGGCGCCGCGGTCGAAGGCGACCCGCAGCGGCTCGATCACGTCCTGCGTGGTGCCGGAGTGGGTGATGGCCAACGCCACGTCACCGGGCCGCAGTTGGACGGCGTTGGTGACCGCCAGGTGCGGGTCGGCGTGGGCGTGCGCGATCAGCCCGATCCGCAGCAGCTTCTGCGCCAGGTCCTGGCCGACCAGTCCCGAGGCGGCGATGCCGTAGATGTCGGTGCGTCGGGCGGCGGCCAACGCGACGACGGCTGCCTCCAGTTGGGAGGTGTCGAGCTGGGAGGCGGTGTCGGCGAGGGTCTGCTGCTCCTCCATCGCGAGCTTGGTGACCACGTCGCCGAGCGGGTCGTCGACGGCGATGTCGGCGGTGACCGCCGGGGCGGCGCCGGTGGCCTGGTGGGCGGCGAGCGCGGCGAGCGCCAGCCGCAGGTCGCGGTAGCCGGGGTAGCCGAGCAGGCGCGCGGTGCGCACCACGGTGGCCTCGCTCGTCCCGGTGCGGACCGCGAGGGCGGTGACGGTGAGGTGGGAGCAGCCGGCCGGGTCGCTCGCGACGGCCTCGGCGACGCGCTGCATGGAGCGGGTCATGGACGGCGCGAGGGTGCGGACCTTCGCGGCGAGGGCCCCCGGATCGGGAGCCGTGACAGATGCGGGCGCGCCGGGTACGCCCCGAAGGGCGCGGACGCTCGGGGAGAAAGTTTCCTTCACGCTGTAGGTCACCTGTTGAAAGGTATTTTCGGCGCCGCGGCCGCGTCAACCCTGCGTCGACCCCGTGTCGGCCCGTCGCGGGCCCGTCGTCGGCCCGCGGCGGCGGGCGGGGCGGGCCTGGACCGGTTGCACAATGGAACGATGGAAACCGTCCTCCACGACGCCCGCGCCCGCGTCCTCGCCGACCTCAGAGCCCGTGACGCCGCCGACGCCGAGGTGGTCTCGCTGCTGGAGGCCGCGCTCAGCAAGCGCCGCTGGTGGCTGGAGCAGTGGCCGCAGGGCGCGGAGTTCGTACCCGGCCTGCTGGCGCAGGACATGCAGGACGCGCTGCTGGAGACCCGCGGCCGGTGGCCGCTGTGCCCGCGGTGCGACGACCCGCACGCGCTGGCGGTGGAGCCCGAGTTGGGCGCGGACCCGCACTGGGTGTGCGAGGCCCGCGGCGAGGCGGTCGCCCCGGTCGGCGCGCTGGGCGGGTGAAGAGCGGATGACCGTGTACATCGACCCGCCGACCTGGCCGGGCCACGGCCGGGTCTGGTCGCACCTGGTGAGCGACCGCTCCTACGACGAGCTGCACGGGTTCGCCCGGCGGCTGGGCGCACCCGAGCGGGCGTTTGACCGGGACCACTACGACATCCCCGCGGCCAGTTACGAGGCGGCGGTGCGGCTCGGCGCCGTCCAGGTCGGCAGCAAGGAGCTGGTGCGGCGGCTGACGGCGGCGGGCCTGCGCCGCAGGAAGCCGCGCCCGCCCGGCCCGCGCCCGGCCCCCGGCGTGCCCGCCGAGCCCGGCCGCTGAGGTCCGCCGCTCCCGGACCAGGGGGCTTGTATGCTCCTCAAATTATCTTGACAATTAACAGGTTTGGCTGCGAAATTCACCACTGGTGACCCAGCGCGCTTCGGCGGCTACGGGTCGGCGTGGTGGGAGGCGCGGAGGGGGCTCCTCCCGCCGCGCGTCAATCTCCGCGCGTCAACCTCCGCGCGAGGTAGGGGGCGGTCCTGCTGCCCACCGCCGCGGCCACCTGCGCCGGCGGGCCGGCCGCCACCACCCGGCCGCCGTCGTCACCCGCGCCCGGTCCGAGGTCCAGCACCCAGTCCGCCCCGGCCACCACGCCCATGTCGTGCTCGACGACCACCACCGAGTTGCCCGCCGCGACCAGCCCGTGCAACTGCCGCATCAGCAGGTCGGTGTCGGCCGGGTGCAGGCCGGTCGTCGGCTCGTCCAGCAGGTAGAGGGTGTGGCCGCGCCGGGCGCGCTGCAACTCGGTGGCGAGCTTGATGCGTTGGGCCTCCCCGCCCGACAACTCCGTGGCGGGCTGGCCGAGACGCAGGTAGCCCAGGCCCACGTCGCGCAGCGTGCGCAGGCCGCGCTCGGCCGCGGGCACGTCCGCGAAGAACCTGGCCGCGGTGTCGACCGGCATGTCCAGCACCTGCGCGATGTTCCGCCCCCGGTAGGCGACCTCCAGGGTCTGCGGGTTGTAGCGGGCGCCGTGGCAGGTCGGGCAGGGCGCGTACGTACCGGGCAGGAAGAGCAGCTCGACCGCGACGAACCCCTCGCCCTGGCAGGTCTCGCAGCGCCCGGCCGCCACGTTGAACGAGAACCGGCCCGGGGTGTAGCCGCGGGCCCGCGCCTCGTCGGTGGCGGCGAAGACCCGGCGCACCGCGTCGAACAGCCCGGTGTACGTGGCCAGGTTGGAGCGCGGGGTGCGGCCGATCGGCCGCTGGTCCACGCGGACCAGGCGGTCGACCGCGTCGGCGCCCTCGACCGCCCGCACCCGTACCGCGTCTCGCGCGGAACCGCCGGCCCCGCCCTCCTCCCACGGCTCCCCGGCCCCCTCGTCGGCACCGTCCTCCGCGGCACCGTCCCCCTCGGCACCGGCCCCGTCGTCGGCGCCCTCCGCCGTGCCGTCCGGTGCCGGACGGGCCGTCACCACCTCCGCCAGCACCTGGCTGACCAGCGTCGACTTGCCCGAACCCGACACGCCCGTCACGGCGGTGAACACCCCCAGCGGTACGTCCACGTCGAGGTCGCGCAGGTTGTGCCGATCCACCCCGCGCAGCCGCAACCACCCGCCCGGCGCCCGCGGTTCACGCCCTGCCCCGCCGGGGGGCGTATCCGTGTCCCCGGCGCCGAAGAGGTACGGCCGGGTGGCCGACTCCCCGACCCCGGCCAGGCCCGGCACCGGGCCGCTGTACAGCACCCGCCCGCCGCGCTCGCCCGCACCCGGGCCCACGTCGACCACCCAGTCCGCGCGGCGCACCACGTCCATGTCGTGCTCCACCACGAACAGCGTGTTGCCCTCGGCCCGCAGCTGCTCCAGGACCGTCAGCAGCGGCTCGGTGTCCGCCGGGTGCAGCCCGGCCGACGGCTCGTCGAGCACGTAGACGACGCCGAACAGCCCGGCGCGCAACTGCGTGGCCAGCCGCAGCCGTTGCAGCTCGCCGGGGGAGAGGGTCGGCGCCGGGCGGTCCATGCCGAGATAGCCCAGGCCCAGACCGGTCAGCACCTCGATCCGCGCCACCAGGTCACGGGCGAGGGCCACCGCGGCCTCGGTGGCCTCGCCGGACACCGCCGACGCGGTCGCCGCGCCGGGCGCCGCCAGGCCCGCGGTGGCCCGCAGCACCCCGGCCAGCTCCGCCAGCGGCAGCGCGGCCAGTTCGGCGATGTCGCGCCCGGCGAAGGTGACCGCCAGCGCCTCCGGCCGCAGCCGCTTGCCCCCGCACACCGGGCACCGCGCGCTCACCAGATGGCGCTGCACCCGCCGCCGGGTCGCCGGGCTCTTCGACTCCGAGAACGCGCGCATCACATAGCGGCGCGCGCTCATGAACCGCCCCTCGTACGGGCGTTGGATACGCCCGGCCTCGCGCACCGGGTGCACCGTCACCACCGGCTGCTCGTCGGTGAACAGCAGCCAGTCCCGGTCCGCCTGCGGCAGCTCCCGCCACGGGCGGTCGATGTCGTAGCCGAGCGCGTCCACCACGTCGCGCAGGTTCTTGCCCTGCCAGGCGCCCGGCCAGGCCGCAATCGCGTGCTCGCGGATGCTCAGCGACGGGTCGGGGACGAGCGAGGACTCGGTGACCCGGTGCACCCGGCCCAGACCGTGGCACTCCGGGCAGGCGCCGACCGCGGTGTTCGGCGAGAAGGCGTCGGAGTCCAGCCGTTCGGCGGTGCCCGGCGGATAGCTGCCGGCGCGGGAGAAGAGCATCCGCAGCAGGTTCGACAGCGTGGTGACGGTGCCGACCGACGAACGGGAGGTGGGCGCGCCGCGCCGCTGCTGGAGCGCGACGGCCGGCGGCAGCCCGCTGACCTCCTCCACCTTCGGCGCGCCCACCTGCTGGATCAGCCGCCGGGCGTAGGGCGCGACCGACTCGAAGTACCGCCGCTGGGCCTCGGCGTAGAGGGTGCCGAACGCCAGCGAGGACTTGCCGGACCCGGACACGCCGGTGAAGACGGTCAGCGCGTCGCGGGGCACGTCGACGTCGACGCCGTCGAGGTTGTGCACCCGGGCGCCCCTGACGCGTACGAACCGGTCCGCGGCGCCGCCGTGATCACTGCCCACCGGTCCACTCTCCCACCGGCGCCCGGCCTCGGCATGTCCGGCCCCGGCACGTCAGGCCCTGCGCCGTACGGTCACCCGGCGGCGCGTGACGGCTCGGGCAGCAGCAGGCCGAGGGCCAGGGCGACCGGGGGGACGACGAGCAGCGCGGTCAGCGCGCCGCGCGGCCCGTGTGCGTCGGCGACGAGCCCGAGCAGCGGGGAGAGCAGGCCGCCGACGCTGACCCCGAGCCCGAGGGTCACCCCGGCCGCGGTGCCCGGGCGGGTGGGCAGGTAGTCCTGGCCGAGCTTGACCAGCACGGCGAACGGCAGGTTGAGGCAGACCCCGGTGAGGACCGCGAAGAGCAGCGGCGCGACGCTGCCCGGGGCCAGCAGCAGCCCGGCCAGCATCGGCAGCGCGAGCGCGCCGCCCGCCTGCACGGTGCGGACCATGCCGATCCGGTCCGCGAGCCGCCCGCCCAGCAGGGTGCCGCCGACCCCGCCGGCCAGGAAGCCGGTGAGCGCGGCCCCGGCCAGGCCGCGGGAGGCGTGCAGATGCCTGATCCAGTACAGCTCGATGAAGGTGTTCACCCCGAAGAAGGCCACCGAGCGCACCACTTCGACGCAGGTCAGCGCGGCGAACGGCCCCCACCGGTCCACCCCGCCGCCGCTCGCGGCCGACGCGGACGGGGCCCGGCGGGCGCGGTGGCGCAGCAGGACGTACCCGGTGAGGACGGCGGGCGGGATGAACAGGGCGGTGGCGCCGACGCCCCACGCGATCAGCGCGGGGGTGGCGAGGACCGGCGCGAGGAAGAAGCCGACGCTGCCGCCCGCCGCGAAGACGCTCATCGCGGCGGCGCTGTCCCCCGCGTCCTCCCGCGCGGACTTCCCCGCGGCCGGGTGGAACATGGCGATGCCGAGCCCGGACAGCATGATCAGGCACCACACGGCGGCGTACGAGGGCACGACGCCGGACAGGCCCAGCGCGATCCCGGCGAGCGCCACTCCGGCGCCCGCGAGCCAGCCCAGCCGCATCCGGTCCACGGCCAGCCCGATGAACGGCTGCGGCACCGAACTGCCCAGGGTGGCGGCGAGGGTGAGGCCGGACGCGGCGACGTAGCCGTAGTGCCGGTCCAGCACGAAATACGGCACGGTCGCGGGGACCAGGCCCTGGTAGAGGTCGTCGACGGCGTGCGCGACGCCCCACAGCCGCATCCGCTGCCAGGTCGTACGGGCCGGGGCCGCGGCCTCGGCCGGGGCGGGGGCCGGGGGACCGGAGGAGTCCGGTCGGGGGTCTGCCGTATCGGCACTTCGGGTCATACCGGCAGCCTGCCGAGCGGCGGGCACGGTCGGCTACCGATAGTCTGTCGACTTATGCCGACAACCCGCCAATCGGCCGCGGAGCCGCCCGAAAGGCCCGCGGCACCGGCGCCGGGCGGGCCCGCGCCCCGCCCGCTGGACGGTCCCACCCGCCACGAACTGCTGCACCGCGAGCGCATCGACTGGCACCACCACGCCGTGCACCAGCTCATTCACCCGAGCAGCGGTGTGCTGCGGGTGTCCACGCCGCTCGGTGCGTGGGTGGTGCCGCCGCACCGCGCGGTGTGGATTCCGGCGGGGGTGCCGCACGCGCACGAGGCGCACGGCCGCACCGACATGCGCACGCTGTCGTTCCCGCCCGGACACGGGCCGTTCGGCGACGACCGGCCCACCGTGGTCGCCGTACCGCCGCTGCTGCGCGAAGTCGTCGTCGCCCTCACCGAGCCGCCCGGCGGCGCCCACCCGCCCTACACCCCGGCGCAGCGGGCCGACCTCGAACGCGTCGCGCTGGTCCAACTCCGCCGGGTCGAGGCGCTTCCGCTGCATCTGCCCGCGCCCGCGGACGACCGGCTGCGGGCCGTCGCCGCGCTCCTGCGCGCCGACCCCGCCGACCCGCGCACCCTCGCGGAGTTCGGGGCCGCGGTGGGGGCCGGCGAACGCACGCTCAGCCGGCTCTTCCAGAGCGAGCTGGGCATGACGTTTCCGCAGTGGCGGACCCAACTCCGGCTCCACCACTCCCTCACGCTCCTCGCGGGCGGGCGGTCCGTCACCTCCACGGCGGGCGCCTGCGGCTACGCCAACCCGAGCGCCTTCATCGAGGCCTTCCGCCTCACCTTCGGCACCACTCCCGGGCGGGGCCGAGCCCGACCCCCCGGGCGCCCCAACCCTGCCGGCTGAGGGACCACCTCCCGGTGGGGGGTTCCCTCCGGGGTGGCGCCTCCTGCGGGTGCCGGGACCTTGCGCCCGGTAACTGGCTGGTCGCGCAGTTCCCCGCGCCCCTTCGGGCGCGGGCTTCTTCCGCGGAAGGACCCGGGCGTATCCAGGGGCGCGGGGAACTGCGCGACCAGCCACCGCGGACCGCAAGATCCCGGCACCCCACAGGACGAGGCACCCCCCGGAGGGAACCCCCCACCGGCAGGTGGTCCCGAAACAGCAGGTCCGGGGGCACCCGGGAGGGTCCGGTTGCCGCGGTCCCGGGGACCGCTCAGCATGAGGTGACAGGAGGTCGTCTCATGGGCCTTTACTTCGTGAACGCAGCCGACGAACTGGTGGGGGAAGCACTGGCCGGTTTCGCCCGAGCCCACGCGGAGCACATCCGCTGGGACGAGCGCGACGGCTACGTCCAAGCGCTGGAACCGGCGCCGACCCGCAGGGTCGGCCTCGTCTCGGGCGGCGGTTCGGGCCACGAACCGCTGCACACCGGCTACGTCGGCACCGGCATGCTGGACGCCGCCTGCCCGGGCCGCGTCTTCGCCTCACCCCACAACCGGCAGATCCTCGCCGCGTCGCGCGCCGTCGCGGGCAGTGACGGGGTGCTGCACGTGGTGAAGAACTACACCGGCGACAAGATCAACTTCGGTATCGCCGCGGAACGCCTCGCCCGGGAGGGCATCGCCTGCGGCCGGGTGCTGGTCGACGACGACGTGGCGACGGAGTCCGACGAGGTCGCCACGGGCCGGCGCGGCACCGGCGCGACGGTCCTGGTCGAGAAGATCCTCGGAGCGGCCGCCGACACCGGGATGGGCCTGGCGGACCTGGTCGCGCTGGGCACGGACGTGGCCGCGCGGTGCCGCAGCATCGCGGTCGCCTCCGCCGCCCACACCTCGCCCGCGACCGGCCGCCCCGCGTTCGACCTGCCGCCGGGCGCGGTGGAGTACGGCGTCGGCATCCACGGCGAGCGGGCCCGCCACACCCTCGCGGAGCGCTCGCTGCGCGACCTCGCCGAGGACATGGTGGCCGCGCTCGCCGGCTCCCTCGACCTCGGCCCGCGCGCACAGGTCGTGCTCCTGGTCAACGGGCTGGGCGGCGTCACCCGGTTGGAGCTGTACGCGGTGCTGGGTGAGGTGACCCGGCTGCTGGACAAGCGCGGCGCCGCCACCGTACGGACCCTCGTCGGCGACTACGTGACCGCGCTGGACATGCGGGGCTTCTCGCTCACGCTGCTGGCCGCCGACGACGCCACGCTCGCGTACTACGACGCCCCCGCGTCCGCCCCGGCGTGGTGCGGGCGACCGCGGGCGGGCTGACCGCGCCCGCCACCGGGCGCCCGTACGGCGGGCGCCCGTGGGCCGGCGCCAGTACCAGGTGCCCACTGCCGTGAGACCGCACCGGGCCCGGTGCGACCAGCGGGCAGGCAACGACGGGAGACGCAGCGATGCTCACATCAACCGACACCGGGTTCCCGGAGTTCTCCGAGCCCTTCCGCCCGGCCGACCTCACCGGGTTCACCGACGGGTGGGTGCGCAGATTCGCCGCGTCCGCCACCGCCACCGAGGCCGAGCTGACGGCGCTCGACCAGCAGGTGGGCGACGGCGACTTCGGGGCGAACCTGGTGGCCGGGCTCCAGGCCGCGCTGCGCCGGCTCGGCGCGTCGGCGCCCGCCTCGGCCGCACCGGCCTGGCCGCTGGAGGCGGCGGCCTCCGCGTTCCTCGACGAGGTCGGCGGCACCAGCGGCCCGCTGTTCGGGCTGCTGCTCCAGGAGATGGCGGCCGCGGTGGCGGCCGGGGACGGCCCGCCCGCCGTCGCGCTGGCGACGGGCGCCGGCGGCGGGCTGGCCGCGATCCAGCGGGTCGGCGAGGCCGCGGTCGGGGACAAGACGCTGGTCGACGCGCTCGTGCCGGCCTGCGCCGCACTGACCGCGCGGGCCCGCGCGGTGCCGGGCGACCCGAAGGCCGCCACGGCCGCCGCGGCCGCCGCCGCGTGGGGCGGTGTCCGCAGCACCGCCCGCCTCACCGCCCGGCGCGGGCGCGCCAGCTACCTCGGCGAACGGGCGGCGGGCGTGCCCGACCCGGGGGCGGTCGGGATCGCCCTGCTCTTCGCCTCGGCAGCCGAGGCGGTGCCCACCCTGACGCCGTATCTGGCCTGACACGGCGCCGGCCCGGCGTGCCGTCGGGTCCGGCACGGCATCCGGTCCGGCGCCGTACCCGGCCGGATGCCGGGGCAGGGCCGGCGCCGACGTCGGCCCTGCGGCGGGTGGGAGGCGGGCGGCGGCACGGGGACGCGGGGCCGCCCGCCGGTCAGGGGGCCGCCGTCAGCGGGCGGACCAGGAGAAGATGTTCGGGTCGTCGAGTGAGGCCACCCAGATGTCGACGGTGGCCGCGAGGTCCTCGCCCGGCCAGGGGCCGACGCCCATGGTGCGCAGGCCGGCGCGGGTGGCGGCCTCGATGCCGCAGGCGGAGTCCTCGACGGCGAGGGACTCGGCGGGGTCGGCGCCGCACAGGCGCGCGGCGACGAGGTAGACGTCGGGGGCGGGCTTGGGGCGGATGCCGGGCCCGGGCACCACGATGTGGTCGAAGTGCTGCCGGAGGTTGGCGGTGCGCAGGCAGGTGTCCACCACGTCGAGCGGGCAGTTGCTGGCGACCGCGAGGGGCGCGAACTTCGCCGCGTTGGCGACGAGTTCCCCCGCGCCGGGCATGGTCTGCGGGTCGTCGGCGACCAGGGCGCGGAAATGGTCCAGCAGCCGCTCGGTGACTTCGCCGCCGAGCTCGGGCCGACCGGATTCGTCGGCCATCAGCTGGCCGCATTCCGTGTAGTGCAGGCCCTTGCTGCGCTCGGCGAAACCCTCCGCCGGCGTGAGCCGGAAATCACGGAGCGTCAGGTCGCGGGCGTCCTGCCAGTGCCGTTCGGTGTCCATCAGCGTGCCGTCGCAGTCGAAGACAATCGCCGTCGGGGTCCACGAAAAGAGTGGGTGAGGAGTCATGGGGGGAAGGTCCGTTCGAGAATGCCTGAAAGCGCGTGGGAGAGTCGTCGGTAATACGGGCCGACAGGCGGCTGCGCGCTGTTTCGTCAGGCAGGCGCGGGCTCTCGACGGGCGCGTCCATAAATCCCGCGGACTTGGCGGAATGCGGAGGGGACCGCCGAGAACATATCGATCATTACGTTATGGACGGCTGTGCACGGGAGTCAAGCGAATGCAATAAGTCACACCGCGTGTCGTCGGTATCCCAGGACGCCGTAGGCGGTGCAGGCCGCGCCCTGGCGGACCCGGAACACACATGTGCGGTGGTGCGGCACGGGTTCGATCCGGGCCGGCGGCGCGAACTCGGTGAAGCGGGTGGCCACCAGGCGGCCGCTGACCGGGCGCAGCAGCGTGCCGCCGCTCGCCTCGGCCGCGGCCTGCCGGGCGGCCTCCAGCAGCACCATCCCCGGCACGTGGTCGCTGGCGTGGTCGAAGAAGAACGGGTGGCGCCGGTCGGCCGGTTCGACGGCCAGGGCGCCGCCGCGGCGGGAGATCAGCACGTCGCCGCGGCCGGCGACCGCGAGCGCGGCGGGCGAGGGGCGGCTGTCCGGCGCCGCGGCCACCGCGGGTGGCGCGGGGTCGCGGTGCCGGTCGCGCACCAGGGCGTAGCCCTCCCCGTCGAGGAAGCGGGCGCTGCCGCCGGCCCGGGCGAACTGCCGCCCGCCGCACGCGTAGTGGACCTCCAGCCGCAGGCCGGTGACCGCGCCGCCGGCGTCCCGGCGGACCGCGCCGACCTCGACCGCGCAGGTCACCTCGGTGGCGCCGTGCCCGACCCGCGGCTCCCGGCCGGGCGCGAGGGCGAAGTACAGGTCGCCGATGAGCAGATGGGTGTCCGGCGCGACGCCGAAGTAGCGCAGCGGCAGGTAGATGCCCAGCTGGCGGAGCGTCTCGGCGACCAGCAGCGGGCTGTGCAGGTCCGAGCCGTCGCGCGGGAAGGTGGGGTGCGAGCGCGGCCAGCAGGCGGCCGCCGCGAACCCGCCCGCGCGGTCCGGCCGGACATCCGTCAGCAGTACCTCGGCGACCGACGAGCGGTGCACCATTTCCCGGGCGACCGTGCGCGACCAGCTCAGCCCCGGCGAATCGTTCTTCCCGGAATTCCGTGGGAAACCATCCACGACCGAATGATTCATACCATAAGAAGAACTCACGTCCGGCTGATTCGCACGTGCGTCGTCCGCCCCCGGCGCGGTTCGGCGTTCGCGACGCGCTAGATTGCCGTGGTCGGCGACGAAGCGGCTATCGGGGTGAATGTGCAGGGGCGAGCGGAGACGACGCGCAGGTGTCTGGTGGAGGCGGCGGCGCGGCTGTTCGACGAACACGGTTATGCCGGCACCAGTATCAGCGACATCAGCGCGCTCTCGGGGCGGACCAGCGGTGCGATCTACTTCCATTTCGGCAACAAGGAGCAGTTGGCGCTCGCCGTGGTGGAGGCGCACTTCGCCACCTGGCCGGCGATGATCGCCCGGGTCCGGGCGGCGTACGACTCGGCGCTGGAGAAGCTGGTGGCGCTGAGTTTCGAGGTCGCCCGCGCCTTCCGCGACGACGTGGTGGTGCGGGCCGGGTCCCGGCTGTGGACCGAGCGCCGCGCCATCGACGCCCCGCTGCCGGCGCCGTTCCTCGGCTGGATCGACACGGTGGGCTCCCTGCTGCGGGAGGCGGACGCACAGGGCGAACTCGCGGGCGGGCTGGCGCCCGAGACGGCCGCGGTGGGCGTGGTTTACGCGTTCTTCGGGATGCACACCGTCTCCGATGCCCTCGACGGGCGGGACCAGATCGAGGACCGGCTCTACGACCTGTGGCTGCTGCTGCTCGCCGGGTTGCGGGCCAGGACCGAGGCGACCGCGCTGCTGGCGCGGGTGGGCGCGGCCGGGGGGTCCTGCCTGGCGCTGTGAGGCGGGACACGGTGGAAGCGGCCAGGTGGTCGGGTGCCGCGTGGCGCCCGGGGGGCGGGGGTGGACTTCCGGGGCGGCCGTGGACAATGATCGGCATGCCCGAGAGCCGAGCCGAAGCCCATCCCCGTTATGCCGCACTGCTCGCGGAGTGGTCCGAACTGCTGCGGCGCTGCCGGACGGCTGCGGACGACGAGCCCGACCCGGCGGTCTACGGGCGGGAGTTGCTGGCCCGGTGGGCCGAGCCGCAGCGGCGCTACCACACGCTGGACCACCTGGTCGCGGTACTGGCGCGGGTGACGGAGCTGACGGTGTACGCGCACGACCCCGACACGGTGGCGCTCGCCGCCTGGTTCCACGACGCGGTCTACCGTCCGGACCGCAGCGAGAACGAGGAGCGCAGCGCCGCGCTCGCCGAACGGGCGCTCACCGAAGCCGGGGTGGACCCGGAGCGGGTCGCGCAAGTCGCCCGGCTGGTGCGGCTGACGGTGGACCACGACCCGGCCGAGGGCGACGCGGACGGCGAGGTGCTGTGCGACGCCGACCTCGCGGTGCTGGCCGGCGACCCGGCGGCGTACGCGGCCTACGCCGCCGCGGTCCGCGATGAGTACGGCTTCGTGCCCGACGAGGACTTCCGGGCCGGCCGCGCCGACGTGCTGCGCCGGCTGCTCGCGCTGCCGCGGCTGTTCCGCACGGAGTACGGCCGTACCCACTGGGAGCAGGTGGCCCGCCGCAACGTCGGCACCGAACTGGAGTTGCTGGAGGCATAGTCCGCCGTACTCGCCCGGGTGATCGGGAGACCTGACCCTCGCGCTGGGAGGGACTGGTGTGGCACCCTTGCTCATATGTCTAGACCAATCTTCGAGGTGATCGCCCTCGGCGCCGAGGATGCCGTCGCGGCCCAGCAAGGCGGCGCCGACCGCCTCGAACTGGTCAGCGACATGGCGGCCGACGGGCTGACGCCCTCCCGCGAGACGTTCGCCGCGATCCGGGCGGCGGTGCGGATTCCGCTGCGCGTCATGCTGCGGCTGTCCGACGGCTTCGCCGCCGGGGACGCCGACGCGCTGGACGTGCTGTGCGAGACCGCGCAGGGCCTGCGGGCCGAGGGCGCCGAGGAGTTCGTGCTCGGCTTCCTCGACGCGGGCGGCCGCGCCGACCTCGACGCGGTGTACGCGCTGGTCGACGTGATCGACGGCTGCCGCTGGACCTTCCACCGCGCGATGGACCACGCCGTCGACCGCGACGCGCTGCGCCTGCAACTGGCCGGACTGCCCGGCCTGGACACCTATCTCACCGCCGGCTCCGCGCACGGCGTCGGCGCCGGGCTGCCGGTGCTGTGCGAGGAGGCCGCGCGGACCGGCGAGCCGGGCTACGAACCGGCGCTGCTGGTCGGCGGCGGGCTACTGCTGGACCACGTGCCGGCGCTGCGCGCCGCCGGGCTGACCGGCTTCCACGTCGGCGGCGCGGTACGTCCCGGCGGCTGGGCCGCACCCGTCGACGCGGCCGCCGTACGCACCTGGCGCGAGGCCATCGACGCGCCCGTCGCCGTCGGCTGACCCCGCGTCAGCCGCAGCGAGTCACCGGACCGCGTCACCCGGAGTGCGTCGCCGGACCGCGTCGCCGGACCGCGTCAGCCGGGACGCACCACCGACCGCCTCACCGGAACGCGCGCGTCGCCGGTCGGCGGGCTGCCGTGGATCAGCCCGCCTGCGCCAGCGCGGCCGGCAGCGGGGCGCTGTGCAGCACCGTCAGGCCCGACACCGCACGGGTCAGGCAGACGTACAGCCGACGCAGGCCCGTCCGCTCGTCCGGCTCGGCCGCCACGATCGCGGCCGGGTCGTCCATGACCACGTAGTCGTACTCCAGACCCTTGGCCAGCGACGCGGGGACCAGGGTGAGGCGGGCGGTCGCCGAGGTCTCCTCGCCCGGCGACAGGTACGGCAGGCCCGCGGCGTCGAGCGCGGCGGCCAGCGCCGGGACGCGCGGGTCGGCCGCGATCAGCCCGATCGAGCCCTCGTGGCCCAGCGATTCGCGGCACGCGGCGAGCACGGCCGCGTCGAGCGCGTCCTCGGCCGCCGGGCGCACGTACAGCGCGCCGGGCGACTCGCGGACCGAGGTCGCCGGCGCCAGACCGGGCGCGATCGACGGCAGCAGCCGGGACGCGTAGGCGATCACCTCGCGCGGCACACGGAACCCGCGGGTCAGCTCCTCGACCCGCGCGTCCGGCTTCCCCAGATGGGACAGCGCCTCCGCCCAGGACGCGGTCGCCCAGGGCGTGGTGCCCTGCGCGAGGTCGCCCAGGATCGTGGCCGACCCGGTGGAGCAGCGCCGGCCGACCGCCCGGTACTGCATCGGCGACAGGTCCTGCGCCTCGTCCAGCACCACATGGCCGAGCGAACCGGTGCGCTGCACCAGGTCGTTCGCCTCGTCGACCAGCACCGCGTCGGCCGCCGACCACTTCGCCCCGGCCAGCCCCCGGGCCGGCTTCGCCCACAGCAGCGCCTGCTGCTCCTCCGGCGACAGCAGCCCCTCGGCGCAGGAGGCGAGGAACTCCGGGTCGGACAGCAGCCGCAGCACCGTCTTGGCCGGGTCCACCGGCGGCCAGCACGCCTTGACCGCGGCCTTCACCGCGGCGTTGCGGGCGACCGCGTCCTGCACCCGGTCGTCGGGCGCCTCGCCGGACCGCTCCATCTGCACCAGCACCGCGTGCGCGATCCGCTGCGGCAGCGCCTCGCGGGCGGCGCCGTAGCGGATGTCGCGGTCGGCCATCTCCTGGACGATCTCCGCCAGTTCGTACGCGGGCACCCGCCAGCGCCGCGAGCCGCGCACCACCACGACCGGCTCGGTCGGCATGCTGATGCCCGAGCGGACCGCGCGCCGCAGCACCTCCGCCATGCGCGCGTCGCCCTTCAGCCGGGCGGTCCGCGCCGAATCGGTGCCGCGCACCGGGACATGGGCCACCAGGTCGTCCACGGTGGCCTGCTTGACCTGGAGTTCGCCGAGCGCGGGCAGCACCTGCTCGATGTACTGGAGGAAGGACGCGTTCGGCCCGATCACCAGGGTGCCGGTGCGGGCCAGCCGCTCCCGGTGCGCGTACAGCAGGTACGCCACCCGGTGCAGGCCGACGGCGGTCTTCCCGGTGCCGGGCGCCCCCTGCACGCAGACGGTGCCGCCGACCCCGGCGCGCACGATCTCGTCCTGCTCGGGCTGGATCGTGGCCACGATGTCGCGCATCGGCCCGACGCGCGGCCGCTCGATCTCCGACTGGAGGAGCTTGCTGGAACGGTCCGCCTCGGCGGGGTCGGACAGGTGCTCGTCCTCATAGGCGGTCAGGTCACCGCCGGTGTAGCCGAAGCGGCGGCGCAGCCGCACGTCCATCGGTTCGTTGCGGGAGGCGCGGTAGAAGGGCTGCGAGACCGGGGCGCGCCAGTCGATGACCATCGGGTCGCCGCCCGCGTCATGGACGTGTCGCCGCCCGATGTAGAAGCTCTCCCCGTCGGCCCCCTCGGCGGCTTCGACGCCCGGCGCGTGCAGGTAGTCCAGGCGCCCGAAGAAGAGCGGGGTGTCGGCGAGGTCGGCGAGCGCCTTGATCCGCGCCTCGATCTCGCCGGCGAGGATCTTGGCGTTGACCCAGTTCCCGGTGACGTCGCTGATGTCGAGCGCCTCGACGTCCTGCCGCATGGCCCGCAGCGCGGACCGGGAGGCCGACAGGTGGGCGCGCTCCCGGCCCAGCGGGTCGGCGGCGTCGGGGGAGCCGGGGCTTTCGGGGACGAGGGCCGTGGCGTCGGGCGGAACGGGCTGGTCGGGGGCGTGCGAGGGCACGGCTTGGCCTCCGGGCTGGTACGGGGGAGCGTACGGCGGGGCGTACGCGCACGGTGGTGACACGAAGGGGCCGGCCGGTTTCCGTCCGGGCGGCGGCACTCCCGTCCGGGAGGCGGCAAGACGCGGAACTATACGCCGCGGGCCGCGGCAGCACCAACCGTTTTCCGCCCGCCCCGCGCCCGCCCGCCCGCGTGCCCCGGCCCGCCGCTTTCCCCTCGGGGTGACCCTGACAGGCCGGTCAGGGTCGCGGGTCCACCCGAGGTCGCACCCGCCCGGCCCGATATCCGTCCACGGCCCGACGTACGCCGGGCGTGTGATGCCTACCGTGGAGACATGGCCTCCACCACACTCCACCCAGGTCCCACCGCCCACGGCGGCACCGCCCTCGGTGCCCGCCCCGACCAGCCGCGCCACCTCGTCGGCAACGCGCTGCGCGCGGTCAAGGTGTTCGTCACCACCGCCGTCGAGGTCGTCATCCTCGGCGCCGAGGGCAAGCGCTACTGACCCCGCCGGCGCCACGGCGCCACCCACCGCGGGTTACCGCTGAGTAGTAACCCGTGCACCCGGATGAGTACGGCGGCGCATGTGCGCCACCGCCCCGGGTCGGTGTGATGGTCGTATGAGGACGCACACCGCAGGGCACTGCCGGGCGGCCGACGAACCGGAGCCCGCCCAGCCGCACCCGTATCCGCACCCGAGCCCGAGCCCGTACCCGCAGCCGTACGCCGACCGCGACGCACGCCCTCGCGGCCCTGCCGGGGCGCTCCCGCCCCGGCCGCCCGTACCGCCGCTGCCCCCGCACCCGCCGGCCGGGGTCTGGCCGTACGCCCTGCCGCCGGAGGGCGGCGCACCGCGGCCGGAGCGCCGCAGCCTCCTCGTCCAGGTGCTGTGCACGGTGCTGTGCGTGCCCCTCCTCGGGTTCGGCGCGCTGTGCTGCGTGTTCTCGCCGTTCGCGACCGACTCGTGCGACCCGGCGGGCTGCCGCGCGCTGTTCCGGGCGATCGCGGTGAACCCCTGCGTGCTGCTGGCGTCGGTGCTGCTGCTCGCCGGCTGCTGGGCCGTCCCCGAGGGGCGGCAGGGGCGGCAGGTGCTGCGGACCCTGCTGGGCGCCGGGGCGCTGGCCGCCGCGGTGACCGCGGTCCACCTCTACCTCCACCTGCCGTCGCCGAGCTGAGCGCGGCGGATCAGGCGTCCTCGGCCGCCGCGGGACCCGCCAGGAGGTCGTCGGCGTCCACGATGCGGTAGGCGTAGCCCTGCTCCGCGAGGAACCGCTGGCGGTGGGCGGCGAAGTCCTGGTCGATGGTGTCGCGGGCCACCACGGAGTAGAAGCGCGCCTCGTGCCCGTCGGCCTTCGGGCGTAGCACCCGGCCCAGCCGCTGCGCCTCCTCCTGCCGCGAGCCGAAGGTGCCGGAGACCTGGATGGCGACCGTGGCCTCGGGCAGGTCGATGGAGAAGTTCGCCACCTTCGAGACGACCAGCACCGACAGTTCGCCGCTGCGGAACGCGTCGAAGAGCTTCTCGCGCTGCGCGTTCGTCGTCTCGCCCTTGATCACCGGGGCGCCCAGGTGCTCGCCCAGCTCGTCCAGCTGGTCGATGTACTGGCCGATCACCAGGGTCTGCTGCCCCGCGTGCCGGGCCACCAGCGCCTCGGTCACCTTCCGCTTGGTCGCGGTGGTCGCGCAGTAGCGGTACTTCTCCTCGGTCTCGGCGGTCGCGTACGCCAGCCGCTCGCTCTCGGTGAGGTTGACCCGCACCTCCACGCAGTCGGCGGGCGCGATGTACCCCTGCGCCTCGATCTCCTTCCACGGCGCGTCGAACCGCTTCGGGCCGATCAGCGAGAACACGTCCGACTCGCGGCCGTCCTCGCGCACCAGCGTCGCGGTCAGGCCGAGCCGGCGGCGGGCCTGGAGGTCGGCGGTGAACTTGAAGACCGGCGCCGGCAGCAGGTGCACCTCGTCGTAGACGATCAGGCCCCAGTCGCGGGAGTCGAACAGCTCCAGGTGCGGGTAAACGCCCTTCCGCTTCGTGGTCAGCACCTGGTACGTGGCGATGGTGACCGGGCGGATCTCCTTGCGGGTGCCGCTGTACTCGCCGACCTCGTCCTCGGTGAGCGAGGTGCGCCGCACCAGTTCGTGCTTCCACTGGCGGGCCGAGACGGTGTTCGTCACCAGGATCAGTGTGGTGGCCTTCGCCTGCGCCATCGCGCCGGCCCCGACCAGGGTCTTGCCCGCGCCGCAGGGCAGCACGACCACCCCGGAGCCGCCGTGCCAGAAGCCCTCGACGGCCTGCTGCTGGTAGGGGCGCAGCGCCCAGCCGTCCTGGTCCAGCTCGATCGGGTGCGCCTCGCCGTCGACGTACCCGGCGAAGTCCTCGGCGGGCCAGCCCAGCTTGAGCAGCACCTGCTTGATCTGGCCGCGCTCGGAGGGGTGCACCGCCACGGTGTCCGCGTCGATCCGCGCGCCGACCAGCGGCTGCACCCGCTTGGAGCGCAGCACCTCCTCCAGCACGGGGCGGTCGGTGGTGGTCAGCACCAGGCCGTGCGCCGGGTGCTTGCTCAGCCGCAGCCGGCCGTAGCGGTCCATCGTCTCGGCCACGTCGACCAGCAGCGCGTGCGGCACCGGGTACCGCGAGTACTCGACCAGCGCGTCCACCACCTGCTCGGCGTCGTGGCCGGCCGCGCGGGCGTTCCACAGGCCGAGCGGGGTGAGCCGGTAGGTGTGGATGTGCTCCGGGGCCCGCTCCAGCTCGGCGAACGGGGCGATGGCGCGGCGGCAGGCGTCCGCCTGCTCGTGGTCGACCTCCAGGAGGAGCGTTTTGTCGCTCTGGACGATCAGGCAGGACAAGGGGGCCTCCGAGGGATGGGCGAACAGACAACTGTACTTCGCCGCGCGGGTGGGGACGGGGTGCGTCCGGACAGGCGAATCTGTGCGCGGCACGAGCTTGGCATACAAGATGAACAGTCTTATTTGATGTTTTCTGCCCCCATGAATCACCAGCAGACGCATCCCCCCACGGAGCAGCGCCGCCGGGGGACCTTCCACGCTGCCGCGGCCGCCACGGCAGTGGCCGGCGCGGCGGTCATGGCCACGGCCGGCCTGCTGCTGCCCGGTACCCCGGCAGGCGCCGCCACTTCGGACGACGGCGCCGCGACCGCCGTGACCGCCGCGACCGCCGCGCGCGGGGCGGCCGCGGAGCCGTCGGACACTGGCTTGCCGAACGGCAGCCAGTGGCCGCCGAAGAGCGAGGCGCCGGCGCCGGCGACGACGTCCGCGGCGGCGTCCTCGGCGGCGGCAGCCGACGACGACACGTCGTGGCCGAACGGCAGCCAGTGGCCGAACGGGGCCGAACCGTCGTCGGCGCCGTCCGCCCCGTCCGCCCCGTCCTCCGTGTCCGACGGGTACGGCGGCGGTTCGGCCCCGAGCGACCACGACTCCACGGCGCCGGGCGGGTACGGCGGCGGTTCGGCCCCGAGCCACGGCTCCTGGCCGAGCGAGCATCCGGCGCCGACCGACAGCGAGAGCTGCCCGCCCACCGCGCCCCCCACCACGACCCCGCCGACCAAGCCTCCGACGACTCCTCCGTCGCATCACCCGACCAGGCCGCCGACTGCTCCTCCGTCGCATCACCCGACCAGGCCGCCGACTGCTCCTCCGTCGCATCACCCGACGAAGCCGCCGACTGCTCCTCCGTCGCACCATCCGACGAAGCCGCCGACTGCTCCTCCGTCGCATCACCCGACGAAGCCGCCGACCGCTCCTCCGTCGCATCACCCGACGAAGCCGCCGACCGCTCCTCCGTCGCATCACCCGACGAAGCCGCCCACTACTCCTCCGTCGGACCACCCGAGCACGCCTCCGACCACCCCGCCCACGACGCCGACCGCACCGACCTCGACCCCGCCGAGCCTCCCGGACACCGGTGCCTCGGCCCAGGTCGAGTGGGCCGCGGCCGCGGCCGTCACGGTGCTGGGCGCCGGTGGCGCGCTGGTGGTCTTCACCCGCAGGCGGGGGCGCCACAACTGACCCTGCCCGCATGACCGTTCGCCCCTCCGGCCGCCGCACGCCCCCGCGTACGGCGGCCGGTCGGGGGTAAGCGCCGCTGGGACAGTGCCTACGCGAGGAGGCCGGGTGCCGTGGCGCTACGAGTCCCGCTGTTCCGTACCGGCCGCGCCGCGCCGACGCCGGGCGCGAAGCCGAAACCGTCCCCGGCGCCGGGGACCACGCCGAAACCGAAAGCCGCACCGAAGCCGAAGGCGAAGCCCGACGCGAAGCCCAAGACGAAAGCGGGACAGCAGACCAAGGCCGGCCCGAAGCCGAAGGCCGCGCCGAAGGCGAAGCCCCGGTCCGCGGGCCGGTCGGCGGCCGCCGCCAAGCGCACCCGCAAGCCCGCCGCCGCAGCCGCGCCGAAGCCCCGCCGTATGCTCCCCGGCCGGTGGCCGCGCCTCCGCGGTGACCGGTCGGCCGGGCCGGCCGAGCGCGCCGCCGCCGCCAAGCAGGCCGAGCCCGCGGCACCCGCGCCTGACGAGGCCGCCCGCACCCCGGTGCTCCAGCGCCGCTCCGCCCTCGCCCTGACGGCCCGCGCGCTGGTCCTGGCCGCGCTGTTCGTCGGGATGGTGGGCTTCGCGGTCCTGCTGGCCCGGGTGACGCTCGTGCCCTCGCCCGCCTCCGACGCCCTCGTGCACGCCAACCTGCGGCCGGGCGCGTCGATCCGGGCCTACCTCGACCAGCCCGACCACCGCGACACCGTGAAGCAGATCGGCGGCAACGTCCTGCTCGGCGCCCCCTTCGGCGTCCTGCTGCCGACGCTCTTCCCGCGCATCCGCGGCCTGCTCCGGGTGGTCGCCGCCACCGCGCTGGTGATGCTCATGGTCGAGGCGGCCCAGGGCACGCTCGTGGAGGGCCGCGCCTTCGACATCGACGACGTCATCCTCAACACCGCCGGGGCCCTGCTCGGCTACCTCCTGCTGGGCCTGCGCCTGGGCCGCGCGCTCCACCCCCGGCGCCGCCACTGGTACCACCGCTACGGCATCGGCACGGCGGCGCGGCGCACCCCGGCCGGCCCGGAGAAGTGACCGGCACCCGAGTCCGGCAGGTCAGGAAGGGTCTTCGGTGAGGGTGGAGACCCCGGTGATGCGGTGGAGGGCGAAGGTGCGGGTGGCGTCGGCGGTGTGGTCGTAGGCCGTGACGTAGCCGCCCTCGACGCGCAGGGGGGCGATGACACGCTGGGTGGCGGCGCCCTCGGCGTTGACGTAGCCGATCCAGACGGACTCGCCGGTCAGCGCGGCGGCCTGGACGGTGGCGAGGGTGTCGGCGGCGGAGGTGCGGGGCAGGCCGCCGTCGCGGGCGGCGGGAACGTCGCGGGTGACGGTGGCCGCGCGGTCGCCGGCCCGGATCGCCTTGATCGCGGCGCCCAGGAGCGCGTCGTCGGGGGCGGGCGGCCCGTCGGTCACCGGCAGCGGCGGGGTGCGCGGCGGGGTGCGGCGGGCGTCGGGGCGGGTGATCAGCACGTCGCCGTCCGGCGACTCGGCGGCCGGTGCGAGCCCCATCGCGCGCAGCCGCTCCAGCAGCGTCGCCGGGTCGGCCTGCGCGGCCAGCACGGTCGGGGCGAGCCGGCGCAGCCCGAGGCCGTTCGCCCGGCGGTCGGCGAGGAGTTCGGTGAGCACCGCGTCGTCGTCGCAGCGCAGGTAGGCCGAGGCCGCGCCGACCCGCAGCGCGCCGTGCCGCCGGGCCACGTCGTCGATGAGGTAGCTCAGCGGCTGCGGCACCGGCGTACGCGAGTGGGCGGCCAGGAACGCCTGGAGGTCGGCGGCGCTGCGGCCCGCGTCCAGGGCCCGCCGTACCGACGCCGGGCTGAAGCGGTAGACGGTCGCGCCGCCCTTGGACTCGACGTCGGCGAGCACCCCCAGCATCTCGGCGAGCGGGGCGATCAGCGGGCCCGGCGCGACCGCGGTCAGGTCGGCCTGGAGCAGCACATGGTCCAGCGGTTCGGGCAGCAGCGGCGCGAGCGCGGCGGCGGCCGCGTCCGGGTCGCCGGCCAGCAGCGGCCGGGCGTGCGCGGCGAGCGCGCCGCGGCCGGTGACGCCCAGCGCCTCGGCGTCCCGCAGGGTCCAGCCGAGCAGGTCGGCGCGCAACGCGTCGGCGCCCGGCCGCAGCGGGCGGTCCCAGCGCAGCCGGGCCAGCAGCGAGTCCCGGTCCGCGGCCGTGCCCGGCGGCTGCTCGGCGAGCAGGTCGAGCGCGGCGCGCCGCACCTGGGGCGCGAGCGAGCGGTCCAGGTCCGGGCCGAGCGCGGCCAGCGCCCGCCCCTTCGGGTCCCGGCTGCCGACCAGCCCGGCGGTGCGGGTCGCGGCCAGCCAGGCGGCGGCCAGCGCCGACCACTGCTGGTGCGGCGGGAGCGAGGTCCAGCCGTCGGCCGCGGGCGTCGGCGCGTACGCCTCGTCGACCTCGCCGTCCGCGGCCACCAGCCCGGCGGCGTAGGCGAGTTCGAGCCAGAAGGCGGCCTCCGGCTCGGGCAGGTCGAGGGTGGTGGCGGTCCGCTTGAGGTCGCGCACGCTGATCCCGCCCGCCCGCAGCACCCCCGGCCCGCCGGTCTCCCAGGCGGTGAGCAGTTCGGTGACGGTGCGCACCGCGGTGAGCGCCTGCCCGGCCGCGGTGAGGTCCACCGTGCGGGCGGTGCGCGGCACGGGTGCGAGCGCCGGCGGCGCGGGCTCCGGCGTACGGTGCGCGCGGCCGCCGCGCAGGGCGAGGGCCGCCTCGCGCGGCAGCACCACGTTGTGCGCGCCGGCCGGCAGCAGCAGACCGCGGGCGAGCAGCCACTGCACGGCCGTGGTGGCGTCCGCCGCCCGCACCGGCGCTGTCGCGTCCCGCACCTCGCCGTACGGCGGGCCCCACACCAGCCGGTCGAGCACGGTGCCGACGCCCTCGGGTGCCGCGTCCAGCAGCGGGCCCAACCCGGCCGGATCGGCGAAGAGTTCGGCCAGCGCGCGGGTGGCGCTCACCGGGTCGTGGGTGGCCGGCAGGCCCGCGTCGGCGACGATCTCCTGGAGCCGGGCCGGGGACATCCCCGCGGTGGCCTCGCCGACGGACGGCCCGAGGCCGGTCGCGGACGCCACCGACGGCGAGGGGGCGAGCACGTCGCGGGCCGCGCGCACCAGCCGCAGCCGGTCCCCGCCGCCCCACACCACGCCCCGGGTGCGCAGCCGCGCCACCGCGTCGGGCAGCGCCGCGCGGACGGCCGCGGCGAGGTCGGCGGGCAGCGGCGCGCCCAGCGGGGCGGCCGCGCCGGCCGGGTCCGCGCCGGCCATCAGCACGCACAGCGCGTCGTACGGGCACGGGTCGGCGGCCACCGCGAGCGCCTCGGCGACCTGCCGGGTGAACGCGTCGACCTGGTCGAGCGCGCGCAGCACCGACGCGCGGGTGGCGGCGCGGCCGGCGAGCTGGGTGAGGTCGCCCGGGACCGGGGTGAGCAGGTCGGGCCGGGCGCGCAGCAGGCGGGCCAGCGCGTCGTCGTCACGTGCGCGCAGGTCCTCCGCGAGGGTGCGCGGCTCTGCCGTATCCATCCCTCCCACATTAGCCGCATGGACGTGGGGGGACGGGTACGGTCGTCGTGGCGGGCGGCGACGCGGCGGAAGGAGCCCGGCGGTGGGCGTGGAGAGCGACCGGCTGGTGTTCGACTACCTGAGCAGGGTCGGTGACCTGGCGCAGACCGCGCTCCCCGCGGCGGACCGGATGCGGCTGGTCGCGCAGTTGCGGACGGACATCGAGCAGGCCAGGGGCGGCGACGGCGACAACGCGGCGGCGGTGCGGCGCATCCTGGGGCGGTTCGGCAGCCCGGACGAGGTGGTCGAGGCGGCGGCCGGCACGAAGGGGGCGGGCGGCGGGGCTGCTTCGGCCGCCGCCGGGGGTGCGGCGGAGCCGCCGGCCGGGGAGCCCGCGCCGGGGACGTACGGGCCGTACGGGAAGGCGCGGCGGGTGGTGGCGCCGCGTAAGGAGCCGAAGGACGCGCCGCGGGAGGAGCGGTCGGAGCAGGAGCCGTCGGGTCAGGCGGGGGAGGACGCGCCGGAGGGCGCCGGGGACGCGGTGTGGCCGGACAGCGGGGCCGGGGCCGGGCTCGGACTGGGATTCGGGTCGGGGTTCGGGACCGGTGAGGGGCGGTTGCGGGCCGCGGACGAGTTGACGGGGCTGCCCGGGATGACCGGGGGGATCTTCATCCCGTTCGACGACGAGGAGTTGGCGGGCAAGGGGGAGGAGGAGCGGCGGCCGCTCCCGGGTGCCCTTGCGGGGAAGGGGGGCGGCGGCGCGGAAGACGGGGAGGCGGCGGCGGAGGCTGCCCCGGCCGCGGAGGCGCCGAAGCGGCGGAAGGGGCTGCGCGGGCTGCTGCGCCCGGGTGGGGGCGGGGGCGGCGGCGCCCGGGCCCGCGTACGGAGCTGGGGGAGCCCCGTGCTGCTGCTCGCGGCCCTGCTGCTGGTCGCCGGTGTGGTGATCGGCTCCTGGATTCCGCTCGGCCTCGGCTGGCTGACCGGCTACCTCTCCCGCGCCCTCACCCGTACCCAGGCGAAGATCGCGGTGTTCGGGGTGCCCGGGGCCACGGCGCTCGGCTTCGGCGTCTGGCTCTGGGGCCGCACCAAGGGGCGCTGGGGCACCCCGATCGCCGACGGCCAACTCGGCCACGTCATCCGCCACGACCTTCCCGTCGCCGTCCGCGTCGCCGCCGTCGCCTCGGCTCTCTACCTCATCCTCCGGGCACGTCGCTCCGCGGGCTGAGCGGACCCTCCGGGGTGCCCCGTCCGCGGAGTTGCGGGACCTTGCGGTCCGCGGTGGCTGGTCGCGCAGTTCCGCCCCCAGAGCGCTTCGCCTGGGAGGTGCCCCCAGCGCCACCTGGAATTGCCCGGGTCTTCCCGCGAAAGAAGCTTGCGCCCCGAAGGGGCGCGGGGACTGCGCGACCAGCCGTCTACCGGCCGCAAGGTCCCGGCACCCACGGAACACACCACCCCGGAGGGACCCCGCACCGGCAGGTGGTCCCGGAACCGCCGGGACCGGGGCACCCGGGTGGGTCCTGTTGCCGTCGGAGACAATGGCGGGGTGACCATGGACCTTGCCGCACCGCTGACCGTCGGGTTCGACCTCGACATGACCCTGATCGACTCCCGCCCGGGGATCAAGGCGGTGTACGACCGGCTGGCCGAGGAGACGGGCGCGTTCATCGACTCGGCCCTGGCCGTCACCCGGCTCGGCCCGCCGCTGGAGCAGGAGTTGGCGAACTGGTTCCCCGCCGAGCAGGTCCCGGGGATGAGCGAGCGCTACCGCGCGCTGTACGTGGACCACGCGATCGTGCCGACCCCGGCGATGCCGGGCGCCGTGGCGGCGATCGAGGCGGTCCGGGCGGCGGGCGGCCGTCCGCTGGTGGTCACCGCCAAGCACACCCCGAACGCCCAGCTGCACCTGGACCACGTCGGCATCGTCGCGGACCTGCGCGGGCAGCTGTGGGCGGAGGCGAAGGCCGAGGCGCTGGTGGAGTACGGCGCGTCGGTCTACGTCGGCGACCACGTCGGCGACGTGCGCGGTGCCCGCACCGCGGGCGCGCTGTCGGTGGCCGTGGCGACCGGGCCGTGCGACGAGAAGGAACTGCTGGCGGCGGGCGCCGACGTGGTGCTGGCCGACCTGACGGAGTTCCCCGCCTGGCTCGCGGGCTACCGTTCCGCCGCGGCCTGATCCACCGCGGGCCGCGCGCCCGCGAGCCCCGTACCGCCGCTCGTACCACTGGCCGTACCGGCGCCCGTGCCACCGGTCGTACCGCCGGGGCCGTCCGCCGCCGGGTGCCGCTGGGCCAGCGCCGAGCGCAGCAGCCCGGCGAGGGCCAGTGCGAGCCCCAGCCCCATCAGCATCGAGACGAAGTACGCGGGCGTGGGCAGCCGCTTGGTGTGCAGCAGCAGCGGCGCGACCGTCACCACGGTGCCGACCGTGCCGACGAGGAACGTGATCGCGCCGGTCCGCACCAGCAGGTCACCGGGGCCCAGGGTTTGTTTGCTCACCCGACAAGGGTAGGTCCGTGGGGTGGACGGAGTGGAAACGGTGTCGGGACCCCCGGGCACCCCGCTGTACGGCGGCGGGTGGCCGGTCCGGTGCGGGCTGCCGCCGACCAGCCGCTCGAAGACCCGCGAACAGCGTTTTCCGGCTGCTCTCGGGTAATTTCCCAGCGGCCCCCGGCGGGTTCGGGTAATTTCTAGTAACTTCAGTCAGCTCCGAGAACTTCGGGCTACACCGAGCAATGAGGACGAGGTCGGACGTGCCTACCGGCAAGGTCAAGTGGTTCAACAGCGAGAAGGGCTTCGGCTTCCTCTCCCGCGACGACGGCGGCGACGTCTTCGTGCACTCGTCGGTCCTGCCGGACGGAGTGACCGCCCTCAAGCCCGGCCAGCGCGTGGAGTTCGGCGTGGTCGCGGGGCAGCGGGGTGACCAGGCGCTTTCGGTGACGCTGCTCGATCCGGCGCCGTCCGTGGCCGCCGCCCAGCGCCGCAAGCCGGACGAGCTGCTGCCGATCGTGCAGGACCTCACCTCGCTGCTGGAGGACGTGGCGCGCTCGCTCCAGCGCGGCCGCTACCCCGACAAGGCGCACGGCCACAAGATCGCCTCGGTGCTGCGCGTGGTCGCCGACCAGATCGACGTCTGACCGGCCGCCCCCGGCGCTCCGCTTTAACCGGGCTTTACCGGAACAGTTGGTTCCGGTAAAGCCCGGGTGCGGTAATTCGGGTCACACCCGTCACGAATCCGCGGGTTATCCGAAAGCCAGCGCGTCGGCGGCCAGCGGCGGCACCAGGCCCTCAGCCGCGGCGCGGGTGAGCAGTCCGCGCACCGCCGCGTAGCCGTCCTCGCCGAGGTCGGCGGTGAACTCGTTGACGTACAGCCCGATGTGCTGGTCGGCGACGGCCGGGTCCATCTCCTGGGAGTGCGCGAGGACGTACTCCCGGGAGCGCGCCGGCTCGTCCCACGCCTGCCGCACCGACGTGCGGATCGCCGCCGCCAGCGCGGCCAGCCGCTCCGCGCCCAGCGACCGCTTGGCGATGATCGCGCCCAGCGGGATCGGCAGCCCGGTGGTGGCCTCCCAGTGCTCGCCCATGTCCGCGAGCTTGTGCAGGCCGTAGTTCTGGTACGTGAAGCGCGCCTCGTGGATCACCAGGCCCGCGTCGACCTTGCCGTCCCGGACCGCGGGCATGATCTCGTGGAACGGCATGACCACGATCTCGCCGACCCCGCCGGCCACTTCGGCCGCCGCCCACAGCCGGAAGAGCAGGTAGGCCGTCGAGCGTTCGCTCGGCACCGCGACGGTCCGGCCGGTGAGGTCCGCGCCGGGCTCCCGGGTCAGCACCAGCGGGCCGCAGCCGCGGCCGAGCGCGCCGCCGCAGGGCAGCAGGGCGTACTCGTCGAGCACCCACGGCAGCACCGCGTACGACACCTTCAGGACGTCGAACTCGCCGCGCTCGGCCAGGCCGTTGGTGATGTCGATGTCGGCGAACGACACGTCGAGCGCGGGTGCGCCCTCGACCAGTCCGTGCGCCAGGTCGTGGAAGACGAAGGTGTCGTTCGGGCAGGGGGAGTACGCGATACGCAGCGCCGCCCCCTGCTCCTGAGCCGTCCCCTGCTCCACGCGCGTGCTCTGCTCGTCACCCATGATGTGCCTCAACTCCCAGTACGGCCGGCAGCTTCCCGAACGCGGCCGTCAGGGCCGCCAGCGCCTCCCCGATCCGCCATGCGGCCCGGTCGCGGGGACCCACGGCGTTGGACACCGTACGGATCTCCAGCACGGGCACGCCCACCGCGGCGGCCGCCTCGGCCACCCCGAAGCCCTCCATCGCCTCGGCCACGGCGCCGGGGTGACGGCCCGCCAGTTCGGCGGCGCGCTCGGTGCTGCCGGTCACCGTGGACACCGTCAGCACCGGCCCGTACGCCGCCGCGAGGCCGTCGGCCACCGCCCGGCTGAGCCGCTGCGGCGGCAGGTGCCGGGTGGTGCCGAAGCCCAACTCGTCGACCGGCACGAAGCCGTCGGGCGTCTGCGCGCCCAGGTCCGCGGCCGTGATCGCGCTCGCCACCGCGACCGAACCCACCGGCGCGAGCGGGGCGAAGCCGCCCGCGATGCCCGCGCTGACCACCAGCTGGTACGGCTCGCCCGCGGCCTGCGCGCCGGCCAGCGCGGTGGCGGTGGCGGCGGCGACGGCCGCAGGGCCGACCCCGCCGGCCAGGACCGTCGTGCGCGGTGCGGCCGGCGCCGTCGCCAGGCCCGCGGCCACCGCGGCGCGCTCGGCGTCCACCGCGGTCACCACCAGCAGGCGGCGTATCGGGGCCGTCGCGCCGCTCATCCGCTGCGTCCCGCGCTGCGTCAGTGGTCGCGCCGCAGCTCGAAGGAGACCACCCGGGTGACCTTGGCGCCGGTGGTGTCCGGGGACTCCACGATGTTCAGCACCACGCTGCTCACCGGGCTGGTCTGGCCGGTCTGCGGGTCCTGCACGTGGAACAGGTCCGCGCTGTCGACCGTGAAGTACGTCTTGTCCTTGAGCACCTCGTCGTTGGCGAGCGAGGTGTTCTGCACGATCAGCCAGCCCTTGTCGGCGATCGAGGGGTCCACGCCGATCCGGATCTTGTCGCCGACCGGCACCGTGATGTGGTGCGTCGGCTTCTCCTGGAGGCACTTGGCGAAGACCGTCTGCGGCAGCAGCGCGCCCTTGGCGTAGCACCCCTTGCTCGCGGACGCCATCACGGACTTGCTGCCCACGGTGACCGTCGCCTCGGCGGTCGGCTTCGTGCAGGCGGTGAGGGAGATCAACCCGAGGGAGATGGCACCGAGGGCGGTGGCGGCGCGGCGAATGCTCATGGCAGGAGGCTACCGGGCGGGGGGCTCCGCTCCGCGCGCGGGTACACCGTGTCACGCCGGATGGGGCCTGGTGCCGGGCCCGCTCAGGCGACGCGGGCCTTCGTCGAGCCGCCGTGCCGGGCGGCGCCGAGCAGCCCGCGCACCGCGACGGAGAACGCCGCCAGCACCAGCATCGCGGCCACCGCCATGCCGAGCGAGCCGTTCAGCGGCAGGACGATGCCGATGCCGCCGCCGACCACCCACGACAGCTGGAGCACCGTCTCGGAACGGGCGAACGCCGAGGTGCGGACCGCCTCCGGCACGTCGCGCTGGATCAGCGCGTCCAGCGACAGCTTCGACAGGGCCTGCGCGATGCCCGCGACCGCGGCCACCGCCGCGACGGTGACGAGCCCGAACAGGCTCGCCGCCACCGAGGCTGTCGCCAGCGCGCACACCAGCGCCGTCACGATGATCACCTCCGGGCCGCGGGCCTTGAGCCACGCGCCGAGCGCGGTGCCCAGCGCGTTGCCCGCGCCCGCCGCGACGACCGCCACGCTCAGCGACAGCTCCGGGGACAGTCCGCCGACCGGGTGCTCGCGCAGCATGAACGCCAGGAACATCGTCAGGAAGCCGGACAGCGCGCGCAGCCCGCAGTTGCCCTGGAGCGCGTGCAGCACCGACGAACCGACGCCCAGCAGGCCCGGTTTGCGCCCGGGCACCCCGGCGGGCTCGGCCGGCGCCTCCTCGTCGGCGGTCAGCCGGGCCCGCCGCTCGCCGCGCGCGGAGTCCACCTTGTTCGGCAGCGCCATGCACAGCACCGCGCCGCACATGAAGATCGCGAACGCGCCGTACAGCGGCCACTGCGGGCCGATCTTGTGCAGCCCCGCGCCCACCGGTGCCGCGATCGCGGTGGCCAGCAGACCCGAGAGGGTGACGCGCGAGTTCGCCTTGACCAGGGTGGTGCGGTCCGGCAGCAGGCGCGGCACCACCGCGCTGCGCACCACGCCGTACGCCTTGGAGCCGACCAGGCTGCCCAGCGCCGCCGGGTACAGGCCCAGGCCCGCGTGCGCGACCATCCCCGCCATCGTCCAGGCGAGCACCGCGCGGGCCATCATCGACATCGCCATCGCGGCCCGCCGGCCGTGCTGCAACCGGTCCAGCATCGGGCCGACCACCGGGGCGAGCAGCGCGAACGGCGCCATCGTGATCAGCAGGTAGAGCCCGACCCGGTTGCGGGCCTCGCCGCTGGGGACGGAGAAGAACACGGTGCTGGCGAGCGCGATGGTGATCATCATGTCGCCCGCGGAGTTCACCGCGTGCAACTCGATCAGCTTGGCCAGGCCCGACTCGCCCGCGCCGCCCGCGTGTGTCGTACGCCGGATACGGCGGCGCACCGCCCCCGCCGACCGCCCCACGCCGCTCGCGAGGGCGCGCCCGGCCCTGCGTGCGGGCCCTGGGCCCGCGGTCACGGTTCGTGCCACGTCGCAATCCTGCCCCAATTGGAAGACGGCGCACCCCCTCCTTTGCTCGCACGGTGCGCACCGGTAGCGTGCGATCGCGCAGAATGGGTGACAACAGGTGCGCCCGATGACGCTCGGGCAGGGCCGGGGAAGCAGGGAACGTAGGCGTCGAAGCGGTCCGTCGGTCCGCTCCGCCGAGGTTTCGTGCCCTTCGGGTCCGCCCGCCCGCGAGCGCACACGTGAGACGGCGTAGAGAGAGAAACGATTTCTGTGAGTCCTGCGATGCGAAGCCGTACCCCTGACCGCCTGTGCGCCGAGGCGGTCGATGTCGCGCTGGCCGTGACGCGGGAGGCGGTGGGCGAGGCGTCGGTCGGAGAGCACCTCGGCGTCGTCGCCGAGGGCGACCGCGTGGTCACCCACTTGTTCGCGTGCACCGAGCCGGCCTATCGCGGCTGGCAGTGGGCCACCACGCTGACCCGCGCCTCCCGCGCGAAGAACGTGACGATCGACGAAACGGTGCTGCTGCCCGGCCCGGACTCCGTCCTGGCGCCGGAGTGGGTGCCCTGGAGCGAGCGGCTGCGGCAGGGCGACCTGGGCCCGGGGGACCTGCTGCCCACCGAGGCGGACGACCTGCGGCTGGAGCCGGGGTGGACCGGGGAGGGCGCGGCGGCGGCGACGGCGGCCGCGGACTCGGTGGAGATCGCGGAGGCGGCCGAGGTGGCGGCGGCAGCCGCGGCGCAGGCGGCGGGTGCGGCGGATGTGGCGGATGCGGCGGACGGTCCGGGTGCGGCAGGAGATACGGCAGGAGATAGGGCGGTGACGGCCGGCGACGTGGTCACCGGCGGGCCGAGCATCGCGGAGATCGGCGCGGTCGCGCGCCAGCTGGGCCTGGGCCGGGCCCGGGTGCTGTCCCGGTACGGCCTGCACACCTCGGCGGACCGCTGGGAGGAGCGCTTCGGCCCCAAGACGGCGATGGCCCAGGCCGCGCCCTCGAAGTGCGTGAGCTGCGGCTTCCTGGTGGCGATCGGCGGCTCCCTCGGGCAGGCGTTCGGCATCTGCGCGAACGAGTACTCCCCGGCCGACGGCACCCTGGTCTCTCTCGCGTACGGCTGCGGCGGCCACTCCGAGGCCGCGGTCATGCCGAAGACGCCGGAGCCCGCGCCCATGGTGCTGGACGACCTGCACGACGACGAGACGGTCTGAGGCCCCACCCGGGGCGGGCGCGAGCGCCTGAGGGCGCCTGACGGCGTCTGGAGGCGGCTGGGGGCTCCTGAGGGCGGTGCTCCCGCAGGTCCGGCGGTCCGGTGGCCCACGGTGCCTCCGCGGCGCCCTGGAGGGCGTTCCCGGGGCGCGCCAGGGCCCTTCGCGCGCTGCTCCCGGGTACCCGCGCTGCCGCCGTCCCCGTACGGACCCTGGCGGCCGCGACTCCGGCCGGACACCGACGGCCTTTTCGACCGGGTACGTCAACCGACCACCCGAACCGACCACTTCAAGGGGCCCAGGCCCCCACGTCCCGCAGTGGAGTACGGTCGGGCCCGAAGGGGCCCGGAGCGGCCGGAACCCCATGCGCACAGTGCAGACGAAAGGTCCACGTGACCCGCCCAGGCGTGATCCGCACGAACCCGGAAGGAACCCCGGAAGGCAGGCCCGACCCCTTCCGCACCGCGTCGCTGCGCCAGGCCGTGCTGACCGCGTGGTCCGCGTCCGCCGCGCGCTTCCGCGAGGACGCCAACGCCGAGGAGGACCTCGCCCTCGGCGGCCACCGCGACCGCCTGATCGTGGAGCTGGCCCAGAACGCCGCCGACGCCGCGACCCGCGCCGGCGTGCCCGGCCGGCTCCGGCTCACCCTGCACGCGCCCGACCCCGACGCCACCGGCTCGCCGTACGCCTGCCTGGCCGCTGCCAACACCGGCGCCCCGCTGGACCCGGCCGCCGTCGAGTCGCTGTCCACGCTGCGCGCCTCCGCCAAGCGCGACGACGCCGAGGATGCGGTCGTCGGCCGCTTCGGCATCGGCTTCGCCGCGGTCCTCGCGGTGAGCGACGAGCCCGCCGTGCTCAGCCGGGCCGGCGGGGTGCGCTGGTCGCTCGGCGAGGCCCGGGCACTGGCCGCCGAAATCCCCGAACTGGCCGAGGAGTTGCGGCGCCGCGACGGCCATGTCCCGCTGCTGCGGCTGCCGTTCCCCGCCGAGGGCAGCGCCCCGGCGCCCTACGACACCGTGGTGGTGCTGCCGCTGCGGGACGGCTCCGCGGAGGACCTGGCGGACCGCCTGCTCGCCGCGGTCGACGACGCGCTGCTGCTCGCGCTGCCGGGCCTGGCCGAGGTCGTGGTCGAAACGCCCGCGGGCGTACGGACGTTGACCCGGCGGTCGCTCGACGGCGGGGACGTGCTGATCGAGGACAGCGACCGTGGCGCGCCCACCCGCTGGCGGGTGCGGGCCGGCGGTGGCGCGCTGACCCCCGAACTGCTCGCGGACCGGCCGGTGGAGGAGCGGCTGCGCCCGGTGTGGTCGGTGACGTGGGCGGTGCCGGTGGACCCCGAGGGCGCCCCCGCCGCGCCGCGCACCGCCGGCGTCGTCCACGCGCCCACCCCGACTGACGAGCCGCTCGGCCTGCCCGCGCTGCTGCTGGCGAGCTTCCCGCTCGACCCGACCCGCCGCCACACCGCGCCCGGCCCGCTCACCGACTTCCTGCTGGACCGCGCCGCGGAGGCGTATGTGCGGCTGCTCGCCGACTGGCAGCCGTCCGGCGCCGGGGTGGTGGACCTGGTGCCCGGGCCGCTCGGGAAGGGCGGGCTGGACGCCGAGTTGCGCCGCCGGGTACTCGCCGCGCTGCCGCGCACCCCGTTCCTGCCGCGGGCCGCGGCGCCCGGGCCGGGGGCGCTCGACGCGGGCGGCCCGGCGCCGGACCCGGACGCCTGGGACGACGGCGGGCGCCTGACGGGGGAGGGGCAGCCGCTGCGGCCGGTGGAGGCCGAGATCGTGGAGGGCGCCACCGCCGAGGCGGTACGGGTGCTCGCCGAGGTCCTGCCCACGCTGCTGCCCGCGAGCCTCGAACGGCGACCGGCACTGCGGCAGTTGGGCGTCGCCCGGCTGTCGCTCGCCGACGTGGTGGACCGGCTGGCCGGCGCCGAACGCCCCGCCGACTGGTGGTGGCGGCTCTACGACGCCCTCGCCGGCACCGACCCCGACGTGCTCAGCGGCCTGCCCGTCCCGCTCGCCGACGGCCGTACGGTGGTCGGCCCGCGCCAGGTGCTCCTGCCGGTGCGCGGGGACGCGGATGCGGCCGACGCGGGCGCGGACAGCGGAGGTGCCGCCGCGGGCGCGGACCCGGCGCTGCTCGCCCGGCTCGGCCTGCGGGTCGCCCACGCGGACGCCGCCCACCCGCTGCTGGAGAAGCTCGGCGCCGCCCCCGCCACCCCCCGCGCGATCCTGACCAGCCCGCAGGTGCGGACCGCGGTGGCCGCCTCCCTCGACGAGGAGCGCGCCGCCTGGGACGACGAAACCGGCCTGGACGCCGACGAGTTGGCCGACGCCGTGCTCGGCCTCGCCCGGGCCGCGGGGCTGGCGCCCGGCGACGAGCCGTGGCTCGGCGCGCTCGCGCTGCCCGACGAGGAGGGCGAACTCGCCCCCGCGGGCGAACTGGTGCTGCCCGACAGCCCGCTGGAGTCCGTGCTGCGCGAGGGCGAACTCGGCACCGTGGACGCCGATCTGGCCGACCGCTGGGGTGAACAGCCGCTCACCGCGGTCGGGGTGCTCGCCACCTTCGCGCTGGTCCGCGCCGAGGACGTGGTGCTCGACCCCGACGACCTCGACCCGCGCGACACCGACTGGGCCCAACCCGACGACGTCGGGCTGCTCGACGCCGTCGACGTGTGGTGCGAGGACGTCCTCGACCAGCTGCCGGAGGCCGATGTGCCGCCGGTCGCCACCGAGGTGATCGGCGTCCGCGACCTCGACCTGGTGGACGACGACGCCTGGCCGCAGGCCCTCGCGCTGCTCTCCCGGCCGCCGCTGCGCGACGCGGTGACCGCGCAGGTCCGGGTGCTGCTGCCGGACGGCACCACCGAGTCCGTACGGCCGTACGCGGCCTGGTGGCTGCGCGACCACCCGGTGCTGGGCGGGCGGCGCCCGGTCGGCCTGCGCGCCGCCGGCGGCGACCGGCTGCTCGCCGGGCTCTACGACGAGGCCGAGACCGACGCGGCGGTGGACGCGCAGGTGCTGCGCGCGCTCGGCGTCCGCACCACCGTCGGCGCGCTGCTCACCGAACCGGGCGGCGCCGCCGAACTGCTCGGCCGCCTCTCCGACCCCGACCGCCCCGTCACCCCGGCCCAACTCCACGGCTTGTACGCGGCCTTGGCCGAACTCGACCCCGAACAGGTCACCCTGCCCGACGAGTTGCGGGCCGTACGGGACGGCGAGGTCGTGGTGGTCGACGCGGCCGACGCCCTGGTCGCCGACGCCCCCGACCTGCTGCCGCTGTCCGGCGGGCTGCCGCTGCTGCCCGTACCGCCGCGGCTGGCCGCGGAGTTGGCCGAGCTGTTCCAGGTGCGCCGGCTCAGCGAGGCGGTGCCGGCGGCGGTGGTCTCGCACGGCGAGCCGCATGACGTGCTGCCCGCCGTGCACGACCTGCTGCCGGGCGCCCCGGCAACATACGTCGAGCACGAGGAACTGCTGCTCACCGGTGACGTGGAGGTCGACTGGCGCTGGGTCGACGGGGTGCTGCACGGCGCCACCGTGGAAGGCGTCGCGGCCGGGCTGGCCTGGGCCGCGGGCCACTGGGAGCGCCGCTTCGAACTGGCCGCGCTGCTGGAGGACCCGACCCGTACGGAGGAGCTGGCGCGCGACCGCTGGTTCGACTAGGGCCCGCTGGTTCGGAACTCCTGGATCGCCGCGGCCCGTCAGCCCGTCAGCCCGTACGCCTGTCAGCCCGCGTGCCGGGCGCCGTCATGTCGTCGCCGGGGCCGCCGGGGCCGTTTCCCGCGTGTCCCGGCGGCGGACCCACGCCCAGCACAGCTCCAGCACCACGCCGCCCGCCGCGGCGATGCCGACCGCGGTCCAGGGCACCTCGTCGCCGATCAGCTTCAGCGCGAAGAACCGCTGGAGCGGCGGCACCACCAGGACCACCAGGAAGCCCAGCACCATCACGAAGACCAGCACGACCCGCCACCAGGTGTACGGCCGCGCCACGATCGCCAGCACCCACAGCTCCATCAGGAACAGAGTGAGCGTCGCCGCGCTGGTCTCGGCGTCCAGCGCCCCGCTGCCCGTGTAGTGGTGGCGCGCCACCAGGTACGCGACGAACGCGGCGGTGCCGCAGATCAGCCCGGCCGGGGTGGAGTACCGCATCACCCGGCGGACGAAGTGCGGCCGGGCCCGCTCCTTGTTCGGCGCCAGCGCCAGGAAGAACGCCGGCACCCCGATGGTCAGCGTGGACAGCAGCGTCAGGTGCCGCGGCAGGAACGGGTACGGGATCTGCCAGAACACCACCAGCAGCGCCAGCAGCACCGAGTACACCGTCTTGGTGAGGAACAGCGTGGCGACCCGGGTGATGTTGCCGATCACCCGCCGCCCCTCGGCGACCACGTACGGCAGCGTGGCGAAGCTGTTGTCGAGCAGCACGATTTGCGCCACCGCCCGGGTCGCCTCGGAGCCGGAGCCCATCGAGACGCCGATGTCCGCGTCCTTCAGCGCCAGGACGTCGTTGACGCCGTCACCGGTCATCGCCACGTTGTGCCCGCGGGACTGGAGCGCGCCGACCATGTCCCGCTTCTGCTGCGGGGTGACCCGGCCGAAGACCGAGCCCTCGTCCAGCACCCGCGCCATGGCGTCGCGCTCCGCCGGCAGCCGGCGGGCGTCGACGGGCCGCTGCGCCCCCGGCAGCCCGAGCTTCCCGGCGACCGCGCCGACCGACACCGCGTTGTCGCCGGAGATCACCTTGGCGTGGACCTCCTGCTCCGCGAAGTACCGCAGGGTGTCGGACGCGTCGGGCCGCAGCCGCTGCTCCAGCACCACCAGCGCCTGGGGGCGGACCGCCTGTGCGGCGGCCGGGTCGGCCGGGTCCCGGTCGGTACGGGACAGCAGCAGCACCCGCAGACCCTCGTCGTTGAGCCGGTCCACCTCCGCCAGGGCGGCGTGGCCCTCGGGCAGCAGCACGTCGGGGGCGCCCAGCAGCCAGCCGGCGGTGGTCCCGTCCGGCTCGGTGAGCAAGGCACCGCTGTACTTGCGGGCCGAGCTGAACGGCAGGGTGTCCACGGTCCGCCAGTCCTCGGCCAGCTCCGGCGGGCAGGCGTCGATGACCGCCTGGAGACTGGCGTTGGGGTGCGGGTCGGACCGGCCGAGGGCGGAGAGCACCCGGCGGACGTGCTCCTGGTCGGCGCCGTCGAGCATGCGCAGCCCGGTCAGGTCCATCCCGCCCTCGGTGAGGGTGCCGGTCTTGTCCAGGCAGACCACGTCCACCCGGGCCAGGCCCTCGATCGCGGGCAGCTCCTGCACCAGGCACTGGCGGCGGCCCAGTCGGACCACGCCGATCGCGAACGCCACCGAGGTGAGCAGCACCAGCCCCTCGGGCACCATCGGCGTGATGCCGCCGACCGTGCGGCGCACCGCCTCGCGCCAGTCGTGGTTCTGTACGGTGAACTGGCTGATGATCAGGCCGATCGCGGTCGGCACCATCATCCAGGTCACCCACTTCAGGATGAGGCTGATGCCGTTGCGCAGCTCGGAGTTGACGAGGGTGAAGCGTGACGCCTCTTCCGCCAGCTGCGCCGCGTACGCCTCCCGGCCCACCTTCGTCGCGCTGAAGGCGCCGGCCCCGGCGACCACGAAGCTGCCGGACATCACCTCGTCGCCGGCGCGCTTGAGCACCGGGTCGGCCTCGCCGGTGAGCAGCGACTCGTCGATCTCCAGGCCGTCCGCCTCGGCGAGCCGGCCGTCCACCACGACCTTGTCGCCGGGGCCCAGCTCGATCAGGTCGCCGAGCACGATCTGCGAGGTGCCGATCTCCGCGGAGGTGCCGTCCCTGCGCACGGTCGGCCGGGCCTCGCCGATCACCGCCAGGTCGTCCAGGGTGCGCTTGGCCCGCAGCTCCTGGAAGATCCCGATCGCGGTGTTCGCCACGATCACGAACCCGAACAGGCCGTCCTGGATCGGCCCGACCACCAGGATCACCAGGAAGAGCCCGCCGATGATCGCGTTGAAGCGGGTGAGGACGTTCGCCCGGACGATCTCGGTCACGGACCTGGACGAGCGCACCGGAACGTCGTTGACCTCGCCGCGCGCCACCCGCCGGGCCACTTCGGCGCTGCTCAGCCCGGGCTCGCGGGCGGAGGCGGAGGAGGCGGCAACAGCGTCGGCGTCGGTGCGTTCCGTCATGGCTCGACGTTACGTGCCGGGCGGCGCTTTCACCCGTTCACCCGTTTTGCGGCTTCTCCGGGTCGGCCGGGGCGGCGGGAGTGGTGGGGGTGCCGGGGCCGGCGGGGCCGTCGGCGGCGGCGCGGGACCGGGCGATGGCGTCGCGGCGGGCCCGTACGTACTTCAGCCCCAGCAGCCCGCAGCCGCCCCCGGCCAGGCAGGTCCAGATGAACCAGGTGTGCCCGTGGTCGGAGTACCAGCCGTAGAACGGCAGCTGGGCGAAGAAGAGCACGAACCAGACGACCACACCGACCGTGATCGTCGCGACGTCGTTGGCCTCCAGGGGCTCCGGGGCCTCGCGCAGGGGGGTCCGCTCCTTGCTCATGGGGTCATCGTATGCGGCCGGGCGGGTGGTGCGGACGGTCGGGGCGCCCTTGTCCACGGGCTTCTACGCGCGGAGATAGCATCCGGATTCCTGTTTGTTCATACTGAAACGGTCACTCGCTGACCGAAATCATTCGTACGATCGCCCGATCCGTGGCGACGAGAGCCCCCCTGAGGACCCGCATGTCCCCCACGGCCCCCGCTCCGGTCGACGCGCGCCCGCCCCTCGGCAGCCCGCCCGCCGCCGGCCTGGACCGCTACTTCCGTATCTCCGAGCGCGGCTCCACTCTCGCCCGGGAGATCCGCGGCGGCCTGGCGACGTTCTTCGCGATGGCGTACATCATCGTGCTGAACCCGATCATCCTCGGCTCGGGGACGGACAAGTTCCACCACCACCTCCAGGGCGGGCAACTCGTCACCGCCACCGCCGTGACCGCGGCCTTCACCACGCTGCTGATGGGCGTCATCGGCAACGTGCCGGTCGCGCTCGCCGCGGGCCTGGGCGTCAACACCGTGGTCGCCCTCCAGCTCGCGCCCAAGATGAGCTGGGCGGACGCGATGGGCATGGTGGTGCTCGCCGGTCTGGCGATCATGGTGCTGGTGGCAACCGGCCTGCGGGAGCGGGTGATGAGCGCGGTGCCGCTCGGCCTGCGCAAGGGCATCGCGATCGGCATCGGCCTGTTCATCCTGCTGATCGGCCTGGTCGACTCCGGCTTCGTCACCCGCGTCCCGGACGCGGCCCACACCACGGTGCCGCTCCAGCTCGGCGGCGACGGTCACCTCACCGGTTGGCCGGTGCTGATCTTCGTGCTCGGCACCCTGCTGACGCTGTCGCTGATGATCCGGAAGGTCTCCGGCGCCATCCTCATCTCGATCGTCTCGATGACGGTGCTCGCGGTCATCGTCGACCTGATCGCCGACGTGCCCGCCGCAAGCTGGGGCCTGACCGTCCCCAAGTGGCCGGGCAACCCCGTGGCCACCCCCGACTTCGGCCTCGTCGGCAAGGTCAGCCTCTTCGGCGGCTTCCACCAGGTCGGGGTGCTCACCGGCATCCTGTTCGTCTTCACGGTGCTGCTGTCCTGCTTCTTCGACGCCATGGGCACGATCCTGGGCGTCAGCGACGAGGCCGGGCTGCTCGACAAGAAGGGCGACCTGCCCGGCATGAGCCGGGTACTGATGATCGACGGCATCGCCACCGCCGCGGGCGGCGCGACGTCCTCCTCGGCGAACACCTGCTTCGTGGAGTCGACCGCGGGCGTCGGCGAGGGCGCCAGGACCGGGCTGGCCAGCGTCGTGACCGGCCTGATGTTCGTGCTCACGCTCTTCCTGGCGCCGCTGGCGGAGATGGTGCCCGCGCAGGCGGCCACCCCCGCGCTGATCGCCGTCGGCTTCCTGATCCTGTCCGGCTCCATCCGGGAGATCGACTGGAGCGACTTCACCATCTCGGTCCCGGCGTTCCTGACCATGGTGCTGATGCCGTTCACCTACTCGATCACCAACGGCATCGGCATCGGCTTCGTCACCTTCTGCCTGCTGCGCACCGCCGCCGGGCGCTGGCGCGAGGTGCCGATCGCGTTGTACGCGGTGGCCGCGGTCTTCGCCTTCTACTACCTGATGCCCGCGCTCGGCCTGGTCTGAGACCAGGGCTGGGCGCCGGCCGGTGCCCAGGTGGGGGCCTTGGCCGGGGCGCTGGCCGGGGATCTGGCAGGGGACATGGCCGGGGCCCTGACCGGAAGGGGCCCGGGGGCGGCCGGCGGGTGGGTCCGCCGCGCCGCCGGATCACGGGCGGCGGGTCCCGGCCCGGCGGGCGGCTGCCGCTCGTCGGAGCGGGGCGCGTCCGCGTAGAAGCGGTCGGTGGCCTCGACCGCCGTCTTGAAGCGTTCGTCGAAGTCGTCGCGCATGAGCGTCCGGACCACGTAGTCCTGGGCGCTCATTCCGCGTTTGGCGGCATGGGCATTGATCCGGTCCCACAGCTCTGCGTCTATCCGGAGGCTGAGCACTCTCGATGCCATGCGACCACCGTCGCGGCACAGCGCGGCCGAGTGGGTCGCTTTCGGTGTCAATCTCACCCGTACGGGTGAGATGCGGACGGGGTGAGGTTCGGCATTCGGGTGACGGGCATCATGCGTACGGCGAGCGTGCTTAGCCAAAGTAATGAGCTAAACTAAAGACCGTGACCGAACTGTCCGAGGACGACCGCGCCGCGGTGAGCGACGTGCGCGGCGCCGTGATGCGGCTGTCGCGCCGACTGCGCCACCAGCGCGTCGACGAGTCGCTGAGCCCTACCGAGATGTCGGTGCTGGGCACCCTGGCACGCTGCGGCTCCGCCACCCCGGGGGAGCTGGCCCGCAAGGAGCACGTCCAGCCGCCGTCGATGACGCGCATCGTGGCGATGCTGGAGAGCAAGGGCCTGGTCCGCAGGGAGCCGCACCCCGACGACCGGCGCCAGGTGGTGGTGAGCCGCACCTCGCAGGCCGAGGCGATGCTCGCCGAGAGCCGCGACAAGCGGAACGCCTGGCTCGCCGAGCTGGCCGAAGGGCTCAGCGAGGAGGAACTGGCGATCCTGCGCCAGGCGGCCCCCGTCCTGGAGAAGCTGGCACACCTGTGA